>JAISQD010000030.1 GCA_031274415.1 Tannerellaceae bacterium | reverse complement strand
AGAAAGGAAGAAAAGAGGTAAGAAGAGTAGAAATAGTTGATTGATAGTTTTTTATGAGTTCGTTAGACGGTCCTTTTTTTGTCTTCCGAAAAATCGTTTTTTGTGATAAAAAGTGGTGGGGTAGCCTTTTTTGTAAACAAAAACAGGAAAAAGAAAGAAAAAGAGATGACCATCAGATGACCACAAATGGTCATCTTCTCTTTTTTGCTCTATAAAGTGACTTTTTTATTTGCCGTCATTTGCCATTGGCGACTAAAACAATACATTTTAATGCGTTGACCCTGTAGAGCCTCTCTTTTTTATTGTATGTCTGAAAATAAAGGGCTATTTTTGCAGGGAATAATGAACAGTGAATAGTAAACAACATGATTGACAGGATAAAACATCTGCTTCGGGAAGTGGAGGAACTAAAGGCGGCAAATGCCGGAGAGCTGGAGGCTTTGCGCATCAAATACTTGAGTAAGAAAGGGGAAATAGCGCAATTGATGAACGATTTCCGCGATGTGGCCAGCGAACAAAAGCGCGAAGTCGGGCAGTACTTGAACCAGTTGAAAGAAAAAGCCCAGCAGCGGATCAGTGAACTCAAAGAGGGATTCGCCCATGTATCGGCCGGCCATGACGATATCGACCTGACGCGCACGGCCTATCCGGTCGCTCTGGGGACGCGCCATCCGCTCTCGATTGTGAAAAAAGAGATCTGCGACATCTTCGGACGGCTGGGGTTCAGTATTGCCGAAGGGCCTGAAATAGAAGACGACTGGCATGTGTTTTCGTCCCTCAACTTTGCCGAAGACCATCCGGCACGTGATATGCAAGACACCTTTTTTATCCGGCACAATCCGGATATCCTGCTGCGTACGCATACCTCGTCGGTACAGACGCGCGTGATGGAGAAGCAACAGCCGCCTATCCGGATTATTTGTCCCGGACGCGTGTATCGCCACGAAGCGATTTCGTACCGTGCACACTGCTTTTTCCACCAGGTGGAGGCGTTGTATGTGGACAGGGAGGTCTCTTTTGCCGACCTGAAACAGGCGTTGCTCTTTTTTGCCAAGGAGATGTTCGGGCAAGAGACGAAGATCCGGCTGCGCCCCTCCTATTTTCCCTTTACCGAACCGTCTGCCGAGATGGATATCTCCTGCAACCTGTGCGGGGGGAAAGGGTGCCCGTTCTGCAAACATACCGGCTGGGTGGAGATACTCGGTTGCGGGATGGTCGATCCCAACGTGCTCGACAACTGCGGCATCGACAGTTCCGTCTATTCCGGGTATGCCCTGGGGATGGGCATTGAACGCATTACGAACCTGAAATACCAGGTCAAGGACTTGCGTATGTTTTCGGAGAATGATGTCCGTTTCCTGAAACAGTTTGAAGCAGCCCATTGAGGCGGGCTACCCGGAATCATGCGTCAAGAGGAGCGATACAGAGGGGTTATCGGCTGGTTTTCGGAAAATATGCCGGTGGCCGAAACGGAGTTGCACTACGCAGATCCGTATCAGCTTCTCATCGCGGTGATCCTGTCGGCGCAGTGTACCGACAAGCGGGTGAACATGATCACGCCGGCTTTGTACGACGCCTTTCCCACGCCTGAGGCGTTGGCGGCTTCCACTCCCGAAAAGGTGTATGAATACATCAGGAGCGTCTCCTATCCCAATAGCAAATCACGGTATCTGGTGGGGATGGCGCAGCGGTTGGTGGCGGAATTTAACAGCGTCGTCCCGTCGGATGTGGATGCGTTACAGACGCTTCCGGGCGTAGGGCGTAAAACGGCGAATGTGATCGCTTCGGTGGTCTATGACAAGCCGGCTATGGCTGTCGATACGCATGTCTTCCGCGTATCCAACCGTATCGGGTTGACGGTCAACAGCAAGACGCCCCTGGCTACGGAAAAGGAGCTGGTCAAACATATCCCCGAAGAACTGATCCCCAAGGCGCATCACTGGCTTATCCTGCATGGCCGGTATGTCTGTGTGGTACGAAAACCCAAATGCGACAGCTGCGGGTTAACGGCGTGGTGTACCTATTTTCTTCACCGGAAATGAGAACGCATCAACGCGAAATAGTGGTTAGCGTGATCGCTTTGGTGGTCATGTCGCTGGCGATCCTGTCCTATATCCGGTCGGTGGAGAAGGAGAAGCAAAGCGCCGGGACGGATCTGTTTCAGTTGGTCGCTCCCGACCCCGATGCGTTGCTGGCCGTCAACCGCCCTTCGATAGTTACGCGTATGATCCTGAATCAAAAGTCTCTCTATTCTGCCTTTTCTTCCGGGTTGCCTCCGGTTTTTCTTTCCCTGATAAAGGAAAGTCACGAGGGGCGGATGATCTTCTCTTTTCATCCGCAAGGCATTGTGTGTTATATGAAAGCGGACGGCAGGGAGGTACGGTCGATTGAGGAGAATGTGCTGCAGAAACGATTCGGCGGGTATGCTCCGCTAAAGCGGGAGAAAGATGGCATCACCTATTCTTTTTATGCCGGTACGGATAGCCGCTTCTTCGGGTGTTATGCGTATGGCGGGATATGGGTTGGCAGTTATAGCCGGAAACTGTTGGAGGCCGTTAGCCGCCGGCAAACAGGGGATGGCCAGCCTTTACCGGCAGAGATAGGCGAGCTGCGCAACGCTTTCGATATGAATGCCCCGGCGAATATCCTTTTTCCGGCCGACGACCTGAATCTATATGTCTCCTCTGATCAATCGCCGGAATGGCGGATACGACACCGGTGGCTGGCGACCGACCTCTTCCTGAGCGAAGGACGTTTTTGCTGCTATGGCAATTTGCCTTATACCTCCCTGCCCGCCGTCTATTACCGGTCGATGGCTGATACCCTTTCGCGCCGGGTGGAACAGTTGTATCCTGAGATACATATGACTTTCCAAATCAACAGCGAAGAGAACAAACTGTATTATACCGGATGCGCCCCGTTTTGAGAGTTGAGAGTTGAGAGTTGAGAATTGAGAGTTGAGAGCACGCCAACTCTCAATTCTCAACTCTCAACTCAAAACATAGTGTACTTCGGGCACCAGCTCTATGCCAAACCGTTCGGCGACAGCCGTCCGTATACGTTCCGCCACCAACGCGATTTCGTCTCCCGTCGCCTCTCCCAGGTTGACCAATACCAACGCCTGTTTGTCGTAAACGGCTACCTGTCCACAGGTTTTTCCTTTCCATCCGCACTGTTCGATCAGCCAGCCTGCCGGTATCTTTACCTGGCCTTTCATAGGGTAGGCGGGTATCGCGGGATACCTCTTTTTCAACGCCTCATAGTGATCGGCCGGGATGATGGGGTTGGTAAAAAAGCTTCCGGCATTACCTGTGACGGCAGGGTCGGGCAGTTTTTGCCGGCGGATGTCGATGATGATCCGGCGGATATCCTGTATCGTCAAAGGCGAACAGGCGGCGGCCAGCTCTTTCAGGTTTCCGTAATGCAGCGTATAACGGGGTGTTTTACTCAGCCGGAGATGGATATGGGTGATGATGTAGGGGTCGTGCTGTTTGTTTTTAAAGAAGCTGGAGCGGTAGTCGTAGCCGCATGCTTCGTTGGTAAAGGTCTGTTTCTCGAACGTGAGCTGGTTGTAGGCTTCCACTGTTTCGACGACCTGTTTTATCTCTACGCCGTACGCGCCGATATTTTGTACCGCCGCCGCGCCGCTTTCTCCTGGTATAAGGGAGAGGTTTTCTATTCCGCTCCATCCTTTTGAGACGGCATAGGCCACCACGTCATCCCATATCTCGGCCGCTCCGATACGTAGCAGGACGGTGTCGTCTGTTTCGCCGGCAATCGTGATCCCTTTAATGGCGGAGTGCAGGATAATGCCGTTGTAATCGTTCAGGAAAAGGAGGTTGCTCCCGCTTCCGATATGCAGCGACAGGGATTCCTGAAAATACTCGTCCCTGAGTATGCATACCAACTCGTCTTCGCTTTCGTACTCCATAAACCAGCGCGCCTTGACCGGCAAACGGAACGTATTATGCTCTTTCAGCAGGTAATTTTCTTCTATCCTCATATCTTTATCTTTTCCTTTATTGCCTTATCTTTTTTGTAATCATAATTAGTCATATTATCTGTATCGTTTTCTGTATTGTTTGGGTCTATACCGTTTTGTGTGGGTACTTACCCGCAAGGGGAGGAGAGGTGAATGGTTTATAGGATCCGTCCTTGCGAACCCGCAGGGTGAAGCAATCCAGACCCCAAAGCAATCCCACCGGATTGCTTCGCCCGTTGCAAAAACATCTTTGGTTTTCGGGATTAATGGATTAACACGTCCTTGCGAGGGAATAAGCAATCCCGAGGGATTGCTATGGGGTCTGGATTGCTTCACCCTGCGGGTTCGCAATGACGGATACCATAGGCTGTCACTGACGGGGATTTTCCTATACCCACACAAAACGTTATGGAGCCTATTGTTTTCTGTATTGCCCATATTCTTCTGGAATTTAGCGCAAAAGTACTCATTTATTCCAACATTCTATCTACGGATTGATTGCAGAAAAAGCAGGCATGGAAAAAGTTGGAATTATTTCTTATCTTTATAGCAAATTTTGAATGATTGTGCTTATGAATAATCCAAGAAGAAAGACGACCTGTGACCACCTATTAGAAATCGTGTCGTTGGTTATTTTGGGCGCTACGATTTTTCCGTTTATCCATTTCGGAAAATTAGCAAAAATGGCTTCTATCCCGATACATTTTGGGATTAACGGTAAAGTCGATGGATGGGAAAATCCTTATTTGCTATGGTTTATTCCTGCCATAGCTATTACCCTTTATATGGGTCTGACATATATTGAACGACAATACAAAAAGTTTCATTATCCAGTCAAAATCAAAAATGAAGAAATGGCCGATGCAATCTACCGGCTTGGCATTTGTTTAATCCGTCATATCAAGCCGGTTGTGTTGGCCATATTTTGCTTTATAAGCAACTCTGTATTTCTTGTTGCAACACACCGTATGGAAAGGTTATGTATGCCTGTTTTTTATGTATTAATTGGCTGCTTCTTTATTGTGATTCTGTTTTACTTGGTAAAAATGACGGGACTAAGAAAAAGATATTAACTCAATGACTGGGGTATCATATTGTATCCTGCCTCGGAGGTATTCAAACAACGGTATGACTGTGGAGAAAAAGAGTAAAATAGCGCTTCAATATACACTTGTTACGGTAGGGATAACGGCTGTCGTGATGGTTGTTTTTTTTGTTTTGGCGGTTTTTTTCCTTCTTCCTTTGGCTTTCGGGTGGTGGTATGCGACGGGTGGTTTTGCGGCTTTCCTGTTGGTCAATGCCTGGCTTGTCTACTTTGTAGGGAAACGGTATGCGGCACGTATGATAGAGCGCATCGATCATGCCTACCAGAGCGAGAAAGCGTTTATAGGGAATGCTTCCCACGAGCTGAATAATCCGCTTACCGCCATACAGGGAGAGTGCGAGATCAGCCTGTTAAAAGAGCGGACGCCGGCCGAATACCAGGAAGCCCTTACCCGTATCGCTTCGGAGACGGGGCGGATTATCCGGTTGATGAAACATCTGATGTTCCTGTCGAAAGGAGAGGAGGAGATATTGAGGAGTGCGCGGGAGACGGTGTTTCTTGCTGAATTTCTGATGAAGTTTGTGGAGAGACGCATCCAGTTTTCTACCGATAATTTTGCTTTGGTACTGCATATTGATCCCCAATTATTGAAGCTGGCTTTGAGTAATATCATCCATAATGCCTGTAAATATTCGAGGGATAGAATGGTCGAAATACGCCTTCGCGGGACGGTACTGGAGATCGAGGATCAGGGGATCGGTATCCCTCCCGAAGAGCTTGACCGTATCTTCCAACCCTTTTACCGCGCCGGAAATACGCGGGAATTTCCGGGCAACGGTATCGGACTTAGCCTTTCGATGCGTATCCTTAGGATATACGGGGCGGAGGTGACCGTCTCTTCCGTTTTGAATGAAGGAACGAAAGTCAGGATTGATTTCCAGAAAATGAGTTAACAGTTAACGATTAACTGCTCCCTGTTTCTGCAGTTTGGAAAGCATGTCTTTTGTCATCATGTCCAGATCGTATACCGGTTTCCAGTCCCATTCATTGCGGGCGCATGTATCGTCTAACGAGTTAGGCCATGATTCGGCTATTGCCTGGCGCAACGGGTCGACACGGTATTCGATGGTAAAGCCGGGTATGTATTTCCTTATATTAGCGGCAATGATTTCGGGATCAAAGCTCATGGCTGTAATATTGAACGCATTGCGGTGAACCAGCTGCGACGGGTCGGCTTCCATGATCTGTATGGCGGCGTGCAATGCATCGGGCATATACATCATATCCATAAACGTCCCTGCCGCAATCGGACAAATGAAATGGCCGCTCTTGACTGCTTCGTAATAGATATCTACGGCATAGTCGGTCGTCCCGCCGCCTGGAGGCGCAACATAGGAGATCAATCCTGGAAACCTGACCGAACGTGTGTCTACGCCAAAACGGATATGGTAATAATCGCTCAGCAGCTCTCCGGCTACTTTGGTTACGCCATACATCGTTCGGGGGTTACGTATCGTATCTTGTGGCGTCTTGTCTTTGGGGGTATTGTTTCCGAAAACGCCGATAGAGCTTGGCGTAAAGACGGCGCAGTTCTTTTCACGCGCCACTTCCAGGACATTGAACAGGCCTTCCATTCCTATCTTCCATGCCAGCTGAGGTTTGGCTTCGGCTACGGCAGACAGCAGCGCCGCCAGGTTGTAAATCGTATCTATCCTGTATTTGGATACAACGCCGGCGATTTGCTCTTTGTCGGTAATGTCTACAATCTCCGCAGGTCCTGTCTCCAGTAATTCACCTTTTGGTTCTGCACCTGTAATATAGCCGGCTACAATATGTCCGTTATACCGCTTTCTCAACTCAATCGTTAATTCCGAACCGATCTGACCGGTAGAACCAATAATTAATACATTTTTCATTACGCTTCTTAGTATTTTTAGATACGCCACAAAGGTAGAGAGAAAAAACAGGATTGATCATATTATTTTTCCTGAAAATACGAACAGTATTGTATATTTCCTGCATACGGGCTGTTCCTACCAGTCTTGTATAGCCTGCGTTTGAAGTATTTTGGAGTGGGATGGGACGCTATGTGTCAGCCATATATTCCCTCCTATGATCGAATCGTGCCCAATCGTGATTCGCCCCAATACGGAGGTATTGGAATAGATAATGACATTATTCTCAATAATGGGATGACGGGGAAGATTCATCGGCAGCCCGTCTTCATCGTAGGTAAACCGCTTTGCACCCAGCGTCACGCCCTGATACAGCCTGACATGGTCGCCAATCACTGTCGTTTGTCCGATGACAATGCCTGTCCCATGGTCGATACTGAAATATTCTCCTATCTGCGCTCCCGGATGAATGTCTATCCCTGTCTCCGAGTGCGCTATTTCGGTGATGATACGGGGCAGGATGGGTACACCCAATTTAAACAGTTCGTGTGCGATACGCTGGTACAAAATAGCCTGCGTAGCCGGATAGCAGAAGATCACTTCGCTGAGGCTGTTTGCTGCCGGATCGCCGTCCAATATCGCCTTTACATCCGTAGACAGCAGGTGTTTGATCGAATGGATTTTGTTGATGAAGTCGATGGTAATCCGGGATGCCTGATGCGTAGTAGCGGAACATTCGTCCGATTCAAAACAGAGTCCGTTATAGACCTGTTCATGCAACAAATCATAGATTTTCTCCAGATAAACCCCCATATAATAGTGGATAGAACCGGGTCGGGCTTCCTGTTCGGCGCCAAAGAATCCGGGAAAGACCACCATCCGCAACAAGTGCATAATCTTCCGTATAGAGGGGATTGACGGCGACGGCTTCTGGTGGAACGGGATATGTGCATATTCCGGCGAATCAAACGCGGAGAGCCGCTCCACGTTCTGTTGTATCTGTTCTAAAATATCTGTTCTGTTCATAAGCTAATTATCCCAAGCCGGCCTGTAACGCAAAAGGGTGGAAGAATTTTCCCCAAGGCCGATATATATTTGATTATTCAATACATACATACAATGTATCATCCTGTTGTTTGCAGGCAGCGTCATTTTCTCCGTCCATTTCCGCGACGACACGTTATATCTCCATATCGTACCGGCATCATCGATCACATACAGCGATCCCTTGTAGGCCACTCCTGCTTTGACTTTGCCGGATGGCGTCGTTGTTTCCAATTCCCAGTGGTCCAATGCCCCGTATGTTTTCCATAGCTTGTCGGTCGTCTCCCCGTTGTCGGGATTGACGACGCCCAGTCCGGCGAAAATCGTATCGTTAATGGCGACAGCTACGCCTCCGTACTGCTTTTCCGGAAAGTTAGCTTTCCTTTCCCAGTAGTTAAACACCGGCATATAAGACCAAAACTCATTGGTAATGGTATCGCGTCTGCCGCCTACAAAATAGACATACATTCCGAATGATGCGCCCACTCCGGAATGATAAGCCGCCGGCCCGTTCAGGACTTGTTTTTCATCCCACTCATTCTTGCCGGCATCGTACCAATACATTTTGTTTGAGGTCAGCGTGCTGTTGACGCCTCCGAAGACGCAGACGATCTTTTGAGGGGGATAGCTGACGGCCGTTTGCCATTTGAAGTTGCCGTCAGGGAAAGAGAGCAGCTCCTGCCAAGCGTTGACGGAGGCATTGTATGACCAGAGTTTGTCGGTAAATTGCGGCCCTGTATCCCCGCCCAACAGGTATCCGACGTTACCGATCGAAAAGGTGGCACATGAACCGGCGATGCGGTATCCTCCCGTAAAGGAGGACATTGTATCGAGTACCCTGGGCGTTTGTACCGTCGTCAGCGTGTCGCCATAGCCAATGCCGCTGCCGTTGACGGCGAATGTCCGGACATGATAGACCGTTTCACCCTTCAGTTCCGTGATGACGCCAGTAAAGGCGCCCATGCCGGAAGAGACGATGATACTGTCCTTGAACAGCACCGGATTACCGGCTACCCCCCAACTGACGCCATAGGCCGACACCTCCGTCTCTCCCTGGTTCGTCACTTCGCCGTTTACGGTGATTGTGCCGTTTTCCATATCCAGCATGATGCTATGGGTTCTGACGGACGCTCTGTCGCCACTTGTTGTTGTAAACTGCCTGACGGGGGATTCCGACGGGAACATCCCGAACTCATTCTCCACAAAGGCCTGTATATAATAGGTTTCCAAAGGCTTTAACCCGGTAAGGGTACAGAAGAAGGTGGCGTCATCATTGATGGTGGCGGCGAACACCGTATCTTTCTCCAGCATCTGTTCCTGCTGCGAATAGAAAATACCGTATGAAAGGATCTCCCCTTCTCCTCCGTGTATAATTTTACCGCCGCAAACGGCCGACGTCCCGCGAACAGTCACGATGTCGGGGGCTAATGTGGCGACGACCCCTACGCCCTCTATCGTTACGGCATGCAGGATATCGCTGTAGGAGATGCCGTATTCATTTTTTGCATAGGCCTGTATGCTGTATGATACGTTGTTCTTCAGGCCTTGAATCGTCCGGCTGAACGTTTCGTCCTTCTTTATGCCGTTTTCTATCTTGAGCGAATCCACGCTGTCCGACCCGTCGATATACCAGCGGAAACCATATTCTACGACAGGCGACCCGTTTTGTTTAATGATCTTTGCCGATACCTGAATGGTTGTAGCGGTAGGCGTTCCCGCCAGTTTAAGCGAGTCTACCTGGGGCTTGCCCGCATTGACAACCCCATCCGGTATATCCGGGTCTTCCAGACAACCATACAACAGACACATGCCGGCAACCAGCAAAAAGAAGACAGATAAATATCTCATATGCATTCCATTAAAAAAAGACGCCCACGCCTGCATTTAAATCAACGTACTTGAAAGACAAGGTATTGCAACCTGCGCTTATATACACCGCTCCCCATTTAACGGCGACATCTATTTCCGCTGATATCCCTTTATAAGAGGCGTCTATATTTTTAAACCAAATTTTTTCCACTTCCACTTCTTCGTCATTCAACCGTGCATAGGCATATAACAGATCGTATTTCCCATACCCTGCGCCTGCCGATGTATACAGCCATGGCGTACATTGTATGACGACTCCGGCTGTTGCGGCAAATGAGCTGCGCTTTTTCCGGACAGGTTTGAGGTAGACCTCTTCCCCCACCTCCGGCCGTCCGTTTATAAACCGGTAGGAGCTTTTTTGAAAAGAGGCATTTGTCTTGAACCGCCCATACCATCCGATCCGGTTACTTATCCCGCCAACCGTAATACCGACAGGCATTAACGGCGAGAAAGAATAGCCGGCAAAGAATGTCGTCCGCCGCTTGGATTGTTCAGGCTGAGTCTCTACAAAGTGGCGGTCTATCTCGACCGGCTGACGGATAACCCTTAAACGGTCGACCCAGTAAGAGGCCAGCTCTTCGCTTTTAGGTGTACCGATTCCCTCTTCATAATATACAATCAGTTTGGATATAGCGACCGTATCGTTTTCTGTCGCCTTTACCTGCAAACAATTCAGGCATCTGTTCATCACATTGTGCATGGATGTACGCATCGCCTCATTAACCAGCCAAATCGTCGTTAATTGTGTGATGCTGTATATATCGCACTGGAGTATACCTTCACCGTAAAACAATCTGGCGTCCCTGTAATCCTGGCGCGCCATTGCTTCATCTCCTCTTCTGTTGTATTCTGTTGGTTGTTGAGCTGTCATGTAGACCGGAAATAGCATTGTATATAAAACGAATATCCAAAATATTTTCATAAAGTACAATTAATACATTACATCACTTCTCACCAACTCACCGTTTTCGTCATAAATGTCGAATAGTTTATCATCACGTTCAAAAGCCCGTCCTTCATTAGCATTGTCTACATTTATATATTTACACGGTATAATTTCTTCTCCCTTATCATCAATCACTCCATATCTGTCGTTTGACTTTTTACGAACAATCATATATTTTCCAAACGGCCATTTTTCTTCATATAATGCTTTTCGTTCCGTCATACGCTTCTCCTCAGCTTTTGCTTCGCTTTCGTCGATAAGCTCCGCTATTTTCGTTGTTTGCTTCATCTCTTGCGCTTGTCTAAAGAGCCTGTTGGCCTCCTCAAAATTGGCTGCTTCCATTTGGGAATGACCTGAAGCGACTAACGAAGCGTATTCTTCTTCCAGCGCTTCGCCGGTCAATGTTTCCGGTGGTAAAAGAACCGGCGTATCCTCTTCAACCGTCTGTTTTTCTTCCGGTTGCTCAACAAGGGTAGTCGTATCCATTTCCGCCGCCGAAGGCTGCCGGTCTATATCCGGAGAAGCGAATCCATCTTCTGTTGTGTTTCCTTCCGCAACTGTTACTACCTCGTCCACCGGTAGTTGCACCGGTAACTTCTGGTCGGGTTTCATGACGTTCAGTAAAGTTACGGAAGAACTAATGAATACAAATGTACAGCTTAATACGATAAATGCGATCCTTTTCCTTCTTTTTTTCCTTTTTTTTCCATTGTCGGGAAAATCCGAAGAAAACAAGAGGGTTGTATCACCCTTATTTTCATGCGGAAGGGGAAGATCGGGCGCGACCTTTTCCTTTTCCTGCTCTTCAACCGTCGGACATTCCAACGCCTCCAGCATCTCCTTCATGTTCCGGAAACGATCCGCCGCCTTTAACTGCATGGCTTTCATGATCGCAGATTCCGTCTTCGGGGTGATCGAAGGATTGATGTCCGACGGGTTTTGCAACGGCCGGGTGGCTCTTAATATGGATTCGGTGGGGATCACTCCCGTAAGCAGGTGATACATGGTCGCCCCCAGCGAATAGACATCAGGACAGGGCGAAAAGGTTTGCGTCCCTTCGTTGTCGTACTGCTCGATGGATGCAAAGCCTTTTGAGAGCGTCATCATGGTCGTGCTGGTTTCGTTGTCCTCCACATCATACCTTTTGCTCACGCCAAAGTCGATCAGGCGGGCATTGTCGTTACAGTCGATCAGGATATTGCTGGGTTTAATGTCTAAATGCAGGATGTTTTTTTCATGGACAAACTGTAACGCCCGTCCAATCTGGTGGATATACCTCAGCAACTTTGCTTCCGGCAGTACCCCTTCTTTTTCCAATAAGGATTTCAGAGAGTGTCCCGAAATATATTCCATGACAATATATGCGGTATTATTCTCTTCAAAGACCTCCAAAACGTTCACAATATGAGGATGATGGACGTCGGAGAGTATCTTGGCCTCTTTAAGCAGTTTCTCCTTAAACTGGTCGAACACAATCCTTCCCGACTCGGAATGGATATGTACCGTGTAGTCTTCGGTATTCCTGTAACAGTAGTCCTTGAAAAAATATTCTTTAATACAGATGGGGATTCCTGTTTTCATCATACCCAACGACCCTTTCACTTCAGTAAACCATACCCCTTTGTATGTAATACCGAAACCACCTTGTCCAACTGCATGCGTCAGTCGATATTTTCCGCTCTGAAGATCATATCCGTCTGGTAATTTCATATAAGCGTAAACGTTTTATACGCCAAAATTAGTTATTTATATAAAAGAATAAAAGAAAGACAGGATATTTTGTTTGATACCGGCTGATTCTTGTACATTTTGTATAGGAATAATATAAAATGAAAAGTTGTCACGCGTTTTTCCATCGCACGATTCCATCATCAGGTCTTTCATGGCATCGGGAGATAACTGTCTTTTGAAAACCAAAGAAAGGGTTTCGTTGGTCAGATTTTCCATCATTCCATCGGTACACATAAAGAAATAATCGCCCGGCTGGATATCTTGAATCAAAGCGACGTCGGCTGTTACCGGCTGGCTACTTCCCTGTATAGCGCGTAAAATAATGTTTCTCTGGGGATGGTGGAGCATCTCCTCCGAATTGATTTTTCCCGATTTATAGAGCGAATTGACCAATGAATGATCTTCTGTCTGATAGATGATCTCTCCATTCCTGAACTGGTAGATGCGGCTGTCTCCGATATGCGCAAGGGTAATGCCCGAATAGCCTATATACAGCATGGTTAGTGTGGTTGCCATACCGGCCGCTTCGGGATGCTCGGCTACGTAACTCTCAAAATGCGCTTCGGTATATCGTAATGCTTTTGCTATAAAATCGGAAGTGGGTTCGCCCTCCAAAAAGGTAGAAAAGTATGTTTGAAATAACTCGCAGGCTAACGAACTGGCTATCTCGCCTTTTTCCGCTCCGCCCACACCATCACACACTAAAAACAGTCTTTGATTCGTGTTGACCATTTCCGGCAATGGAAAAATGAAATCTTCATTATTCACCTTGCTCCCTTTTTCACTGATTGCACAGGGTTTTCCAATCGTAATATTCATAATAGCAACCGTTATTATTCATTAAATCGAAGTACGGTGCGACCTATTATGATCTCGTCGTTATCCTTTAATACGATAACTTCACCTCCTTCTAAACAATTACTGTTATATAACGTATGGTTTTTGCTATTATTGTCTGAAAGATAATGATTATATCCTCCCTTGATATTTTTTTTTACTTCAATACGGATATGCTCCCGGCTCATCGAACGGTCGGTCGTATGGATGGCTATTGTTGTGTTTGAACGGCTTGAGGATTTGCGGCCGATAATGGAAAGCCCTTCATAAAGCGGGAATACTTGCTCTTCGGCGTCTTCGCTCTTGAGGACGGTTATTTTGCCGGTAGTGGTTTTTACCGGTTGAATCAAGAGTGTATCGGAAGAGGCGGGAGCCTCTTCCTTTTTTTTGTCCGATAAAATGGAAATAGGAACAAAACGTTTACACTCCGGACACTTAAAAGACGTAATACCTACGGGTAGTTTGTTCTCGTCTACCTTTAATTTTACATAGCAGTGCGGACACTTAACCGAGATCATCAGATCATAATCAGGATATCAGGATCTATGGTATCCGAATGGATGTCAATCATATCGGCGTCAGACAGCATAATCGTGTCATCCGATAGGGTGATAAAATCGGAACCGTCCATTGCATCGTCGTCAATCATAATGACTCCCGAGAGATCATTCTCGTCGCCTACATCTATGATCACTGCATCAATCTCGTCAGTCTGATCACTGTCTATGGTAACAAACGTATATTCTTCTTCTCTTTGCATATATTTCATGTTTTATCAATCATTATTATATGGAAACAAAAATAGAAAAAGTTATTGACCTGTACATACCGGAATGACCTTAATTAATCGTATGATACGGTTTACTGTACAAATACAGGGGGTTTCTTATACAAAGCAGCGCTATGCTTTGATCCATTTGGCTTTGCAGGCATGGCATTGTTTCCGTTTGGCGAGGGATTCCCAAGGTATTTCTCCCAGAAACGTGCCACACTTGGGACACACATAATCAATTTTGAACTGATTGGAGATATCCTGCAGCTGCTGAGGGATTTTAGAAGACTGCCTGGCGGCAAGGTAAATCCCTATCGTAGGGATACAGATCGTAATCAATAAACTGACACCGAACAACGCCGGGTTATCTTTATTCGTCATACCGATAAACAAACCGATGATGCCCGGAATAACAAAAGGCAGGGTTTGAAACAGGCGTGTCTTGAACTGGTTGGAGGACTGGATTTTGACTTTCTGCTCAATATACCGGGCATAGATCTCTTTCAGGAGGAGGAACTGGTCGCTGTAATCGTTGTCCGAATGAAGCACATGCCGTATGTCCAACGCATAACCGTTGCCCAATATAATGGTGTCGGCGGGTGAAATCCGTTTTTTTACAATCTGCGCCCCGTTCACATACGTACCATTGGTCGAACCGAGATCTTCCAACATCAGGGACCCGTCTTTCTCGCGGCTCAGGCGGGCATGGTAACGGCTCACGTGGAGGTCGTTGGCGACATAATCGTTATCTTCTGCTTTTCCAATCCTGATCATCATGGCCGTTATCCCTCCCCTCCGGATGTTTTCATCTCTTTTTCGAACGAATCCTTTAATGTCTTCAACGGATCTTTGGAGATGATCAGTTCGCGCGGTTTACCCTCCTGGGTAAGCAACAGGAGTTTCTGCTTCGGCAGGTTGATCTGTAAAATATGGTTTTTGTTTATGATATGACTTTTCCCTACACGTATCAGGATATCACTGCTCCCCGAGACCTGTTTCTCAAGTATTTCCTCTATTTTCCCAATATTAATGGCAAACGTAAATTGAATGCCGTTCGACAAAAGAAGCTTTGTATAGTTCCTATCAGCTTCAAAATAAAGGATCTGACCGATTTTTATACGTAGTAATTCATCTCTTGTCTTAATGATTAAGTACCGCTCCATTATATGTGGCTTTAGATTTTCTTTGTTTTTCTTTGTTATGCTCAACAAAGGTAGATGATTTATCTCGATCTTCCAAACAATTTGTTTAACAAATCCTTTCTCCCAATCCGTTGCAGGGTTTGCGTAATCTGGTGGCGAAATTCAGGCTTGTACCAAAAGAAGAATTGCCGTTGGGAGAGCTTCTCCTCCTGGCTGCGGGCGGTATATACCGGTTTGAGGGTATAAGGATGGCAACCGGTATAATAGATTTCGGTGGCCAATGTCATAGGCGTGGGGGTGAAATCCTGTACCTGCTCCAACTGGAAACGAAGCCTTTTCGATACAACCGCCAGTTCGGCCATATCCATCTCCGTACATCCCGGATGGCTGGAGATGAAATAGGGGATGAGCTGCTGGTTCAACCCCTCTTTTTTGTTGATGCTGTCGAAGATCTTGCCGAACTGCTCGAACTGCTCGAAAGGAGGCTTACGCATGAGTGTCAACACCTCCGGCTGCGTATGCTCGGGCGCTACTTTCAAACGTCCGGATACGTGGCGTGCGATCAGCTCCTCCCTATACACCTGGGCAGACCGGTTCAGTTGCTCATCCCGATAGGAATGGAGCAACAGGTCGTACCGGATGCCGCTTCCGATAAACGATTTCTTTATTTCCGGCAAACGGTCTACCTCCCTGTAAAGCTCCAGCATAGGGGTATGGTCGGCATGAAGGTTCGCGCAGACAGCCGGGTGCAGGCACGACGGTTTCCGGCATGTCCGGCAAAGGCTTTCGTCGCGCCCTTTCATGCGGTACATATTGGCCGAAGGGCCGCCCAGATCACTCAGATAGCCTTTAAATCCGGGCATTTCGACCACCTTTTTTACCTCCCTCAGGATAGACTCCCGGCTGCGGGAAGCGATAAATTTGCCCTGATGCGCCGAAATGGTACAAAACGCGCAACCACCGAAACACCCCCGGTGAAGGGTAATCGAAAAGCGGATCATCTCAAAAGCCGGAATCACCTTGTCTTTGTATTTAGGATGCGGCAGGCGGGTATAGGGCAGGTCGAAAGAGGCGTCGATTTCGGCTTCCGTCATGGGAGGGTAGGGGGGATTGACGACAATCACCTGATCTTTCACCTTTTGCAGCAGGCGCGAAGCGGCATATTTGTTGGATTCCTCTTCGATATAACGGAAGTTCTGCGCCTGTTTCCGTTTGTCGTTCAGACACTCTTCATACGAAAAAAGGGAGATATCTCCCGCTTCGGGCGACGGTGAATCTGCCAGGTAGGCGGTTTGCCTGATGTCTGTTATCCGGCGCAGGGGTTCTCCGCCTTTTAGCCGCCGTACCAGCTCTTTGAGCGGTTGCTCTCCCATCCCGTAGATCAGCAGGTCGGCACGGCTGTCGACAAGGATGCCCGGATTCAGTGTATCCTGCCAGTAATCGTAATGTGTCAGCCGGCGCAAAGAGGCCTCAATACCGCCCAGCACAACAGGCGTATCGGGATAAAGCTCTTTCACGATCCGGCTATAGACAATGCTTGGATAATCGGGACGCATACCCCGCCGGCCGCCGGGTGTATAGGCGTCGTCGCTGCGAAGCCGCTTGTTTGCCGTATAATGGTTGACCATCGAATCCATCGCACCGGCCGATATGCCGAAAAAGAGACGGGGAGCGCCCAGTTTCTTGAAATCGCGGTAATCCCCCCGCCAATCCGGCTGGGGAACAATCGCCACCCTCAACCCCTCCGCCTCCAGGATACGCCCGATAACGGCCGCACCGAACGAAGGATGGTCAACATAGGCATCTCCCGAAAAAAGGATCACATCAAGCGCATCCCACCCACGGGCTTCTACCTCTTTCTTTGTCGTAGGCAACCAACTCTCCGAACCATATCTTTCCATACGGCAAAGGTACGCATAATCCTAATTGTTTTGTCCTGAAGCTGGTCATTTCAAGTGAATGCCGTACCTTAGCGCAAAAATTTTAAAGTGTATGCCGAAAACAAAAAAAACGAACAAACGGGCATTCGTATCCATCGTGTTATTCATCCTTTTCGCCCTGTTAATCCTGTCTGCGGTGATGATACAAATCATTGAAATTCACCATCGTTTCTCATTTGCTCATCATGTATGGACAGCCATCCATGGAGTATGCGGAGTCATTTTTACGGTAGCGGGTATTTTTCATATCGTGTACAATTGGCGAACATTAAAATCCTATTTAAAATCCACAAAATAAAGGCCAAACCGAAAATACAAAGTGTCAGCAAAAACACCCTATTTCCGACATTATGTAAAGAAAACGCCCTTTTCAGAAAATGCGTTTTTTGCGCATTTTCTCCAATTTTGACCGAATCAGCGGACTTTTTGGCTGAAATGACAATGATATTGAGAGAATAGTTGGAAAACATCTAAGAGTTTCCCCGGAAACATCTAAGAGTTTTTTAAAAACATCTAAGAGTTTCCCGGAAAACATCCAGATGTTTTTCCGGAAAGTCGCAGATATTTTGTAAAGAAGCCTTAACGAAATGTTTCTAAACACTAATATAAAAAAGAATGACTTGATAATGAAATAAAAACTGCTCCAAAATCCCATCCAATTCCAAACTGACAAAAAGATAGGTAATCACGCATAAACAACCCCAAAAAGCCTGAATACACCCGATGACATGCAGTACTATATAGCATTTGTCCACGATTTCGCCATTTTCGCTGACAAAGTGAATTTCCTTAACCCCCTGTTTTCGGCGATAGAATCGACCAGCTCGTCCCGCGGTGCGATCCAGACGGTTTTCAGAGGGGTAAAAATATCATTTTGTTATTTCGCCACTATCCGCAAAAACGGACGCCAAAAGTAGCAAACTGTCAGAATTAGCATCAGGCTTTCAGCCTTTATCCATCGTCATTTCCTTTTTTGCAGTTTATTGAAAACTTATATTGACGACGAATACAATCACCTGAAAATCAATAAGTACCCGTCATTGCGAACACAGTGAAGCAATCCAGCGTGCCCCCCTTCTGGATGGCTTCAGGCTTCGCCTTCGCAATGACGCGCGCCGTCATTTCCTTTTTTGATAAACGCAGTTTATTGGAAACTTATATTGACGACGAATACAATCACATAAAAATCAATGCAATCCCGTTAGGGATTATCGCTCGGTAGACTGGAAAAGGAAACCGGCGACAGCATCCGCATGCCGTTAGGTATGCGACCAAGCTATCGTATGAACCTGAGGTTCCGAATAAGAACCTAAAAATTCCACGTGGATGGCGGACAAAAAAACGGGTCGCATACCTAACGGCATGGAACACCGTCTATTTCAGCCATTTATCCAGCCAGTCGAAGAAAACGCGCTGGAAAAGAATCCCGTTTTGAGGTTGAACGACCCAATGGTTTTCGTCCGGGAAGATCAGCATTTTGGCTGGGATACCACGCAGTTTAGCCGCGTTGAAAGCGCTCATTCCTTGTGAGGCGAGAATGCGGTAATCGCGTTCGCCATGCGTCACCAATATGGGAGTATCCCATTGATCGACAAATAGATGGGGCGAGTTGGCAAATGTCTTTTGTGCAACGGCATTGTTTTTGTCCCAATAGGCGCCGCCCATATCCCAGTTGGCAAACCAAAGCTCTTCTGTTTCCAAGTATTGCTGTTCCAAGTTGAAGATACCGGCATGTGCGATAAAGGCTTTAAACCGTTTCTGATGGTGTCCGGCCAGCCAGTAAACGGAGAATCCGCCATAGCTGGCGCCTACTGCGCCCAGCCGGTTTTCGTCGATATAAGGCTCTTTGGCCATTTCGTCGATAGCCGAAAAATAGTCGTTCATATTCTGTCCGCCATAGTCGCCGCTGATCTGTTCCAGCCACTCCTGTCCGAACCCGGGCAGCCCGCGCCGGTTGGGGGCGACGACGATATATCCGTTAGCGGCCATCATCTGGAAATTCCAGCGGTAGCTCCAAAATTGACTGACCGTACTCTGCGGGCCTCCCTGGCAGTAGAGCAGCGCCGGGTATTTCTTCTCAGGATCGAAATCCGGGGGATAGATAATCCATGTCAGCATCTGCTTGCCGTCCGATGTTTTTATCCAGCGGGCTACGGATTTGCCGGTCGTCAACTGATCTTCTATGGCTTTATTTTCAAAGCTGATTTCGGTAGCCTCCCCCGTCGTTGTATCGACCGCGAACAGTTCGGAAGGGCGTTCCATGGATTGGCGTATGGCCACCATTTTCCCGTTCGACGCATGCATGCCGACATCATCGTACATCCCGGTGGTTATTTGCCTGATCCGTTTGTGTACATCAATCTGCCAGATATGGGTAAGCGCTTCCTTACAGGCAATAAGATAGAGGGATTGGCCGTCCGGCAGCCATTGTATCGCATCGGTGTTATAATCAAATCCGGAGGTGAGGTCGTGTTTTTCTCCTGTGGTGAGATCCGCTATAAACAGGCGCTTTTTATCCGATTCGTATCCATCCCGTTCCTGGCTGATCCATGCGATCCGTTTGCCGTCGGGAGAGAATCGGGGCATGACGTCATACCCTGCCATACCTTCCGTCAGGTTATGCGTTTCCCCTGTTTCAAGGGTATAGAGGTAGATATCCGAATTGGTTGATACGGCATAGGCCAACCCTGTTTTTTTACGGCTGGCGTATGCCACCTGTTTGCCGTCCGGGCTCCATGCAAAATCGTCTATCCCGCCAAACGGTTTCATCGGCGCTTCGTAAGGCTCGCCTTCCATGATATCAACGGCTTCGCCTATCCTGCCATTTTCAAACGGCGCGATAAAGGGATGGGGGATGGTTTCCACCCATTCGTCCCAGTGTTTATACATCAGGTCGTCGACGATACGGCCGGTGGCCTTGGGGAGGTCGGGGTAGATATCAGGGACCCGTGCGCCATAGTTTATATCACTGATGAACAACACTCTGCTTTCGTCTTGAGAGAAAAGAAACCCATTGATACTACCTTTGTAATCGCTGATCTGCCGGCGATTTGTCCCGTCGGCGTTCATGACCCATATCTGCGAACTGCCGCTTTCACCCGACAGGAAAGCGATTTCGTCCCCCCCTTTTATCCAGACGGCATTTTGTTCGCTTTTGGGTGTATGGGTGAGCTGTTTTTTTCCGCTTCCATCCGTATTGACCACGAACAGTTCGCGGTTTCCCCTGTTTTGTTCAATGCTGATAAACGTCACGCCATAAAGGACTTTCGATCCGTCCGGCGATACTTGGGCATCGCTTACCCGCGCCATGCTGTATAATACTTCCGGCGTCATGATTCCGTGCGGGACTTTGATCTCCTGTCGTCCGATAAGAGGCGCACGTTCTTCCGTTTTTTTTGTTTCCTGCCCACAAGCACCTAATACTACGGATATTACCATACCAACTATTCCGATTAATTTATTCATTCACTTTAAATATATTGTATTATATGTGCGAAATTAGCAAATAATATTTATATCTTTGCGCATATAATTTAAGAACTGAACAATATGAATAAGATTTGGTTATTTGGAACCGCCATTTGTATGGTCTTCGCATTTGTTTCCTGTAAACCTAAACAAAGTGCGTATAAAGCGGCATACGAACAAGCTAAAGTAAGAGAAGCAGATGCTCCTGTTGAGGCTTTTGATGACGAAGATGATTTCGTGGAAGAAACTGACGAATTTGAAATTGCACCTGTTTCCAAACCGAAAGCGTCGAGTGATCATGTGACCACACGTCAGGAAACGATCAAGCCTTACCAAGGTGAAGACACGAATGGATTGAAGCGATACAGCGTCGTTATTGGAAGTTTCAGGAACAAAACGAATGCCTATGCCTTAAAAGAACGGATGCAATACGAAGGGTATAATGCCTTGTTGGGTGAAAACGAGCAGGGTATGTTGCGTGTGATCGTCACCAGTTTCGATAATAAATTGGACGCAGTAAACAGCAGGGATGCTTTCCGGTCTAAATATTATCCCAATTTCCAGGATGCCTGGATCTTGGAGCGTTATTATTGACGTGCACCCATTTTTTTAGTCATTATCTGCCATACTAAAGGGGCACAATCTTTTGTGCCTCTATTTATTTTATTCTATGAAAATAATCGATAAAAAACTGTTGGACGAAACAACCGCGAAGGCCAGACAATCGCCTCGCCTGAGGATGAATTATAATTTTCATGAAGACATGGACGAGCCGGTCAACCGTTTGATCAACGCCATGGAACCCGGTACCTATCTACGTCCGCACAGACATTTGAACCCGGATAAAGACGAGTCATTCCTGATATTAAGGGGAAAAGTGGTTATCTTTACCTTTGATGATAACGGGGTCGTTACCGAACGATTGACGCTCGATCCCCAAAACGGCGTATACGGAGCGGACATAAAAGCCGGCGTATGGCACGGATTGATTGTGTTGGAACATGGGACAGTCTTGTATGAAGCCAAACCCGGCCCTTTCGTTCCCCTGCCGGCCGGTAATTTTGCCCCATGGAGTCCCGAACCGGAAGATACGGCAGCCGTCGAAAGCTATATGACCCGCTTGCTGCATGGAGACGGAGAATAATCTGGGTCGACTGCTTGCCTTGTTGTTGATTACGCTTGCTATGTGTTTGGGGTTATCCGGACTGCCTGCCGGTACGTTGTTTGGTTATGAAATAAAAAAGATCGATTTACTTTCGGATATCCGTATAAAAGAGAAATCTTCGTCGTTGGATTCGCTCCGTGTACTGTTGGAGCGGCAGGATCAGGAGACCGATTCGGTCATTATGCCTGAGCGGACGGCCTTGCAGGGTGCAGGGAGCGGTTCTGCCGTGTCGTTGGTGCGTGATTCGTTGTATAACGTGATGTCTTCCGTGCAGGGAGCCGATTCTGCCGGTATCCGCATTGAAGATTACTCGATCGGGCATACCGGGTTGAGACGGTTTTTCGCCGCTTTAAACAACAGTGGGGAGATGGGGCGTCCGGTACGGATTGCTTTTATGGGCGATTCGTTTATTGAAGGCGATATTGTGGTGGCTGATTTCCGTGATGCGTTGCAGAAACGATTCGGCGGACATGGCGTAGGCTTTGTACCGGTCACATCGGACGCGGCGCAATTCCGTCCTACCATCGATCAAAAGGAGGAGGGGTGGACGACCTATTCTGTTTTGCAGAACAGGCAATACACCTATGCGCTGTCCGGTATGCTGTTCGAAGCCCACCAGGATGTTGCCGGCCTTTCGTTTAAAACGGTCGACCGTTATGCTGCGCTAAAGAGGGTCTCTTCCCTTAAATTTCTCTATACGAAGAGTGAACAGACGGAGATGCAACTGGTCTATCACCATGCGGCGGATACCCTGACACAGGTTCTTCCCCCTACCCTGACCATCAGCCAGTTCGTACTGAACGACACCATTAGCGAGGGCTGTCTTACGTTTCGTCGCGCCAAAGGATTCAGGGCGTTGGGACTTGCCCTGGAAGACGACAAAGGGGTGGTGGTGGATAATTATTCGTTGCGGGGCAACTCGGGGCTGTTGCTGGAATATTTGGATCCGGCCGATTGTGAGTCGTTGAACAAAATACGCCCGTATGATTTGATTATCCTTCAATATGGGTTGAATGTGGTGAATGAGGAGATGCTTGAATACGGATGGTATCGCCAGCGGATGGTTGGCGTCATAGGCCATATCCAACGTTGTTTTCCCGGCAGCGACCTGTTGTTGCTGAGTGTTTCCGACCGCGCCTACCAGCATGACGGGGAGGTGAGTACCATGCCGGCCGTATTGGCCATGTTGCATACGCAGCGCCAGATCGCCCGCCAGACCCATATCCCGTTTTGGAATGTATTTGGGGCGATGGGGGGCGAGAACAGCATGGTTCGGTACGTAGAGAACAATTGGGCAAGTAAGGATTATACCCATTTAAGTTTCAGGGGCGGACGTGAAATTGCCAAACGTTTGATGAACGCCTTAATGGCAGAAAAAGCATTTTATGATGAAGCGGAAAAAACGATTCGTTAAGCTCTCCCGTACGCTTATTGCCGTTGGCGCAATGGTACTGGTCGGTGCTGTCCTGGCTCGCGCCTCGACGGTCGATCCGGTTCATTCCAATCTCCGGTTTGCCATTGATTCGCTTTGTACGGTGGATGATGAAGCGCATGCCTTGGACTCTTTTTTTGCTGAATTGAAGCTGTTGGATGAAGGAAAAGATACGGTCGTCTCTATTGTCCATTTGGGCGATTCGCATATTCAGGCGGGGTACTATACCGGACATGCCATGCGCCTGATGCATGCGCAATACGGGAATGCCGGACGCGGGTGGGTCGCTCCTTTCAGGCTGGCAAAAACAAACGAGCCGAACGATTATTTCATCTCTTCCTTAATCAAAGAATGGACAACGGGCAGTTGCATCCAACGCAGTAAGAAATCGCCTGTCGGGTTGGGGGGTATCGGCCTGCAGACGGTCTCTCCGTTTGTCAATTTTGATCTGTCCATTGCTCCTGTCAACGGCGCCGGTTATGGGTTTAACAGGGTTGTCCTGTTCAGGGGGGAAAAGTCTATGCCGATGCTTCCTTCCGGTACGTGGAAAGATTCCGTTACCGTTTCCGAAGGGGAGTTCCCGTGCCTGCCCGGCGTTGTCGCGGATACGTTCGGGATTTCGTGTTTGACGGACAGTTTACAATTACAGAGCACGCGCCGCAAGCAGGGAACGGATTTGCTTTATCCGGCGTCATCGTTCGAGAATGTCTATTATGGATTTCTGATGACAAATGGCCGGCCGGGTATCCTGTACCATGCTGTCGGGGTGAACGGTGCGATGTTTGTGCATTATACGGACGAGCAGTATGTCCGCCAGCTGGCATTGCTCAACCCCTCCCTGTTGATTATTTCGCTGGGGACGAACGAGAGTTTCGGCAAGCGTTTCAGGATAGAGGAGTTTACCGGACAGATCGAGGCTTTTCTCGCGCTTGTCAGGAAATATATGCCCCGTGCAGCTATTTTGCTGACGACTCCGCCGGAGTGTTACAGGCGGGTATGGGTGGATAAGAAACGGGTATACGTGCGTAACGACAACTCGGAACGTGTGGCAAAAGCCATTACCGGTATGGCCCGCGAAAAGGGTCTTGCCTGCTGGGATTTATTCTCGGCCACAGGTGGGAAAAACTCGTGTATCAAGTGGTTGAACGGGAAATGGATGGGCAGGGACCGGATCCATTTTACGAAAGAGGGATATAGCGAGCAGGGTGTTTTGTTGTTTCAAGCATTGATGCGTTTAAAAGCGGAAAGGGATGGTGAACGGGCTGGTAATGATTAGGGAGATATCGCTGGAAAAGTTGGCGGAGCTTTTCGCCTACCAGCCGAAAGCGCCCCTGCTGTTCAGCAGCGGGCTGTTTCTGTTCCTGTTTATCGGTTTTCTGATGATGTACCTCTCGCTAAGGAAACATACCCTGGCGCGGCTGGTGTATGTTACGGCATTCTCCTTGTATTTTTATTACAAAAGCAGTGGGATATGGTTTGTGCTCCTCCTTTTCACGGCCACGACGGACTTCCTCATCGGTAAAAGGCTTTCGTACACGGCTTCCGTCGTTGTACGCAAATGGTTGGTGATCGCCAGTTTGTGTGTCAACCTGGGGATGTTGTGTTATTTCAAATATGCGAACTTCCTGCTGAACCTGTTTGCCCAACTGGGGCATGAGATCGGGCATTTGACGGGAAATGCGGCATTACAAGGCCTGACGTATACGCCTGTCGATATTTTCCTTCCGGTGGGTATTTCGTTCTTTACCTTTCAATCGCTCAGTTATGTGATTGATATTTACCGCCGGCAGATCGAGCCGGTCAACCGCTGGACGGATTACCTGTTTTATGTCTCTTTCTTTCCCCAATTGGTTGCCGGCCCTATTGTCAGGGCGCGTGACTTCCTGCCGCAAATCCATCGGGAGCCGGTCGTTTCGCGCGAGCAATTCGGCGAGGGTTTTTACCTGATACTTTGCGGATTATTTAAAAAAGCGGTTATCTCCGACTATATAAGCCTGAACTTTGTCGATCGTGTGTTCGATGCGCCGTTGCTGTATACGGGGGTTGAGAATTTGTTGGGCGTGTACGGGTATGCCCTTCAAATCTATTGCGACTTCTCCGGCTATTCGGATATGGCGATCGGCATAGCGTTGTTGCTGGGTTTCCGTTTCACTGTGAATTTCGATTCCCCATATCAATCGGCGACGATTACCGAGTTCTGGAGACGCTGGCATATCTCGCTCTCTTCGTGGTTAAGGGATTATCTGTATATCTCGCTGGGCGGCAACCGGAAAGGAAAGGGGCGGACGTATGTCAACCTTTTTATTACCATGTTGCTGGGCGGCTTATGGCATGGCGCATCCCTTCGTTTTATGTTCTGGGGGGCATGGCATGGCGTCGCGTTGGGTGTTCACAAATTTGTCGTGGGGCGTTTCGGCAGTTTCAAACGGCAGGGAGGGGAGATGACGCCTTTTCGCCGCGGATTGGGCATGTTCGTGACGTTCCATGCCGTCTGTTTCGGATGGATATTTTTCCGTGCGGATACGCTGCAGAGCGCAGGCGAGATCATACGGCAAATCGTTACCGACTTTCATCCGGAGATTTTCCTGCCATTTGTTGTAGGGTATAAAGGCGTTTTCTTCCTGATGGTTTTAGGGTATGTCTTTCACCTGATGCCCAAGCGTTCCGAACGATACATGCAACGCATCGTCACCCGTTCCCCGCTCTTTGTGCAGGCTATCCTGTTGGTGATCGTGATCTTTATCGTGATCCAGATAAAAAGCGCCGGCGTACAACCGTTTATCTATTTTCAGTTTTAGACGTGCCGCCCCGTTAATCCCTGTTGGAGAAATACTTCATAAATTGTGAGCGCTCATATAGGCTGGGGTTTTTGATCCGGGCATAATTCAGCTTTCCATGGAATTGCGATAGCGATTCGTAGCGCGTTTGGTGCATCCACTCCTCTATGCAGGTCAGTACCTGGGAGATGATTTCGGCTCCATGGGTGTAAATGGAGCTGCACATTTGTACGGCAGAGGCGCCGGCCAGCAGGCACTTGACCACATCTTCCCAGTCATGCACCCCGGTAGAGGAGGCAATGCTGATACCGGGTATCTTTCCCGAAACGATGGCTGTCCAGCGAAGGGTATCGCTCAGGTCGGAATGGTTGCTGAATACGTTACCGGAGACAATTTGCATGGTATTGATGTCGATATCCGGCTGGTAAAAACGGTTGAACAGGACAACGCCATCCGCTCCGTTTATTTTCAAGGTATGCACCAACGCCGGGATATTATCGCACGCTTTACCTATCTTCATGATGACCGGAATGGATACGGTCTCCTTTACTTTCTGGATAATGTTGATATACAGGGCATATGCAAAATCGTAATCGTACGATAAACCGGTATCTAAGAAGAAGACATTCAATTCCAGGGCATCCGCACCCGCCAGCTCGACCTGGCGGGCAAAGTCGATCCATGCATCCGCTTTGTAGCAGTTGATACTGGCTATAATGGGGATGTTACATACGGCTTTCGTTTTCTTGATCAGCTCCAGGTAATTGTTGACATGATTCGCTTTTACATATCCATGGATATAATCCACCGCTTCCGGGTAATCGGATTCCTGCATCAGGGAATGGCTTTGCATCTCTATCTGTTCCTCAAAAAGAGACTTCAGAACGATCGCGCCTGCGCCGGCTTTTTCATACTCTTTATTCCGTTCCGGGTTATTGGTTAACCCCGAGCTACCGACAATGATCGGATTACGAAGCGTTAATCCCGCATATTGGGTTCTGATATCAATCATGTTTGATTTAATTTAAATAGTTGAAAATATAACTGCCCAATCGAACCAGCGTACTTCCTTCGCAAATGGCTATGGGATAGTCGTTCGTCATGCCCATCGACAATTCCTTGAAGTGTTCGTCTCCCTTGAAGCAAGAGGTTTTCAGCTCCTCAAAAAGGGAATGCAATTGATGAAATTCGTTACGGATCTGATCTTTATTGTCCGTAAAGGTCGCCATTCCCATCAATCCGCAAATCCGGATATTCCGGTAGCCGGCGATCTCTCCACCGGCTAAAAACGCCCGGCATGTATCGGGTGTAAAACCGTGTTTGCTTTCTTCCTCCGCAATATGGATCTCAAGCAAGACCTGTATGATCCGGTTCTGTTTCTCCGCTTGTTTATTCACCTCCTTCAACAGAGCGGTAGAATCTATACTGTGGATGGTATGTACAAATGGCGCGATGTCTTTGATCTTATTCCTTTGCAGGGGGCCGATAAAATGCCATTCGATATCTTCCGGCAATATCTTGTGTTTCGCCACTAATTCCTGTACCCGGCTTTCGCCGAATATCCTTTGACCTGCCCTGTACGCCTCCATGATCGCTTCCGGAAGATGGTATTTAGAGACGGCTACCAACCTTACCCCTTCGGGTAACCGGGCGGTTATCTTCCGTATTTTCTCTCCGATGCTCATTGTTCCTGTACCGTATAAGGGAAGACATCTACCAACGCTGTTTCGACAACCGAAGCAATGGCGTAGTCAGCCATTGTACCTTTCATACCTTCTTCCAATACCTCGATAGCGCCTTTCAGCGTAGAGGCCTGCGCCAGCATCATAGCGGCCGTTTTCTTTTCCGCCCCGCTCTTCTCGTCCAACGAAATGAAGAGTACCTTTATGCGGTAGAAACGGTCGCCGTTTTCGTTGAAGAATATCTCGGAAAGGCGTGCACGTTTGATATCGGCGATGGTAAATTCGCCGGTGATATAGGGACGTATTTCTTCAATAATACGGGCTTCCGCTTCTGTAAACGATAAAGCATCAACTAAGTAAGGCTCTGTCACCTTCTTCTGCATTCCGTTTTCAAGCATCTTTTCATAAGAGACTTTACATTCAAACCAGTTGTGCATATTCTTTTGTTTTTGTTTTGTTTATCTACTCATTATTTTTTATTCCGCTACAAATATACATCAATTCGGGGAATTTCGGTTAATTAATTTTTTGAGGTGCTATGAAAAATACCGACCTTTGTATTTATAGACAATTAAGCAAGAGACAATGGGAAGAAAAAGATTAACCTGTCCACCATTGGAGGAACTTTATGCTACAGTAAGCAAGATGTTGATTCCGGAGTTTATCCTTCAGGATTTTGACATCTATGGTGCCACAGAGTCCACGAAGAAATGGGTAATAGAACTACGCGAGAAAGAGGGAAGAATACCGGAGGCGCTACGTTCTGTGTCGGATGTCGTATTTGACGGTTACTGTAACCCGATAGAAACGTTGAGTCACAGCTTTGTATGCAAGCCGGTTTACCTGCAGCTTTACCGGCGTCGCTATAAGCAGAGCAATAAAGACGAGCATTTCAGCAATGAATATGATTTCACCCTCAAAGGCTTGAAAATAGTTCCTGAGTTGGGTGTTTTTTTAAAAGAGGAAGATAGAAGATTCCCCCGTTAATATCGCCACTGTAGCCCGTTTCTGGGATATCGCCCCCCAAAGGCTTTACTATTGGTATCGCAACTATTTGAGTAATTACAATATAGATATAGAGCAAGGGAAATGGCAACCCAATGCAATCG
>JAISQD010000024.1 GCA_031274415.1 Tannerellaceae bacterium | reverse complement strand
ATGGAGGCTTTGCCGCTTCGCCGGATGCGTACCGGCCTGTAAATACCCATGTTGTGATCCGGCGGGACGGGCGCCCAATCCACAAATCCCATATAGAAATCCCCTTTCCCGGGAGGGATTACCTCAACGGCGATCCTGTTCTCCTCCTGCCGCGCAAAAGGGGTGATATCGCAACAGAACTGCCGGAAAGCCCCGAAAGCCGTATCCGCCGACAGGATCTTATGGCCGTTCAGCCAGATATTTGCCCTATAGTTGATGCCGTCGAGGTGGAGCAACGTCTGTTCTTTCCGGCCATCGAAGCGGGGGAGGTCAAAAGAGCGGCAGTACCACCAAGGTGACGTAAAGCGTTCGGCGGGAATGGATTCCAGGTTCATGCCAAAGAAAGCCTCTTCGTAGATGCCCTGCCCGGTGAGCGCCCCCAGTACGGTAGAGGGAACGGATGCCCTGACCCATTGATTGCCGGTGAAGCCACCCTCTACAGAGAGCGTTTCGCCGGTAGAGGCGGCTTCTTTGGACGAACGGATAAACCACGAATCACCTAAAGCGACCTCCCCGACGACCGCCTGCCCGGAGTCGGCGCCGGTCTCAGGCAGTTCGGAGAGTAGTCGTTTCAGTTCGCCGTACAGCAGGGGCGCCGTGCGGGGGCCGAGGCTGTTGCTCTCCCCGTAATAGGCTTTATCGCGGTAGACAAACGGTTTCTTTTTGTCCCACTGGCTTTGGGGAATAATATAACCTATTTCGTCGTTTGCCAGTCCGATGACAAAGCGGAACTCTTTCGTCATCAGCTCCCTCAGCGGCGGGACCTCCTGTGGCTCCACGTTGAAATCCCTCCCCGGCAAGGCGGCGATCCCTCCGTTGACGATCTCGGGGTATATCTCGCCGGGTATACTCAGGAAAGCGGCCGGGCCGATGCTCCATGCCGCCGCTTCGGTGCGCTTTTTCATCCATCCGGTCATGTCCGCATCCATCAATCCGATCGCTGCGGCCAGACGGAAGAGCGAATTACGGATCGGCAGGGAGAACGTTTTTGCCCGGAGGTTGATCCCCGCCTGTTTGACCTCTACGGGATGGTTTTTCATTGTCCTAAGGATCAGCAGCCCCAGCGTATCTCCCTGCGCCCGCGCCTTATCAAAGGAGGGCGCGACGTAGGTGGTATCGCGGAACGGGTCTTTGACGCCCGTACTTGCGTGCGTCGTCATCAGGCCGCCGACGGCGCCGTTCACATACAGGGCGATCCCTCCCACGCCCTCCTCCACCGGCGTATCCCCGTCGTAGACGCCTCTCTCTACCGCCTGGCGGATATAGTGGGGGAAATCGGATGTGATCAGCAGGTTGCGGCTCCAGAGCGTTTCGGGATGGTTCGCCCATTGGACGAGCGTTCCCAGCGTGCTGTCGTTTTCGTTGTCTACGGCTTGTATGATCCGCAAGCCATGGTCGTAGACATGAGGCTCGCGCGTATCGGCGAGGGTCGCCATGCCGTCCGTCAGGTTTTGCGAGAATTTCAGCGTGGCCGGACGCATGGCCTGAACCGCTTCAACGACAGACTGTACGATGCACTCCTTGATATACTTCTTCCACTCCCTGTCGACGCCGCTCTTTAAGGGCGACTTTCCCCATAGCCCCAGGAAGTCGGGCGCTTCATGGGTATGCGTCGCCACCAGGGTAAGGTAGGTAATGCCCGTTTCCGGCGGCAGCATCTCCCTTACCTCGATAACCGTAGGATGGAACAGGCCGATCACGTCGAGCGCCACCATAGCCAGGCGGGTATTCCCGTCGTCAACCACCATGGTACGCGCCCAGATATCATCGTGTACGCCATTCACGGCGACGCCATTTCCAAAACCGGCCATCCAGTAGGTATCGAACTTCCCGTTCCTGTTCGTGTCTTCGTATGTGTCGCCTTTCTTCGGCTCGTAGCGGGCATTGCCGTCGGCGTCGTGCCACGGCTCGAAGAACGGCGGGGTGATAGTCAGTGCTGCAAAGCCTGCCTGTATGGGATTTTCCTGTTCTGCACGAATGGTCATGTCGACGTGATAACCGGCATGGCGGTCACGTATGATATGGCAAGCCGTCAGCCCAACGGCCGTTAATGCGAACAGTCCCCACGCTGTGATCGAAGCTGTATATCCTGACTTCTGCATCCTGTTTTATGTCCGCTATTTCACAAATACCTGTTTCTTATCCGCCACGTACACCCTTGTGCAGAGGGCATACTCATCCCCGTTGATATCTTCGTAGGTCAACTGGACATAAAACGCCTGGTATCCCTTTGCCGGATAGTTGAGTGCGGCTTCCACTACCGGCTTACCGGCGCTTGAGGGGATATCCGTAGCCGTCCATTTGGCTTCGCGGAAATCCCGGCTGTCGGATTGTGCCGTCCATAAAGAGGCTTTCACCAATTCTTTGGGCGAAGCGTGTACCGTCAGACGGATCTTCTTTCCTTTCTCCGCCAGCTCCCACGAATAGGTGGGGTAAGGCGCTTTAGCCAGCGTCAGCGCAAGGAAAGAGTTGAGCGCCGTCATCGCCTGAATCTTATCGCCAAGCCCATGGCCGGCATTGGGTACATAGTGCAGGTAGTTCTGTCCGGGTATCCCGTCGAGGTAATGCTTGACGGCATCCACTGTCCAGTAAGGGTCGTTTGTCCCCATAAAAATCAGTTTGGGCATGGCGAGGTCTTTCCGGTACGAATAGGGATCTATCATGGAAACAATGGCGTTGCCGAACTCGCTGTGAACGGCTTGCGGGATTTCCAGTTTCACATAGTCCTGTATCTCTTCGCTGTATTCGCCATACAGCTCTTTCTGGTAATCCAGCGTCGCCGGCATATTCAGCATGTCGATGACCATCGGTGCGATCGCCCATACGCGGGGATCTTTGCTTGCCCCCGTCAGCCAGGTTGTCCATCCCCTTTTGGAGGCTCCCGAGACGACAAAGCCGGCGATCTCCCTGCCGGCATATTCCGGGGCAAACTCCTGCACGGCATCCATCGCTTTCAGCGCGCTTTTCACCATCGGGAAGAGCAGCGGCCACGAATAGTCCCCCCCCTTCTTAAACTCATTCAGCGTGTAGGAGATGAGCGCATCTTCGGTCAAGCCGTTGTATAACGGCTGGTTGGGGACTTGGCGGAGTATGGCGATCACCGCTTTATTCTTTGCCGCTATCGCCGCCATGATGGTCGACATTTCGTCGTCCTTTTTGGCGATTCGGGGCATACCGTCGTTCACGGAGCTGCCGGTGATGAACAGCAATGCGCCATCTTTATCGACCTCCTTGGGGACGCATACCACCAATTCGTGTTTCCAGAGGATGCCCTGCCATTTCTGAGATATCAGCAGGATGGAATAGATGCGGACATCCTCGATGGTATAGCTGTCGCGCACTTCCCAGCCCCCAGCCGGATCGCCGTTATGGATATAGTGCTGAAGGGCGGTGGCCGGCACGACGGCTTGCTGTGCAGACGAGAAGATCGTGACGCCTGTCAGGAAGAGAACCGCAATAAATAAAAGACGCTTTTTCATTTTATGTCGATTTTATGTTATTCTATTTTATTACGTTCAGGTAACGCGCCAACCAATAGGGGAGGAGGTATTCGTCTCCCGCCAGGCAGGTTCCGCCGCCACGCCCCCCGTCGATGGCAAATTCGTTTGCGTTATGCCTGTTCATGGGACGCTCGCCTTTAGGAATCAGTTCCGTCGTGGTCTGTGCCCTGAAATTGGTATGCACATCTTCCGGCAGGAAGGTCAGGTCTTTCCGGTGCGAATTACGGACAGTGTACCGCCGGCGGTCGACGGGAAACTCACGCAGATACCGGATCGTGGATTCGAGGTCGATATTGCCTGCCGTCCCGTAGGTCAGGAGATTCCATAATGCGTTCCGCTCCGGCCGCTCTATTTCCCAGTGGTCGGTGATCATGGCGGCATACTCCTTTTTCAATGCCTCATCGAACGCATAATGATACATCACCCAATAGGTGAGGAAAGCCATCTCATCGTCGGAGTGATTCCAGTCTTCCCCCATCGTAATACCCTGGTGCTGGAATCCGGTCGTATAGCGTATATTCTTCATCGGTATCTTCATGTTCTCCAGATAGCCGTGTTCTTTCATCATCCGGTAAGCTTCCGTCAGGTAGATATCCTTACCGGTCAGCGCGTAGGCCAGTTGCAATCCGGTGATCGTCAAGGCGCTGTTCAGGCGGCGGTCGAACTGGGTGGCGGCAAAGGCGTTGACATATTCGGGGTTCCATCGTCCCCAGAGCGTAGGAAGACCGTCGTAGTCGATGAAGTAATAGTCGTTGGTGATGATATGCGTCATAATGGCATCCACATAATCGGCTACCCTTTTCTTCTCCTCTTTTGTTTCGGCCACAAACTGGTCGATCACCGCCGCTACGAACAGGTATCCGACAAACTCATCCGTACTTGTCGTCCCTTTCCAATACCAGTCGGGATCGGGCGAGGGACGCCATGCGCGGGGGTCGGATACGTAATAGCCGGTACGTTCGAATGTCCGTCCGGAAAAGCCTTTGATGCCGTGGATGGCAATCAGGCGTTCGAACGGCTCGAACGATTCCCAGACATAGCGTTTGGCCTCCGGATCGCCCGTTACGGCATAACGGAATGCCTGGCTGCCGAGGTAGAAAGAGGTCCAGAGGCCGTCGTTGTCGCTGTCGACCAGTTGGATGGAGGTCGGGTCGGCGGGGTCTAACAAGCGGGACTCCATGGAGAAGCCATACCTCAGGTGGTATTTCCGTAAGTCATCCTGTATACAGGCGGCCTTGCCGGAGAGTGTCTCGTCACGGAAAGCGAGCTTGTTCAAACCGGTGGCCGTGAGGATGTACACCTCTCCATCCCTGCCGGCGGCCATATCAATGATCTCGTTCCGGTCTAACCAGCGTTGCCAGGCATAATAGCGATAGGCGTCGCCGCACGTCGCATACGCTCCGTCGTCGGAAGAGAACCAATACCGCCCGTCGACGGCCAACAGGCCGTTGATAGCCGGCACCGGCAGGCGGTTGTTTTTCTCCGCCGTTATTTTGCCGCTATGATCGATCGTCAAATAGCCGTCGGACGTCCCCACGGCAATCTCATCCCCCCGAAAGGCAATGGCCGTAAGCCCCTCCCCCTCATAGATGGTTTTCCATTCCCTTCCCTCCAGGCGATAGAAGGCTCCGGCAGTCAGGTACCAGAACGTTTTACCGTAGACATAGAGACGGACAAGCTTCCCACCGGGGAGAGGGATATCCGCCAGCTTTTCGCTCCTGCGGAACAATGCGCCGCCGGCATCGCCCACCAGCAATACCTCGTCGCCGGCATTTACGGCAAACGCCGTATAGAGACCCGCCGGCGTGAGATGCCCGCAGATACTTCCCGCATGGCTATTCGTCAGGAAACGATCGGGATACAGGTAATACAGATAACCCGTCTCCTCCTGTACACACAGATCGATGGCCGTCTTGTCCGCCAACGAAGCGTAGGTGAGGTCTTTGGAAATGATATCGCCGGGGAAGTCGCGGAAAACGCCTTTGTCGGTCAGGACGAAGATGCTGTTGTCGCCATTGACGACGACCTTGCGCAACCGGGCGTCAGCCCATTTCGAGTTCACCGTATATTTCACGGCATAAGCCGCTTTGTAGGGCGTATCGGCTACCGGCATACCCGCCGGACGCTCCTGTCGCTGCTGCCGGCATCCTGCCGTAAGCAGCATGCCGAGTATAAGGATGCAGGGATATCGTTTCATCATCGGTACCGTTTTTACCAGGGTTTGTTTGTTCCCTGCAATATCCAGGGTTTGGAGTAATGGTCGTCGTTCCCCAGATCGGAATAGGGCGTCTTTTCCAGCCTCCCGATGGCTTCGGCGTGGTTAGCCGTATTGTTACGGGTCTCGATCGTCGGATAGATGAAGCGGACGGGGATCGCCGGGTGCTTGCCCCCATCGGGGTAATTGACCGGCAGTTCGGGCAACCCTGTCCGGCGGAAATCAAACCATGATTCCGGCAGGAGGTACTGGGCTATCCATTTCTGTTCGATAATACGCGCCAGGGAGCCATCGTATTTCGCCCCGTCCTGACGGATATACGGGTCGAAACCCTCTCCCACGCGGTATTGCTCCAACGACGCTTTCACGCCGTTGTTGTAATATGTTTCGGCGGATGCGCCCACGCTCCATCCCCTGAAAGCGGCTTCGGCAAGGATGAAACAGACTTCGGCGTATGAAATAAGCGTGGCCTTTACCAGCTCGTCCGTATCCTGGTTATACCTCGGCGTCAGATAGGAGACCGATACGTTCCGGGCATCTTCGTTCATGCTGGTCAGGTTGTAGTAGAAACGGTTGGTCACGTTATGCGGCAGCCCGACATACAACCCCTCGTCGTATTCTATCTGTCCGCCGGCAAGGATTTCGGCATTGTCGTGGACATACCGTTTGTTCCCCACCGTGATGTCTTCTTCCGCATAGGTATAGGGTGGTTTTTCGACCACGATCTGCACCTCTACGGGGGTAAACCAGACCGGCAGGCGGGGATCGTTCAACGCACTCAACGTATTGATAAATGTCCGGCAGGGTTTTCTGTTTCGGAACGAGTTGCCGTTGTCCGTCCACCTCAGCGGCCCGCCGATCCACGAATCCCATGCGTTTTGTCCGGGGTAGGCGATCTGGCAGATGTCGTCATTGCTCCCGAACACAGGGTATTGGGATGGATCCCCCATGATCTTTTCAATGCCTGCTTTCGCCTTGTCCGGCTGTTTTGCGCCGAGACGCATGTAATAACGCAAGGCCAGCGAATTGGCCATTTTCCTCCATTTCCCCGCATCTCCCCCGTAGGCCAGGTCGTAGGCGCCTTCGGACGAAGAGAGGTTCTCCGCCTGTGCGCTCAACTCCTCATTCGCCTGTTCCAGATCGGCGAAGATACCGTTAAAGATCACCTCCTGGGTGTCAAACGCCGGCGAATAGATCCCCTCGTCTCCTTTCAGGGCGTCGGTATAGGGGCAATCTCCCCACAGGTCGGTGATATACCCGAATAGAAAGGACTTCATCACCAGGGCGACGCCTTTGTAGAAATGATTCCCTTGCGCTTCTGCGCTGTTATACATCGTTTTGTTGTTTCTCAGAATGTCGTAATAGCCTGTCCAGTCTTTTTGACTCCAGATATAGTTGCATTCGTTGACCTTGTTCAGGATCTGTATGTATTGCATGGCGGTGATGATCTCGGCGCTCGAAAAGTTCTCCACATGATACAGGTTCGCCGTACTCGACAGGATGGTCGACAGGTGCAGGTAACCGCCTACTTGCGTTATTTCGGTGGGGTTTTCGTTTGTTTCCGTCAGGTCGATACAGGAGGCGAGGAGCAGGGAAACAAAGAAGCCGGTGAATAGGATGTTCTTTCTTTTCATATAGCTTGTTTTTTT
>JAISQD010000010.1 GCA_031274415.1 Tannerellaceae bacterium | reverse complement strand
AATCCCATTTGAAGGAAATCAACGCGCTGCAAAACTTCAAATTAGGGATAGGCGGCGTGGTAACATATCATAACACCAAACTTCGGGAAACACTCTCGCATACAACGATAGAGCATATTGTCCTGGAGACCGACGCCCCCTTTCTGCCCCCTGTGCCGTATCGCGGAAAAAGGAACGAACCGCTCTATATCCGTGAGACCGCATCCATGGTGTCGAAGGTCTATAATCTCTCGCTGGAAGCCACGATAGAGGCCACGCGAAAAAGCACAGATGAATTATTTCAAAAGATTTGTATGGCAAAACGTTTGTGATGATTATTTTTTTTGTATTTTGCGCTCGATTTTGGTGGAAAAGGGAAGACGCTCTTTAGGAGAGATGCTCGAGCGGTTGAAGAGGCACGCCTGGAAAGCGTGTATACGCCTAAAGCGTATCGCGGGTTCGAATCCCGCTTTCTCCGCGGTTAGATAATGTCATGAATTTAACAAAAGAATAAAAATAATAAGAGAGTTATTAATCTTAAAAATTAGACACACAATGAAAAAGTTATTTACAAAAACATTCTTGGGTTTGTGCGCCCTTGGATTCTCTGGTGTAGCATTTGCGCAGGAAGCTGCCGTTGAAAGCAGTTTTCATCAGGCGTTAAAGACAAAGTTTATTGAGGGTAGCGCCGAATTTATGAGTTTGGTTGCCATCACATTAGTACTTGGTTTGGCTTTCTGTTTGGAAAGGATTATTTACCTGAATCTGGCCGACACCAATGCCGACAAACTCCTGTCGGGGATTGAGGATGCGTTGGACAAAGGCGATGTAGAAGGCGCTAAAGCTATTGCCCGCGAAACAAGAGGCCCTATTGCATCTATTGCTTATCAGGGATTGATGAGGATAGACCAGGGTGTTGATATCGTTGAAAAGTCGGTTGTTTCCTACGGGGGCGTACAGAGCGGATTGCTTGAAAAGAACCTGTCGTGGGTGACCTTGTTTATTGCCATGGCTCCCTCTTTGGGATTCTTGGGAACGGTTGTCGGGATGGTCATGGCTTTCGATAAAATCGAACAGATGGGCGACATCAGCCCGACGGTGGTTGCCGGCGGTATGAAAGTGGCTTTGATTACCACCATCTTTGGTCTTATTGTGGCGTTGATTCTTCAAGTATTTTATAACTATCTGTTGAGTAAACTGGAGTCGATCCTGAATAAGATGGAAGACGCTTCGATTACGTTAGTTGATACGGTACTGAAATACTACGTGAAATTTAAAAAATAATTCAAGCTATGGCTGTTACTAAAATAAGAAGATTATCAAATTGGATCTTAATTGTATCTACCCTTGTCACGGCGGTCGTCTTGGGATTATTCTTTTTTGGCGGGGACGGTGAGCCGTACAACAATGGCGAATTGTGGAATCCGGCCTATACCAGTCTATTGCTGAACTGGATTTATATCCTGTTTGCCCTGACCATTGCGGCGACTTTGGTATTTGCTGTTTGGCAGTTTGCATCCAAGTTTAAGACCAACCCCAGGGGAGCTGCTTTAGGGCTGACCGTGATTGTGCTGTTTGCCGGCTTGCTGTACCTGACGTATGCCGTCGGGGATGTCACGCCCCTGCCTATTTTGAATGCAGACGCCCAGGTATACAATGTGCCTTTCTGGTTGAAAATAACGGATATGTGGTTGTTTTCTACGTATATCCTGATAGGATTGGTGGTTATTGCCATCCTGGTGGGTAATGTGAAAAGAATTATAGACAAGTAAAAAAAAGAAACGCTATATGGCAAAGAAAAAGAAAAAGACGCCAAGTATAAATGGAACGTCTTCTGCCGATATCGCTTTCATGTTGCTGCTGTTTTTCCTTTTGACATCTTCGATGGATACGGATAAGGGTCTGCCAAGGCGTTTACCTCCTCCGGTACCGAAGGATCAGAAAGATAAAGAGGATGTGGATATCAAAAAGAGAAATCTCATGGTTGTTTTGATCAATACGGCGAACGAGGTGCTATGCAACAATGAAGTGATTGATATCAGGCAATTGAAAGACAAGGTGAAGGAATTTGTTGAGAATCCTTACAACGATGAACATAGGCCGGAGAAAATAGAAGTGGACGTTCCGTATTTTGGGAATATGCTGGTGACCAAGAATCATGTCATTTCCTTACAGAACGACCGTGGGACGGAATACCAGGCCTATATCGGCGTCCAGAACGAACTGGCCGCCGCCTATAACGAGCTAAGGAATGACGTGTCGAAAAAGAAATTCGGGAAAGCATTTGCCGAATTGGAGAAAGAGCAACAGGATGCTGTGATTCAGATTTATCCGCAAAAGATATCCGAAGCAGAGCCACGAAATTATGGAGGTGTAAAATAATGGGAAAGTTTAATAAATCGGGCGGCCGTGAAATGCCGGAATTGAATACGTCGTCATTGCCTGACCTGGTATTTGCCTTTTTGTTCTTTATTATGATGGTAACGTCCATGCGTGAAGTGACCCTTAAGGTGATATTCAAGGCGCCCCAGGCGACAGAGCTTCAGAAATTGGAGAAGAAGTCGTTGATCACATTTGTCTATATCGGGCAACCGGTGCCGGAGTTAAGGGCGCAGATGGGGTCGGAAACGCGTGTTCAGTTGAATGACCAGATTGCCGAAATCTCGGAGATACAGGATTATATCGCACAGGAAAAATCCAGTATGAAAGAAGAAGATCAACCATTTATGACGGTCTCCATTAAAGCGGACAGTGAAACAAAGATGGGCATTGTGACTGATGTCAAGCAGGCGCTTCGTGAAGCATACGCGTTAAAACTCAGTTATTCTGCCAAGCAGCGCATCAATTAGTCGCATGCAACGTATACGAAAGAGGGCGTCCCCAAGAAGGGCGCCTTTTTTTTATTTTCAGGCCACGCTTGGCATTTCAAAGATAAAGGCGTACCTTTGCCGGCGTAATATGATTGGTAATCTTATGCATCTGAAATATACATATGGTGTCTTTTTTGTGTTGTGTTGTTTAATCACCGGTTGCTCAACAACCCGTAGCCTCTATGAAAATAGCTCAGGAGAGACGAAACGCGCGTTCCGGGGGGCATGGATTCAAACGGTTTTTCAGGAAGAATACAAGACCATGACTCCCGAACAGTTGAAGAAAGCGTTTATCCGTAAACTCGATGATCTGCAGGCCTGCGGGATCAATGCGATTATCTTTCAGGTACGCCCGGAGGCGGATGCCTTTTATCAGTCGGGGATAGAGCCTTGGAGCCGCTTTTATACGGGCAAACAGGGATTAGCGCCGGAAGATGATTTTGACCTGATGAAGTTCCTGATCTCGGCGTGCCACCGGCGGAATATGGAGTTTCATGCTTGGCTAAACCCGTTCCGTGCGGCGACTTCGGTGAATATGGAGTTTGCCGGATCGCATATCTACCATACGTATCCCGAACGGTTCGTGACGTATAATAACCAGATTCTTTTTGATCCCGGACTGCCTGAAAACCGGCAGCATATCTGCCGTGTCGTTCGTGACATCGTCGGCCGTTATGATGTGGACGCCATCCATATGGACGATTATTTCTATCCCTACCCTGTTGCCGGCCTTCCCTTTCCCGATGATACAAGTTTCCGCAAGTATGGCCTGCCGAAGGGATACACAGAGGAGAGGCGAGGCGATTGGAGGCGGGAGAACGTCAATACCTTAGTCCGGGACCTGAAGCATGCCATCCTGCTGGAGAAGCCTTGGGTTCGTTTTGGCATCAGCCCCTTTGGTATTTACCGGAACAGGAAGAGTACGCCCGATGGGTCGGGGAGCGAAACGAACGGGTTACAGAATTATGACGACCTCTATGCCGATATCCTGTATTGGATAGAACAGGGATGGATCGATTATACGATTCCGCAGATTTATTGGGAGATCGGGCATCAAGCGGCCGATTATGCCACCTTGACGGCGTGGTGGAGCAGGCATACAAAGGGGGGGCATTTGTATATCGGGCAGGATGTCGCCCGGACAATGAAAGCCGGCCAGCTGACACAGAAGATGGCCTGTGCCCGTCGCTTTTCACGCATCGACGGTCATTGCTTCTGGCCGGCGAATGAGCTGTTGTGGAACAACCAGGGTATAGCGGATAGCCTGAAGCGGCATTACCACCGCTATCCGGCGTTGATCCCCGCCTATACCGGTATGCATCACGACAGGCCGGATGAGGTGAAAGGCCTCAGGGTGGAACGTGTGCCGGAAGGGCGCAGGCTGTCCTGGAACGCGGAGCAAAACCCGGAAGACCCGGAGCTGCCCCGCTACTTTGTGGTCTACCGTTTTGGAAAGAAAGAGCGGTTGGATCTGGACAACCCGGCGCGTATCATGGCTATAACACAGGGCAAATCGTACATGTTGCCGGAGAACGGGCATAAAGAGACCTTCCGGTATGTTGTGACGGCGGTAGACCGTTTTCATAATGAGAGTAAAAAGGGAAGACGGATAAAGGTTAAGCCATAGAAAGGGGTAGTATGTTCGACGAAAGATGCAGCAAATATACCGATTGTTCCTCCTGTGACCATTTTCAGAAGGATGTGTTCAAATACCGTACGTTCCCCAGGGGGCTTTTTCTTCCCAGAGAACGATGTTCACAAAACATGATGTACTTTCTATTGAAAGGCGAGGTATGGGTAAACAGCAACGAACATCCCGATACGATCCTGCGTGAAGGGCAGTTTATCATCCAACCTGTTGGCTCACACGTCGAATTTCGTATACATACGCCTACCGAATCCATCCTTTATTTGTTTGACCATTTGCAGAGTGTGTGCGATTCCCGTTTTCAGGACGAGTTGAACGCGATGGAAGGCCTGCCCTCTTATCCGGCCATCATGACGGCCTGTATGCCTGTCCGTCTCTTTTTGGAAGGGATGAAGCTGGCGTTGAACGACGACATGCTGTGTGCCGGGTATTTGCAGGCCAAACGCACCGAATTGTTTTATCTCCTGAATTGTTATTATACGCCGACAGACCTGATGGGGTTTTATTCCCCGATGTATGGGTATATCAAGAGTTTCCGTTATTTTGTGATGAACAATTACCGGCAGGCAAAGGATGTCGAGGCTTTTGCCCGGTTGGGCGGTTATTCTGTCTCTACATTCCGCAGGATATTTAAAGAGACTTTCGGCGAGCCGGCCTATCAATGGATGTTGAAACAGAAGCGGCAGGGGATATACGCCGATCTGACGGCAAGCGATATGACCATCACCGGGATCAGTGCAAAATACGGTTTCGAATCACTGGCGAACTTTTCGCATTTCTGCCGGTCTAACTTTGGCAAATCTCCGCGTGCGTTACGTTCAAAATAGGTGTATGCGTGGCATGTGAGGCTATCTTCTCCGGATATAGCGAGATATTCTTTTCGTTTTAGCGGTGGTAATCTTCAAGGACTTTTCGAGTACATCTTCATTTATCGATACGGGGGTATCCTGATAATTCCATGTTTCCCCGATCAGAACGAGTTCCGCATTGTTCATCCACGATTTATAGGGGATGGTGATTTCATATAACGCGCATTGTATCAGCTCCGGATCGTTTTTAAGGACGGTATAGGCACCGGCATCGGCAACGTTCTTCCCTTTAAAGGCGATCCGCCGTTTATACATTTTCCGTTTATTGCCGCCATGGATAATAACCGGTTTCAGCAGAATGGATTCTCTTCCTTTCCTGAGCATGGGGGTAAGCGTCAGGCTTTCATAGGGGGAAATATGAATATTGCTTATATGAATGTCCATATCAAGCGTTAGTTCCCTACCATTCGATTCGGCCCGGTTTAATTTCACGGTGATTCTTCCCACATCAGGCTGCGCCTGAGCCAGGAATGGTATTGTTGCCAGGAAAAACAAGCTTAGGTATATAATTCTTCTCATAACGCGTCAAAAGATAATGTATACAACACTAAGTCCAATTTTGGTCGGGCCAAAATAACCCTTCATATAACGTCCCTCTACAACCGTATCAGTATAAGGCGTTTTATCGTATTCAAGATTCAAGAAACCTATTCCGGCCGTGAATTCGACGTTTAAACGGGGTGTTACATAGAGATGGTAACCATATGAAATGCCGCCTCCAATAGCCTTTCCGTCATAATTATACGTTCTTTTCATTGCGAATATGGGGAGATCCATGCGGGCGATCGAATAATTCGTATAGATACCGTGTACGCCAAAGAAATGGCCGTTATATGTTTCGCGCGTCCAGTAGCGAACCTCCGGTTGAATCATCAAATGCTGCCATGATTTCTTCTCCACGACATCCCAGCCGTTATAGTTCCCGGACAGATCTATCGACAGTTTGCCGGAGACGGCAAATTCAACCCCTACATTAATGGCTGCCGTTGCATCATACGCCAGATTACTTTTTACCGCCAGCTTTTGCGTATATGCCGTAAATATGGTACACACACAAAAAAGTAACGTAAATCGTATCTTGCCCATTTGCATAACCGGATAATCAAAATTATAATAACTGCGCAAATATAAAAATATATGCAGGCAACTACCAAGATTAATAATGACAAATTAAGCACCTGTTGAAAACTTCTTTTTTAATTGGATTGTTGTACCTTTGTCGCATTCACGATAAAAATCCTGTTGAAATGAATGTAAAAGTGATACCGTACATCATATACCGCTCGGTTTTAAGTTTATATGTGGTATGCCTGCTTGGTTGTTCTCCCGATGTTGAAGAGCCGGCGTTCAAACGCACCGTGCTGGTCTATATGTCGGCCGATAATTCGTTGAGCCACTTCTCGCATACCAATATGGAGAGTATCCTGAAAGGGGCGGCGAACGACTACCTGAATGGCGGAAACCTGCTGATATATACCGACCCGGTAGACGACGTCCCGCAACTCGTCGAGGTGGAAAAGGGGGCGGGAGGCGTTATAGGAAAGAAAATCGTCAAGACATATCCCGAGCAAAATTCAGCCTCGCAAGAGGTGATGCGGAGTGTTATTGACGAGGTCTTTTCGAGCGGTCAATATGTGGCCGACAGCTACGGGCTTATTTTGTGGAGTCATGGATCGGCATGGTTGCCGTCCGATTATGCGGACTACCTGCGTTCTTTCGGTCAGGACGGGAATTCCCACATGGAGATCAACGTCCTGAAAGAGACCTTACCGGATCATGTGTTCGACTTCATCATATTCGACGCCTGTTATATGGCCAGCGTCGAAGTGGCCTATGCTTTACGGGATAAAGCCGGTTACATCATGGCTTCCCCTACGGAAATATTGGGCGAAGGATTGCCCTATCAACAGATCGTGAGGTATCTGTTTGCCAACGAACCTGTACACCAGCTATTGACCCGGATCGGCCTTACGTTCTATACCTACTACAACGAACAGCAGGCAGGCACGGCGTATCCGGCGTCCGCCTCCATATCGGTGGTCAGGACAGAGGCATTGCAGGAATTAAAGGAGGTGTGTAAAGCGATTTTCCCCGGAAAAGAAGAGGAGATCTTCCAATTGGATGTCAGTACGCTGCAACGGTTGGATTACCTTTCAGCGAATTTCAAGTACAACGCCCTGTACGACTTCGGCGATTTTGTCAGCCACCTGGCCTCAACCGAGGCCTATAGCCGCTATCTGGAGAGCATGAAAAAGGTCATTGTATATAAGGAGACCACCGAAAAGGCCTATTATGGCGCCGGCGGCGGGACGACGTTCCCAATTGATAAAAGCCGTTTCTGCGGCATCTCGTCTTACGTCCCCCAGCGTCCCCTCGCCGCCCTGAACGAGTGGTATAAACAATTGGATTGGTATAAAGCCGTCTATGAAGAATAATGAACGTGCGTTCGATATAAAAAGGAGACGTTTATCTTCCCTTCCGGTACAGCCAAAAACACACTGTCCGGCATCGACAACTCGATCCGCTCCACCCGTACCTGACGACGCCCCGACTGCCGCCACAACCGCTCCCCAAACAAGTAGCCGCCATCATCACCCATCTGGGCGAACCGTAAACCTCAATAATGACGGCTAAGCAATACGGAATGATTAATCCTGTATTCAGTTTTTTATAAGAAAAGTGAGCGTTATAAAAAAGGAATGTGTTGCTCTTTTTTTCCAAAGTTTTTCATTCATTGATATACCATCTATAATGATATTTCTTCGCTCTGTATAAATATCAAAATTAGAATAGGAATAACCTATTGACACCATGAAATTATCCAAATTACGCTACGCGTTGATAAATATTAAAAATAAAAAGGGCGGATAGTAACATGACCAAATTCAGAAAATGTCATCAGTAAAGATTGCCAAAAAATTGGACGGGAGCAAAAAAAAATAGCTCCCGTCCTTTTGTGGAAAAGCTCCCGTCCTTTTTGGGAAAAGCTCCCGAGCAATTTTTATTTGCTCCCGTGCAAAAATGACCTTTACTGAATTTGATTGACACTTTTAATTTTAATGACTAAGTCAGGTTGACAGATGCCGAAAACCTCCCACGATTCCTATACTATAGAAAAGAATAGTACAAACAATGAATTATGTGGAAATATTATCCCATTTTTCTTTGACAAACTTCGCTTACTTCAATTATTTATGTAAGTTTGCAGTTGTTTTCTAACAGAAATATATGAAGATATGCAGAAAAATCTCGTAATTGTGGAATCTCCAGCCAAAGCAAAGACTATTGAAAAATTCTTAGGGAAGGATTTTAAAGTCATGTCGAGCTATGGTCATATCCGTGATTTGAAGGCAAAAGAGTTTAGTGTAGAGATTGAAAATAACTACACCCCCCAGTATGTGATACCGGATGAGAAGAAAAAACTGGTGGCCGAATTAAATGCAGCAGCTAAAAAAGCGGAGACCGTATGGCTTGCTTCCGATGAAGACCGCGAAGGAGAAGCTATATCATGGCATTTAAGTGAAGTGTTGAAGCTGCAACCGGAAAAAACGAAACGGATCGTTTTTCATGAAATCACGAAAAATGCCATACTCCATGCTATTGAAACGCCCAGAAGCATCGACATACACCTGGTAGACGCCCAGCAGGCGCGAAGGGTACTGGACAGGATTGTCGGGTTCGAGCTGTCACCCATCCTGTGGAGGAAAGTGAAGCCGGCGTTGTCGGCCGGGCGTGTGCAATCGGTGGCCGTTCGTTTGATCGTCGAACGGGAACGGGAAATCAATGATTTTGTCTCCGAAGCGTCATTCCGCGTGATCGCCGGCTTTACGCTCCCTGACGGGAGTACGCTGCTCAAAGCGGAGCTGAACAGGAGGCTGCAAACCAAAGAGGAGGTCAACGCCTTTCTGGAATCGTGCCGGAACGCCTCTTTCACCATCGACGATATCACGAAAAAGCCGGTAAAGAAATCACCCGCCCCCCCTTTTACCACGTCGACATTGCAACAGGAAGCCGCCCGCAAGCTGGGCTATTCCGTGTCGCAAACCATGATGGTCGCCCAACGGTTGTACGAATCGGGATTGATCACCTACATGCGTACCGATTCGGTCAACCTGAGCGATCTGGCGTTGGGGACGGCCAAAGAGACCATCCTCGAAACATACGGCCAGAAATACCATAAGGCACGCAAATATACCACAAAAAGCAAAGGGGCGCAGGAGGCTCACGAAGCGATCCGCCCGACCTATATCAGTCACACCGAAATAAGTGGCACCGCCCAGGAGAAGAAGCTTTATGAGTTGATCCGTAAACGGACAATCGCCTGCCAAATGGCGGACGCCGAACTGGAACGGACAACGATCTCTGTGGATATCTCGGGGAAGAAAGAAAAATTTACCGCCGTAGGCGAAGTCCTCACGTTCGACGGCTTTCTGCAGGTCTACCGCGAAAGCGTTGACGAGGAGCATGAGAAGGAACAGGAAAACGGGTTGTTACCCGCCGTCAACCTGCACGATGTGTTGGCGTTGAACGATATCGTGGCCACCGAACGCTTTACCCAACGTCCTCCGCGATACACGGAAGCGAGCCTTGTCCGCCGGATGGAAGAGTTGGGCATTGGCCGCCCCTCTACGTATGCCCCTACGATACAGACCATACAGAATCGTGAATATGTGGAGAAAGGAGACCGCGAAGGCGTGGAGCGTCAGTATACGATGATCACGCTCGCGAATGGCATCATCCGGGAAACAAGAAAGCAGGAAATAGCAGGCGCAGACCGCAACAAGTTGATCCCAAGTGATATCGGCATGGTGGTGAACGATTTCCTGACGATGTATTTCCCCCATGTATTGGATTACAACTTTACGGCAACCGTAGAAAAGGGATTCGACGCGATCGCCGACGGAGAGATGAATTGGACGGATGTCATCGACCACTTTTATACCATTTTCCACCCGATCGTGGAAACCGTTTCGGCGGTCAAGACGGAGCATAAGGTGGGAGAACGCGAACTGGGGATCGATCCGAAGACGGGAAACCCGGTGTTTGTCAAGATCGGACGGTTCGGCCCCGTTGTCCAATTGGGGGCGGCTAATCCGGAAGACAAAACCTCTCCCAAACCGCAATTTGCCTCCCTGATGAAAGGACAATCCATCGAGACCATCACACTGGAAGAGGCGCTCAAATTGTTCGACCTGCCGCGTACGTTGGGAGAGTATGAAGGGAAAAACGTTGTCGCCGCCGTTGGCCGTTTTGGCCCTTTTCTCCGCCACGACAACAAGTTCACCTCCATTCCAAAAGGTATGAACCCGCTCACCATCACGCTTGACGAGGCGATTCTGCTGATCGACGAGAAACGTCAGAAAGACGAAAAGCGCCATATCAAAACGTTTGATGAAGATCCCGAGCTGGGCATTATGAATGGCCGTTTCGGCCCCTACATCGCCTATAAAGGGAGCAACTATAAAATACCCAAGACGGTAAAAAGCCCCGAAGCGCTTACGCTGGAAGAGGCGATGAAGATTGTCAGTTCGGCCGGCGAAAAACCGGCTTCTAAAAAGAAGAAGAGTACAAAAAAGAGCTAATCATAGCAGAACATGAAAAAGATAATCCGCTTATTCCTGCCGGCGCTGCTCGGTGTGGCAGCCCTCTTCTCTTCCTGCCGGGAAGAGAAAGCGACGGCAACGGCTGAGAGCCTGACGCACTATGTCGATCCCTATATCGGCACGGGCGATCATGGACATATGTTTATGGGAGCGAACGTGCCGTTCGGCTTCGTCCAGCTCGGCCCGACACAGCCTACACAAGGCTGGGACTGGTGTTCGGGATATCATATCAGCGATTCCACGATCAGGGGCTTCGGCCACCTCCACCTGAGCGGGACGGGGATTGGCGATCTGGGCGATATCTCCTTTATGCCGGCGACAGGCGACGACGGGGTATCCCGCTTCTCGCACGACAGGGAAAGCGCAAGGCCGGGGTATTATTCGGTTCATCTCGAGCGGTTCGGTATCGACGTCGAGCTGACCGCCACGCTGCGGACGGGATTTCATAAATATACCTTCCCCGCTTCGGATGAAGCAAGGATCATCATCGACCTTGAACACGGCATCGGATGGGATGCGCCCGTAGAGGGGTATCTGGTCAGGGAAAACGATACGGTCGTGTCGGGCTACCGCTATTCGACAGGCTGGGCAAAAGACCAGAAGGTCTATTTTACTGCCGTCTTCTCCAAACCGATGAAAGGGTACACGGAGGAGAGGTCTACGGAAAGCCGGGAAACCTACGGGCAGGTCTTTTTTGATACCTCCGCCGGCGAAGCGGTCTATGTAAAAGTGGGCTTGTCGCCCGTCAGCATCGCCAATGCCAAACTGAACCTCGACGCCGAGTTGCCCCACTGGGATTTTGACCGCGCCGTAGCGGAAGCAGACCGTACCTGGAACGAAGCGCTGAATACAATACAGGTTGAAACGGCGGACGAAACCGCCAAAAAGATCTTCTATACCGCCCTTTACCATACGATGGTCGCGCCATCGGTCTTTTGTGACGTCAACGGCGATTACCGTGGCGCCGACGGCACGGCGTATAACGACCGCTCCTTTACCAATTATACCACCTTTTCGTTGTGGGACACCTATCGTGCGGCACATCCGCTGATGACGATCATCCATCCCGAAAGAGCGGCGGATATCGCTGCAACCATGCTGGATATCTACAACCGGCAAGGCAAGCTCCCCGTATGGCACCTGATGGGGAACGAGACGGACTGTATGGTGGGAAATCCCGGCATCCCGGTGTTGGCCGACCTGGTGTTGAAAGGCTTCGATGTCGACGCACACGCCGCCCTTGAGGCGATGAAGCAATCGGCGTTGCTCGACGAAAGGGGGCTGGGGTTGTTGAAAAAATACGGCTATCTTCCCTACGACAAGGAGCCGTCGCACGAAACCGTCGCCAAAGGGCTGGAATATGCCTTGGCGGACTGGTGTGTGGCGCAGGTAGCCAAAAAACTGGGCGACAAGGAAACGTACGATTATTTTTCGGAACGGAGCCGTTCGTACCGCCGCTATTTCGACCTGCAGACGCAGTTCATGCGCGGCCTCTCTTCTGACGGCACATTCCGCGAACCGTTTAGCCCCTTCCACTCTACGCATCGCGGAGACGATTACACCGAAGGGAATGGCTGGCAATATACCTGGCTTGTCCCACATGATGTGCATGGATTGATCGACCTGTTCGGAGGCGAGGAGGCTTTTGTCGGCAAGCTGGATTCCCTCTTTATCGTAACGGGCGATATGGGTGCGGAAGCCTCTCCCGATATTTCAGGCCTGATCGGGCAATATGCCCATGGCAACGAACCCAGCCATCATGTGATCTACCTCTATCCTTACGCCGGACAACAGTGGAAGACGGCCGAAAAAGCGCGTGAAGTGATGGCGACGCTCTACCGCGACGTCCCCGCCGGCCTGAGCGGAAATGAAGATGTGGGGCAGATGTCGGCCTGGTATATCCTCTCGGCAGTGGGCTTTTACCAAGTCGCACCCGCAGGAGGCGTGTACGTCTTCGGCAGTCCCCTTTTCGACCGGGTCGTCCTGAAAACAGGGGATAATAAGACATTTGAAGTCGTCGCTCATAACAACAGTCCTGAGAATATCTATATCCAGCATGTCACGTTGAACGGGAAACCCTATACCAAATCCTATATCAACCATGCCGCGATCACGGCAGGCGGCGTATTGGCGTTTGAAATGGGCGCCGCTCCATCCTTAGTATTCGGCATAGACAGAAGCGACAGACCCTAAAAAAAATCACATTCTTTCAGGGACTTCAATCCCCAGCAATGCCATCCCCGACCGGATGACCTTTGCCGTATTGGCCGACAACACCAGGCGGAACTCTTTCAGTTCCCTGTTTTCCTCCCTGAGGATGGAGAAATCATGGTAGAATTGGTTATACTCTTTGACCAGCTCGTAGATGTAGTTTGCAATCAGCGCCGGGCTATATTCCTTGCCGGCTTCCTGTACGACAGGAGCATAACCGGCGATGAGCTGTATCAGGTTTTCCTCTTTCGCGGAGATAGGGATAGATCCGGTTAATTCCTCCGGCAGGTCAATCCCCTGTGCGGCCGCTTTGCGCAATACGGAACAGATACGCGCATAGGCGTACTGGATAAAGGATCCGGTATTGCCGTTAAAATCAATCGACTCTTTCGGATCGAACACCATATTCTTTCGCGGGTCTACTTTCAGGATAAAATACTTCAACGAACCCAGCCCTACGATATGGGAAATCCTGGCGGCCTCTTCCTCCGTCATCTCATCCAGCTTGCCCAGCTCCTGTGATATCTCATGCGCCGTGTTGATCATCTCATCCATCAGGTCATCGGCATCCACGACCGTTCCCTCACGGCTCTTCATCTTCCCTTCAGGCAATTCGACCATGCCATACGAAAAATGCACCAGTCCTTTCCCGAACGAAAAACCCAATTTATCCAACAGGATGGATAATACCTGAAAATGGTAGTTCTGCTCATTCCCCACCACGTAGATCATCTTGTGGATGGGATAGTCGTCGAACCGCAGTTTGGCCGTCCCGATATCCTGCGTCATGTAAACGGAAGTACCGTCGGCGCGAAGCAAAAGCTTTTCATCCAACCCCTCTCCGGTCAGGTCAGCCCATACCGATCCATCCTCCCGCCGGTAGAACAGGCCTTGGCCGACGCCCCTCAACACCTCGTCTTTCCCCTCCAGGTAGGTTTCCGATTCGTAATAAATCCGGTCGAAATCAACGCCCATCTTTTTATATGTCTCATCAAATCCGGCATATACCCAACCGTTCATCCTTTTCCAAAGCGAAACGACCGCTTCGTCTCCGGCCTCCCACTTGCGGAGCATTTCCCGCGCTTCGGCCATCAGCGT
>JAISQD010000197.1 GCA_031274415.1 Tannerellaceae bacterium | reverse complement strand
ACGTTCGCCGGAAGTTTTCCGCATGGGATTCCAGAACTTCGACATGACCCGCTTCGGCGTCCTGTCCGAACGCCTGAAAGCCCTGTCCGAAAAACCGGAAATGCCGGCGCCGGTCTTCTTTGCCGACGCCGTCAAAACCGAAATAGCCCGCTGGCAAGGGGTGAGCATCAAAAACATGGAAAACCTTAGCGAACGTTCCGCCACCGGAATGGACTCCGAATACGGCGTATATGTCATCTCCGTACCGGCCTACGGTACCGACTTGCGCGATTACCTCCAACCCAACGACGTCATACTCGGATTCGCCGACGCCGTCGTGAACAACTTGGACGACCTGCGCAAAGCCATCGCTGCCGCCAATCTGTCAAAACCACAGAAGATCATCATCTTCCGAAGCCAAAAGAAAACGACCGTAAACATCCCGGCAAATAGTATCAATGAAAACTTTTAATTTTATATCAGCATGTATCCTGACCCTGACGGTCGCCGGATGCGGAACACCAACCGACAAGGGTACAGCGCCGGCGCTTCCGCCGGCAGAAGAGCTAAACCGCCCGTTCGGCAGCGCGGACGAAAAACGATTCAAGACCCCACCGAAAGTCTATCACCCTGAAACGTGGTTTCACTTTATCGGAGGCAACGTGGCGGAGAAAGGGATCACCGCCGACTTGGAAGCCATTGCCGGAGCAGGTCTTTCCGGCATCCAGTTCTTTCACGGTCAGTTTGGCGGCGCCTGGCCCGGCGTGGATCCACAAATTATCTGCCTCAGCGAATCGTGGGAGAAAGCCTTGCGCCATACGGCGGAGGAGTGTCGCCGGCTGGGATTGCGTTTTACCATGCAGAACTGCCCCGGATGGGCAATGTCGGGCGGACCGTGGATTGAGCCGTCCAATGCGATGCGGCATCTCGTCTGGAGCCGTACCGACATAACGGGCGGAGAGCAAAAGAATATGGACTTGCCCCTGCCGCAGCCAAGCGGCGAAGAGTGGCGCGATTACAGGGAAATAGCCGTACTCGCCTTTCCCACACCGGAGGGCGACACCGGCGAACCCCTGCTTCCGCAGACCGTCAGAAGCAACAACGCCACGGAGTGGAAAGAGCTTCTGTCGGGGAAAGCCGCAAAACCTCTGAAACTGCCGCCTGCGCCCGAAGGCGAACCGCACCGGGTGGAAGTGACTTTCCCCAGCGCCGTCACCCTCCGGACAATGGAGTTTTCAAGCATCAACGGTTTCAGCCACGGATGGTGTTACGAACCGGGGGTAACGGTAAGCGCAGAGGCGGTTATGCCGGATGGAAGCATCAAAAAACTCCTGTACACGGACATGCATCCAAGCAGTTGGCAGGACGACCGTCCGGTTTCACTTGCCTGCCCCGAAACGGATGGAGCCGCCACCTACCGTATTTCCATCGCCAACAAACATGAGATGACGCTCCATTCGCTCCGCCTCTTTTCCGCCGCCCGCAAAAACAACTGGGAATCGGAAGCCGGCTGGACATTACGCTCCATCGAACGCCTCGGCGAACAGCCCGAACAATCGCCAGCCGCTTTCATCCATTCAAATCAAATCATAGACATCACGGCTTCGACCGACCGGCAGGGGTATCTGCAATGGAACGTGCCGGAAGGGAAATGGACGGTGCTGCGTATCGGTCACGTAAACGCCGGCCAGCGCAATGCCCCCGCGCCGCCCGAAGGAACGGGATGGGAATGTGACAAGCTGTCCGAAGCAGGGCCAAGCGCCCATTTCGCAGGATATATCGGACGCCTGAATAGTACCGTACTGGCAGGCGGACTGCTGGGTGGCATGTTGATGGACAGTTGGGAGTGCAAAACACAAACGTGGACGAACAGCATGGAAGCGGAGTTCGGCGACATGGCCGGTTATCCGCTCCGTAGATGGCTGCCGGCGGTATTCGGTTATGTGGTGGACGACCATGAAACCACCGCACGTTTCCTGCGCGACTGGCGCGGCGTCATCGGGGAACTGTTCGCCAACCGCTTCTACGGACGCATGGCAAAACTTGCCGGCGACAACGGCCTGGCTATTACCTATGAAACGGCTGCCGGGGATATCTTCCCCGCCGATATCATGGAATACTACAAACACGCCGATATCCCCATGTGCGAGTTCTGGCAGCCCGTTGCCGACAACTTTGTCGGTTCATTGAATTTCAAACCCATCAAACCAACCGCTTCCGCCGCCCGGTTGTACGGCAAACCGCGCGTCGCCGCCGAAGCGTTTACCTCCTTTGCACTGACGTGGGACGAACACCTGAGCATGCTGAAAGAGGTGGCCAACATCAACAGCGTCGAGGGCGTTACGCATTTGGTCTTCCACACCTACACGCACAATCCCCGCACCGACTTTCTACCGCCCGGCACCTCCTTCGGCAGCGGAATCGGCACGCCTTTCCTGCGCGGGCAGACATGGTGGAAACACATGCCGGAGTTTACCGACTACCTTTCGCGGTGCAGCTACCTGCTCGAGCGGGGCAAACCGGTCTCCGACGTGCTTTGGTATCTCGGCGACGAGATCAACCACAAACCCGACCAGAACGCCCCTTTCCCGGCAGGGTTCAAATACGACTATTGCAATCCCGACGTGTTGCTGAACAGGCTTTCCGTTAGCGACGGGATGCTCGTCACGCCGGAAGGGATCAGTTACCGCCTCTTGTGGATGCCCGATACGCGGCGCATGTTGCCGCAGACGGTGGAGAAACTGCTGACGCTTGTCCGCGAGGGAGCGACCGTTGTCGGGGATGCCCCGCACGGACTGGCCACACTTTCGGGAGGGGAGGCCGCACAGCAGCGTTTCGACGATGCCGTATCCGCCCTCTGGGGCGACGCCGCGCAACGCATCCGCAACGTAGGCAAGGGAACGGTCATTTCGGGGACGACGCTCGACGCGGCGCTGAACGAACTGAAGCTCGCTCCCGACGTCATTGGCGACGGCGCCCTTTGGCTGCATCGCCGGACGGAGGGCGCCGACTGGTATTTTGTCTGTGCGCCTCATGGCAGCGGCTTCCGCGGCGCACTCGACTTCCGCAACAACGGAAACGGCGTCGAAATATGGGATCCCGTCACCGGCGATATCACACCCGTTGCCGCAACGACCAACGGCAGCCGCACTTCGGTGACGTTCAACCTGCCGCAGGCCGGTTCCTGTTTTGTGGTTTTCCGTCGCGACCGCCGTCAGGGCAAAACCCCGCCAGCCCTCGCCATTGCCGGCATAGACACCGAAGGAGCGCAGTCCATACCGCTCGTATCGCCCTGGACGTTGGCGTTCCCTCCGGGATGGGATGCGCCCGCCTCCCTGCAACTGACGGAACTGAAAGCATGGAAAGACCTTGACCTTTCGCCCGAAGCCAACGCTTTTTCGGGTACGGCAACCTATACCACGACATTTACCGTAGACAACTTCCTGAAGGGCACGCGCTACATGCTCGATTTGGGGCGCGTGGAGATGATTGCTGCCGTATCGCTCAACGGCAAACCGCTTCGCACCCTGTGGTCACCTCCCTACGCATTAGATGTAAGCGAGGCAATCCAATCCGGCAACAACACCCTCACGGTCGAGGTAACAGGCACATGGTTCAACCGCCTCGTCCATGATGCGGGACAGCCGGAAGAGAAAAGAAAAACATGGACAATCGACGGCCCCCGTCCCGGTATGGAACTGAGGGAAAGCGGATTGCTGGGGCCTGTCGTTCTGTACGCCAAGTCCGATGCTTCCCGTTCCGGCAAGGCGCTCAGGGAAGCCTTTTTACATCCTGGAAATCAGTACAAACCCATGCCTTTCCTGCATGTCAATGGACGAATGACGACATCCGGCATTGAAGAGCGGCTGAGGAACGCAAAACAACTTTCCGGGTTTGGAGGAATCACCGTACTTCCCGTAAGCCGGGGAACACGCATGAACAGCAATACGGTCACCCCCGGCACCGAACCGGCCTACCTGAGCGACGGCTATTTTGACCGCTATGGCGATATCCTGAGTATATCCGAAAAACAGGGTACCGGCGTTATCCTGTATGACGATATTGATTTTCCCAGCGGGTCGGCCGGTGGACGGCTGCAAAAGGAGTTTCCCCAATATACCCGGAAATTTCTCGTGAAAGAAGAATCCCTGATCAAAGGCCCTCAATCCGTCAGGCTGGCGCGTACCGATACGACGCAACTGCTCATGGCCGTTGCAGCTATGGATACATCAACGCTTGAGGTGATTGACCTGTCCCCGTTCATGAAGGGAAACCGGTTGGTATGGGAGGCACCGGCAGGGAACTGGCGGGTGATGTTTTTCAATTGCTGGTTGAATATCGACGCCTTGGTCGATTACATGCAACCGGAGGCTGTCGACAAAGTGATCACCATGACATACGATGAATATGCCAAACGTTTTTCCCGCTATTTTGGACATGTCATTACCAAGACGTTCTTCGATGATGTCGGTTTTGTGTACCATGAACAGCTCTGGACGCCGGCTATTACGGAGATATTCCAACGGAAATACGGCAAGAATCCGGCGTTGTACTATCCGGCGCTGTTTTATGATATCGGCCCTGAAACGCAGGCGGCGCGGGTTGCTTTTCACGACATCCGCGCGGAACTGATGGCGGAAGGATATGTCAAGAAAGTAGCCGAATGGAATGCTAAGTATCGTTTGAAAAGCATGGGGCATCCTCCCGAAAATTACAGTCCGAATACGGTGGTGGCCAATGGCGACGTATTGAAATTTTACCGGCATACCCAGATCCCTTTATTGGATGCTATTTTCTATTACGGACATGGGCTTCATGGATTCAAACAGGTGAGTTCCGCCGCCGACCGGGGGGATAAACCGGATGTCGGCGCGGAACTCTATGGCGCTTTTCCCGACGACACGACCGATTCGTTGATGTTGTATCGCGTCGTCATGGAAGTGATGGCGCGGGGCGTTACCTTTGTCGTGCCGCATGGCATGTGGTATACAACCGAAACGGACAAAATCCGCATACCGCCGTTGATTTCCCACGAAAATCCGCTGTTGGGCGATCTGCCGCGTTACAGTACGTATGTAGGTCGTTCCTGTACGATGCTGCAAGGTGGCGCACGGGTTTCCGACATTGCCCTGTTGTGGCCGATCACGGCGATACAGGCCGAATCGTATATCAACCGGGACCGTCATTCGGGATTGCCTGTCGCCCAATGGCTACCGCCGCATGTCTGTCATCAGGAGTTGAGTAACTTGTTGACCAACGAGCTGCGTCGCGATTTCACCTTTGTCCATCCCGAAGACCTTCATAATGGAAAAATAACGGCCGAAGGCGGGGAGTTAAGGCTGAACAACACCGAAAATATCCAGCATTATAACGTATTGTTGATGCCCGGCGGAGAGGTGATCTCTGCAAAAACGCTGAAAGCCATCAAACACTATTATGACGGGGGCGGGAAAATCATTGCGACGGAATCATTGCCCGCCAAGTCGGCGGAATTTGGGCAAGATGAGGAGGTGGTATCCCTTGTGAAGGCCATATTCGGTGTCTCGGGCGCTCCCGGAGAGGACATTCAAGCAAGCAATGCGCAAGGTGGAAAAGCCATCTATCTCAAGACGGCCGACAAGGCGAGCCTGGACAGGGCTTTCGACCAACTGGGATTACTGCCGGACGTCGCGTTTGACACAAGCCGGATACAAACGGGTGATTTGGGCTATGTCAACTATATCCACAAACGAAAGGAAGGGAAGGAAATCTATTTCTTTATCAATTCTTCCGATCATCCGTTCACCACGGAAATCCGCCTGAGGGGTTCGATCAAACCGGAACTGTGGAATCCACATACGGGAAAGATAGAAAAAATAACCGAATACGAACACCGGAAGGAAAACGGAGAGGTCTATACACGATTCGACCTGTCGTTACCGGAGGTATCTTCCGTTTTTGTGGTGGGAAAGACAACATCGGGCAAACTCTTTGGGCAGTAAAAAAATTGACCTGTAATCCATGGAACGATTTTGTATCCGTTCCATGGGTTCAGGCTCATGTGTACTCATCGCTTCGATCTTTCATCATCTCAAGGATTAGTACGATATGTATTGGGGTTAGTTGGTTCGCGGTAAAGGTCTGAAAGAAATACAGCTTACACTATCAATTATGTACATAATGTGTGCAACATTGTTTCATTCTTTTTTACCAGACCCCGATTTTAATGTTTCCGGATTTTATGACAGGGTAAATCAGGTATTGTGGTTCCATTTTTCGCCGTATATGATTGTACTCATAATTGACGCCTACGCCGAAGCCGGCATTATCGAAGAGTTTAAATTCCATCGCTCCACCGACGCCCGTTTGGTTAAACATGGGATTCATCATCATGTGCGGATTGTTTTTCTCTTTTCCATAATAGGTATATTGCCCCCATGTTTTGAATGTCAACCAATTGGTGGCGTCGTACGTCGCCTGTATGTTTACGCCGCCCATTAATTCGGGATGCGGATTGAATGGGGTATAGAATTTACCGGCAAAACCGCCGCCCAAGACCGTCCACTTCCCCTTTTCCCATACCATCATCGGATTGATCGCCGTTTTTCCGCCCGCTCCCGGCCAGGCGTATTGGTATCCATGTACAAGAAAGGAGAGGTTTTCGGTCAGCGGGGTGATACTGAATTCGCTAAAGTCAAACGCCATCGGCGACGTACGCCTCAGCATAGGGGCATAGGCATGAAAGAAGGGGCGGTATGCGCCGGACAATATCTGCATATTGGCAGGACGCTCGTCAAGCGACAAGGACATTTCAGGGACAAACTCCTGCCATTTCATGTCAATTTTAGCTGCTGAAGAGGGCGTGTATGATTTGTAAGAAAGTTCGGGTATTTTCAATGACCAGTTCACCCGTGGAGTCGGGATAGCGATGATCTTTCCTTCGCTGTTCACCGAATAAATAAAACTCGACTGTCCCCGGACAAGGGATACACAAAACAGAAATAGACCATATAGAAAAAAACGTTTCATACTTTATCAATTAAATATCCCATGTAATCCGGTAAAAAAGAGACCCGTCTGATAGACGATGAAAGAGACAATCCAGGCAAGGGCGCACGTATAGACGATCACGAACAGTCCCCATTTCCAGGAGCGGGACTCTTTCGTGATGGCCGTAATGGTGGCTATGCACGGGAAATAGATCAGGACGAAAAGCATGAGGCTTAGCGCAGTCAGCGGGGTGAATACCGGACTACCGTCGGCAGAGGTGTCCTGTGCGAGCCGTTCGGATATTGAGTGGGACTCTTCGTCGGCCTTACCGGTATATAACACACTAAGGGTGCTGACGACCACCTCTTTCGCCGCCATGCCCGTCAGCAAGCTTATGCTGATCTTCCAGTCAAAGCCTAACGGTTTCAAGGCCGGTTGGATCGTTCTCCCCAGCCGGCCGATATAGGAGTTTTCCTGCTGCTGAAGGAGATCGCCGGTATGCGTACTAAGGGGAAAGTAGCCCAGGAACCAGATCAGGATAGATGCCACCAGGATGACGCCTCCCATTTTACGCAGGTACTGTTTCCCTTTCTCCCACATGTGGATCAGTATCGACTTGACCGTCGGCATCCGGTAGGGGGGAAGCTCCATCACAAACGGCACATCTTCGTCCCTGAAAAGGAAACGTTTGAACAGTCTGGCCATGACGACGGCAAGCAGGATACCCGTAGCATACAGCGACAGCAACACCCAACTCGCTTTCTCGGGGAAGAACGCGCCGGCAAGCAGGATATAGACCGGAAGCCGTGCGCTGCAACTCATCAGCGGATTAATCAGCATCGTGATCATCCGGCTGTTGCGGCTCTCGATGGTACGCGAGGCCATAATGGCCGGCACGTTACAGCCAAAGCCCATGACTAAGGGGATAAACGACTTCCCGTGCAGCCCCATCTTATGCATAATCTTATCCATGATAAAGGCCGCCCGCGCCATATACCCGGAGTCTTCCATAAAGGAGATAAAGAGATACAGGATCAGGATATTCGGAAGAAAGACAATCACGCCGCCTACCCCGCCGATTATGCCGTCGACCAACAGGTCTTTGAACGGCCCCTCCGACATCGTGCCGCGTATCAGGCTACCCGTCCATTCCACTATGCTTTCTATCCATGCCATGGGATACGCCCCCAGCCGGAATGTGGCTTCAAACATCACCCACATAAAGAAGATAAAGATCGGGAAGCCCAGCACCTTGTTGGTGACGAAGAGGTCGATGATCTGCGTACTTCTCATCTCCTGTATCTTACCGGGTATATAGGTTTCGCGCAACGCGCCGGATATGAACCCGTAGCGGGCATCTGTAAAAGCGGTTTCACTGTCTTCCTGCAGGATATCTTCCACTTGGGAGATCTGCCCGTCGCATACGACCTGTATCTTGTCGGCATCCGGCAGGGAACGGACAAAGACCTCTATTTCCGGATCCCGTTCAAGGAGTTTGATGGCGATATATCGTTTGGAGAGGTCGGCCGAGACGCCGCCATTTTCTTTCAATGCCTTCTTGACGTTCGTGACCGCCTTCTCCAGGTCGTCGCCGTAGTTGATATGGATATGGCGTTTGACAGGCTCTCGCTCTTCATAGACATTGATCACATGATCGAACAGCTCCCTGATGCCGAATCCCGTCTTGCTGATGGTCGGGACGATCGGTACGCCGATCATCTTCGCGAGCGAGTGATGGTCGAACCTGTCCCCGCGCTTCTGCAGGGAATCGTACATATTCAGCGCGATGACGATACAGGCATCCATGTCGATCAGCTGGGTCGTCAGATACAGGTTACGTTCAAGGTTTGAGGCGTCGATGATATTGATGACGACATCCGGCTGTTCTTCGTTCAGGTGTTTGCGTACGTAGCGCTCTTCAGGGGAGTAGGGGGACAGGGAATAGGTGCCCGGCAGGTCGACAATGCGGAACGTATAGCCGTTTTGCCGGAATACCCCCTCTTTTGCATCGACCGTTACGCCGCTGTAGTTCCCCACATGCTCGTGCGCACCGGAGGCATGGTTGAAAAAGGTCGTCTTCCCGCTATTGGGATTGCCGACCAATGCGACATTGATTGTTTTTCCCTTCTCCAGAGCCAGCGAATGCAACTCATCGGAAGAGGGGATCATCACCGGACCGGCGTGGCTTTCTGCCTGTTGGACGAAAGGCGCCTCCCCTTCGCTCCCTGCCGCGTGGATGACTTCAATAAGCGCCGCCTCGCTTCTGCGTAGGGAAACATCGTATCCCATCACCTTATAGTGGATAGGATCTTTCAGCGGCGCATTTTGGATCACGACAACTTCCTTGCCCCTGATAAACCCCATCTCGATAATGCGCTTGCGAAAACCGCCGCGCCCCATGACTTTGACAATGATACCCTTCTCGCCTGTCCTAAGATCTGATAATCTCATGCTTGCATAATAAGCCACAAAGATAGGCTAAATTCCGTCACGCCGGATACCTATATGTAGGTATTTCATCCGGGAACAAGTAGCCTTTTCCTCTGCACCAAGTAGCTCGTTCCTCCCGACACATTGATCGTTCGCCAACTGGCGAACGATCAGTACATGCCGAGCAACGAGGTAGTTCTTCCTTATAAAAAGGGTAGTTCCTCCTTATGTAAAGGGTAGTTCTTGCCGAAGAAAAGGCGAAGGGATAAAGAAATCGCTTGCATCGGGCGGTTATGTATTGCCGGTTCGTAATAGATTCCTATCTTTGTCCCCAAATTATAAAGCAGACAAGTATGATCACATCAGACCAGCTACACCATGTGCTGGAGCGCGAACAGGCGCTAAGGGGGTATCTTTGACATAGATGGTAAAGCCATCCGTTTGGAAGAAGAATCCTTACGCACACAAGATCCGGTTTTCTGGGAAGACGCCAAGCGCGCCGAAGCCCAGATGAAAATCGTTAAAGAATTAAAGAAGTGGATAGACCTGTATAACGAAGTCCACACCGCAACAGAAGAGCTTGCATTGGCCTTCGACTATGTAAAAGAGGGGATTCTCACCGAAGAAGAGGTCGATGAGATGTATGCCAACGCCCTGTCGCAGGTAGAGAACCTCGAATTTCGTAACATGCTCCGCCAGGAGGCCGACCAGATGAGTTGCGTCTTGAAGATCAATTCGGGAGCCGGCGGTACGGAGAGCCAGGACTGGGCGTCTATGCTGATGCGCATGTACATCCGCTGGGCGGAAGCCAACCACTACAAGATCACGATCAACACTATCCAGGACGGCGACGAAGCGGGTATCAAGACCGTCACCATGCAAATAGAGGGCGATTACGCGTATGGTTACCTGAAAGGCGAAAACGGCGTACACCGTTTGGTACGTGTCTCGCCATACAATGCACAGGGTAAGCGCATGACCTCGTTTGCCTCCGTATTCGCCACCCCGCTGGTAGACGACACGATCGACATAGAGATCAACCCCGCCGACTATACATGGGATACGTTCCGCTCGGGAGGCGCCGGAGGCCAGAACGTGAATAAGGTAGAGACAGGCGTCCGCCTTCGTTACAACTACAAAGACCCCGATACCGGCGAGACGCGCGAAATACTGATCGAGAACACCGAGAGCCGTTCCCAATTAGACAACCGCGAGAATGCCATGCGCCTGCTACGCTCCATGCTGTACGATATGGAGTTGCAGAAACGGATGGCCGAACAGCAAAAGGTGGAAGCCGGCAAGAAGAAAATAGAGTGGGGATCCCAAATCCGGAGCTACGTTTTCGACGACCGCCGCGTAAAAGATCACCGCACAAACTACCAGACGTCGGATGTCGGCGGAGTGATGGACGGGAAGATCGACGGCTTCATTAAAGCCTACCTCATGACGTTTGCCGGAGAAGAGAAGACGGAACAGTCAGTTTTTTAAACGAACAGTTGCAGAAACGGATTTAAAATCGTAATATTGCACCCGATTTCAGAGGTAGGCCTCTGACCAGGTCCCATAGCTCAGTTGGTTAGAGCACCTGACTCATAATCAGGGAGTCCTTGGTTCAAGCCCAAGTGGGACCACTACGGATGGTAAACTTACAGGTTGAGAGGCTGACTAAAAGCTGGGGAGACCTATTGCTCTTTGAAGAGGTGACTTTCGGGATCGCCCAAGGGCAAAAGATCGGGCTGATCGCAAAAAACGGTTCGGGAAAGACGACGCTGCTCAATATCCTGGCAGGGAAAGAGGCGTATGACAGCGGGTCGGTTACTTTTCGGAACGACTTGAGGCTGGGGTATCTGGAACAGTCGCCGGCATACGCCCCTGAGCTGACCGTACTGCAAGCCTGCCTGAACGACCTCCCCCATACGGATAGCATGACGGCTCTGGAGAATGAACAGAAAGCCAAACAGATGCTTTCGCAACTCAAACTCATGGACTTCGACCAGAAAATAGGAGAACTCTCCGGCGGACAATTGAAGCGCGTCGCCTTAGCCCATGTCCTGATGACCGCCCCCGAACTGATTATCCTCGACGAACCGACCAATCACTTAGATCTCGATATGACCGAATGGCTGGAGGGCTACCTCAGCCGGCAGAACATTAGTATACTGATGGTGACGCACGATCGTTACTTCCTCGACCGCGTCTGCAACGGGATCATGGAAATAGACCGGAAACACCTCTATCAATACAAAGGCAATTACAGCTATTACATAGAGAAACGGCAAGAGCGGGTAGAAGCGCAAACGGCCGAAGTAGAGCGGGCGAACAACCTGCTCCGCAAGGAGCTGGACTGGATGCGCCGACAACCGCAAGCCAGGGCGACGAAAGCCAAATCGCGGATCGACGCCTTCTATGAACTGGAGAAAAAGGCCAAGCGGCAACGCGATACCGGCCGCATGAACCTGGATGTTAAATCCTCATACATCGGATCCAAGATCTTTGAAGCGAAAGACGTCGGCAAACGTTTCGGCGATATCAGGATCGTGGACGGTTTCAATTATACCTTCACCCGCTACGAAAAGATGGGGATTGTAGGGAATAACGGCGCGGGAAAGACCACCTTTATCAAGATGCTGGTCGGTGAAGTGATGCCGGACAGCGGATATTTCGATATCGGGGAAACGGTTAGGTTCGGCTATTACAGCCAGGATGGTTTGCAGTTCGACGAACAAATGAAGGTAATCGACGTCGCACAGGGAATTGCCGAATACGTCGACATGGGAGAGGGGAAAAGAATGGGCGTGTCGCAGTTCCTGAACTATTTTCTTTTTACTCCCGACAAGCAACAGCACTACGTCTTTAAATTAAGCGGCGGCGAGAAGCGCCGGCTTTACCTGTGTACCGTACTGATGCGAAACCCCAATTTCCTTGTGCTGGACGAACCGACCAACGACCTGGACATTGTCACGCTCCAAGTCTTGGAGGACTATCTCCGTACCTTCAACGGATGTGTGATCGTTGTTTCCCACGACCGCTACTTCATGGACAAGGTGGTCGACCACCTCTTGGTCTTTCGCGGGGATGCGGATATAAAGGACTTTCCGGGCAACTACTCCCTGTACCGCGAATGGAAAGAGGTACAGGATCTGCTGGAGAAAGAGGCGGAAGCCCTGCGGCAGGAGAAAGCCGACGATCCCGCCGGAAAAGCCAAACGGCAAAACGGGGAGAGGAAAAAGCTCTCGTTCAAGGAACAGAAAGAATATGAAGCGTTGGAAATGGAGATCCCCGCCTTAGAGACCGAAAAGTCGGCACTGGAAGCCGCCATGAGCAGCGGGACGTTAAGTACCGATGAACTGATCACCCACTCGAAACGCATTGCCGTATTGATCGGGGAGATTGATACGAAGACCATGCGCTGGATCGAATTAAGCGAAAAATATACATGACGATGATGACAATGAACGGCATACAACCTCAACTCTGGAATCGTAACTTCATTCAATGCTGCATCTCCTATTTCCTGATGAGCTTTGCCTTTTACATGCTGATGCCGACGATGCCGGTTTATCTGGTGGAAGAGCTGGGCATAGACGTTTCCCGCGTGGGATTGGCGCTGTCGAGCTATACGGTCGGCCTGCTGTGCATACGCCCCTTTTCCGGCTATTTGGTGGACAGCATCTCCCGTAAGCCGTTATACCTGTTTGCCTTCCTGATGTTCTCGGCACTGTTTGTGGGATACCTCTTTGCGACGACTGTCCTGGCGGTTATGGCTGTCCGCTTTGTGCAGGGTGGTTTTATGGGATTGACTTCCGTATCGGGAAACACCATCGCGATAGATGTGATCCCGTCGAAAAGGCGTGGGGAGGGGATCGGCTTCTACGGGTTGATGTTGAACCTCTCCATGTCGCTGGCGCCATTGGCTGCCGTATCGCTCTACGACATGAAGGGATTCCATACGCTTGTCGTTGCTGCCATGGTGATTGCCTTTATTGGCGTGGCTTCTGTCTTGCTGATCCGTTATCCCGGACGGGAAAAGGCGCAGCGCCCTCCCCTTTCGCTGGATCGTTTTGTGTTGATCAAGGCATTGCCGTTCGTCCCTTCCTATTTGCTGAGCGCCGTTCCGTATGGGATGATTGTCTCCTTTGTGGTGCTGTACGGGAAGGAGATACATGTTGCCCATCCCGGCTATTTCTTTATCTTTATGGCGATAGGGGTGGGTATGGCCCGGCTGGTGAGTGGAAAGCTGATCGACAGGGGGAAGGTGCATTCTGTCTCCATTGTGTCGCTGGTTTCCCTGTCAGGCGCGTTTGTCATTTTCGCTACGTTCCATAACGAGCTTGTGTTCTTCGTATCGGCGTTGGTTATCGGCATCAGTTTCGGGATCAGTATCCCGGCTTTCCAGTATATCTTTGTCAATGTCGCGCCGCACAATATGCGTGGTACGGCGACGTCGACCTATCTGACCTCCTTTGATCTGGGCGTGGGTATCGGGATGTTATCCGCCGGATATATCTCCTCCTGTTCCACGATTGCGACGGCCTACATGGCCGGCGCCGGCTGCTGCCTGCTGTCGCTTATAGCTTATCTCCGGCTGGCAAAACCCTCCTACGAAAAGAATAAACTCTCCCCCTAACCACAGCAACTCTCCATTCTCAACTCTCAACTCCCAACCACTCTCCGTGCTCTTTGAGGAGAAGGACTAACCGTTCGACGGCTTCCTCTTCGGGGATGTTTTTCAGGACGCATGTCTTCCCTTTATACAGGTTGATCTTTCCCGCTCCCGAGCCGACGTATCCATAATCGGCGTCGGCCATTTCGCCGGGGCCGTTGACGATACATCCCATAATCCCGATCTTTAATCCTTTCAGGTGGGAGGTTGCCTTCTTCACGCGGGCGACAGTCTGCTGAAGGTTATACAATGTCCGTCCGCAGCCGGGACAGGAGATGTATTCGGTCTTGCTCATCCGCAGGCGCACCGCCTGTAAAATGCCGAACATGCAATGGCTCGAAACGGTCGCTTCCCCTCCTTCATTGTGCAACATGAGGCCATTCCCGAAGCCGTCGAGGAACAGCGTGCCGAAATCGACGGCCGCCTTCAACTGCAAGGATTCAACGTCTGTTTCGTTATACTCGCGGCGAAGGATAACCGGCACGTCGCACCCCGCCGACATCAGGCGGTGGAAAGCCGCCCGCATGACGCCGGTAGCGTTCCTCTCCCCGTCGGCGCTGAGGATGACGACAAGCGTCTTGTCGCGCGAAAGCAGGCCGGTCATACGATCGTCCAAATCCGTCAGCCCGAGACGGATAAATTTGAGGGGAGCGCTGTATTTCCCTACATCGCCGGCTTCGGAGGCAACGAAGCAGGGGAACACATTCGGGCGCGGTTTCCACGAAGCGGCGTCGGTAATCAGCCGGAGCGTACCGGGCAGGTTGTCGGGATCTTCTTTTCCTATATAGACATAGTCGGGAGGAGAGGAATAGGTAAAGTCGCCATGGCTGCGGACGGTGATAACGACAGGCGGCCGGTCTCCTCCAATCCCCTCCGTGACACGGCTCATACGCCGTCCAACGGACAAAGGATCATACGCCGGAGCCGGCGATGCCGCCAACGGCCGGTGCCCTTTACGCTCCCCGGTATAAGCGACTAATTTCCGGGCGACAGGTATTTCGGCTTCCGGCTCTTCGCTCAACGAGACGCGAATGGTATCGCCTATCCCGTCCATCAACAAGGAGCCGATGCCTACGGCGCTTTTTATACGCCCGTCTTCCCCGTCTCCCGCTTCGGTCACGCCAAGATGCAACGGATAATGCATCCCTTCGGCAGACATGGTCTCCACCAGCATACGGACGGCCTTCACCATGACCACCGTGTTGGAAGCCTTCATCGAAACGACCACATCCGCGAAATCCTCCTCTTTGCAGATCCGGAGAAATTCCATACAGGAAGCGACCATCCCCTCCGGCGTATCGCCATAACGGCTCACGATGCGGTCGGAAAGCGACCCGTGATTCACTCCGATACGGATGGCTGTCCCGTGTTGCCTGCACATGGCGAGGAAGGGAAGAAAGCGGTCGCGGATGTGCTGTAACCCGGAGGCATAATTCCCGGGATTGATACGTACCTTCTCCACCTCCTTCGCTGCGGCGTCCGCCGCCTTCGGGTTGAAATGGATATCGGCAATCAACGGGGTGTCGTAGCCGCGCTCGCGCAGGATAGTACGGATCACGCCTAAGTTGTGCGCCTCCCGTTCCCCCTGCGCGGTAAAACGGATATATTCCGCTCCCGCATCAATCATACGGATGGCCTGCTGTACGGCCGCTTCCGTATCCATCGTCGATACATTGGCCATCGACTGGATACGCACCGGATAGCCGCCTCCCACAGGCGTCTTTCCTATCCGGACAACAGATGATTTGCGGGGGGTATAATTAAAATAGTCCATAGAGGGGAGAGGTTACGGGCGGTTTGCCACTGACCGGAGACCGGTCAGTTTGTTTTGTATTTGAACGACACGTCCGCCAGTTCGGCATTGGCCTTTACTATTTTCTTTTTTAGATCTTCCTTATACGCGCTTAGCTTATGTTGAAGCGTTTCATCACCGGCGGACAGGATCTGTACGGCCAGTATGCCGGCATTGAGCGACCCGTTGATGCCGACCGTTGCAACGGGGACTCCCGGCGGCATTTGTACAATAGCCAACAGGGCGTCCATCCCGTCGAGCGTAGAACTGATGGGTACGCCGATGACGGGAATCGTAGTCATCGAAGCGATGACGCCGCACAAATGCGCCGCCATCCCCGCTGCGGCAATAATGACTTTGATCCCCCGCTCCTTCGCCCCTTTGGCAAAGGCTTCAACCTCTTCCGGCGTACGGTGGGCGGAGAGGGCGTGCATCTCGAAAGGGACTTCCATCCCGTCCAGGAAAGCGGCTGCTTTTTCCATGACAGGCAGGTCTGACATGCTGCCCATGATGATACTGACGATTGGCGACATGGCTGACCGGCTTATTTTCCTATTAACTCCCGATAGGCCGAAGCCGGTAGCAACTCTTCCAGTTCGGCAGGGTCGGAAACGGCGATTCTGATCAACCATCCTTTTCCATAGGCATCTTCGTTGACCAATTCGGGGTTGTCCTCCAATCCGGCATTGACTTCCAATACGTCTCCCGAAACAGGCATGAACAGGTCGGATACGGTTTTAACCGCTTCGACTGAACCGAAGACCTGCTCTTTTTCCAGTGTTTCTCCTTCTGTTGTGATATCGACAAAGACAATCTCTCCCAGTTCACTCTGCGCATAATCGGTAATACCGACGATTGCTTCATTCCCCTCGACACGAATCCATTCATGATCTTTCGTGTACTTTAAATCAGCAGGAAAATTCATACTTTTAGTGTTTTATTAAATGAATAAATAGAAATAACTGACCACCGATGCGCCAAAGGTACATATAAATCCCAGGCCAAAACCGGCATACACCTGCATAAGTGTATGTTTTTTTAATAGGACGCGGGCGGTACATACCAAGCCTGCGGCTACAAAAACAACGATAAACATCCCGAAAGGATTGATCATTTGAATACGGGAAATACCCATAAGCGCCCCCAGCAACCCGCCCGTACCGATCGCATGGACGCTGATCTTCCAGTAAAAGTTGATGCATAAAGCGACAAGCAACGCCACACAGGCGCCTATAAACAACGAAAGAAGCCAGAAAGGCACATGCATTCTATACAGGTAAAAGAAGCAAATGATATGGGACGTGATAAAGATAAGATAAGGAATAGCCCGTTCATGCCGGTTGCTCAACTCCAGGTCTTTAGCAGGGCTGAGACGGATCATGAGCAGGACAAGTAATCCGGGAACGACCGCCGTACACAGGAAAGCGCCGCCGGCCAGATACAGCTTCACCGTCGCGGGATAGATCGAGAGGTATGTCAGCTGCAACACCAGCAACATACCGTATGTGAGCATCAGCAACGGGTGAAGAATGATAGACGTTATAGTTGCGAATAGTTTCATATCGTGTGTCCTAAGTTATAATTCTCTTCTCAGGCGGGCAACCGGAATATCCAGCTGCTCCCTGTATTTAGCCACCGTACGGCGGGCGATAAGATAGCCCTTCTCTTTCAGGATACCGGCCAACTCTTCGTCCGTGAGCGGTTTGTGTTTGTCTTCGCCATGAATGTAATCTTTCATGATCTGCTTGATCTCGCGCGTGGAAACCTCCTCGCCGCTATCCATATACATTGATTCGGAAAAGAAATATTTCAAGGGATAAATACCGAAATTGGTCTGTACATATTTGCTGTTGCTCACGCGGGAGATGGTCGATATGTCGTACCCCGCAGGCTCGGCTACATCTTTCAGGATCATAGGCCTCAGGGTCGACTCGTCGCCGGTAAGGAAAAAATCCCGCTGAAGCGCGATAATCGTTTCCATCGTCCGTTGCAACGTCTCCTGCCGCTGCTTGATGGCATTGATAAACCATTGCGCCGAATCCAGCTTCTGCTTCACAAACAGGACGGCGTCGCGTATCTCCGGCGTCTGGTTCGCCTTATTGCAGGAGTAGTTGCGGAGCATGTCCGAATACGCGTGGCTGATCCGTAAATCGGGCACATCACGGTTGTTCATGCTAAGAAACAACTCCCCGTTATAGGCCTCGACAATGAAGTCGGGCGTCACCTGGCTCATGGCTGTTTCAATCGGGCTGTCCCAGCTATTACCCGGCTTCGGGTTCAAGGTCGTGATCTCCTGAATGGCATGTCTCAGCGCCTCTTCTTCCAAATCGAACGCCCGTTGTATCTTGTCGTAATGTTTGCGGGTGAACTCGTCAAAGTAGTCGGTCAGGATACGGATCGCCCATTCGACGGCCGCTGTCTTTTCCTTTTTCTCCAACTGCAAAAGCAGGCACTCCTGCAGGTTACGGGCGCAAATGCCGGGAGGATCAAAGTCCTGTACGACACGAAGCATCGATGCGATTTCCGCCTCCTTCACCTCTTGCCCCACCTGAAAGGCCAGGTCGTCGGAAATGGATGAAAAGTCGCGGCGTAAATACCCGTCGTCATCCATATTCCCGATAATATATTGGGCAATCATCATCTCTTTCTCCGGTAAATCGCGTAACCCCAATTGTTGCAACAGGTATTCGTTCAACGACTGGCCGGCCGAAAAAGGGATCTCCTCTTTCCTCTCGACCCGCTCGTGCATTTCACGAAGTTTATAATCAGGGATATCATCTTCGGTCAGGTAATCACCCAGCGACAGGTCTGTCTCCGTCTCATTTCCGGCGGCTTCATTCTCCTCGCTTTCTTCATCTCCCTGTTCAAAATCATCTGTTATCTCTTTCCCTTCTTCCAATGCGGGATTCTCTTCCAGTTCATGCTTGATCCGTTCTTCCAGCTCAATAGCCGGTAGCTCCAATAGCCGGATCAATTGAATCTGTTGAGGAGAAAGCTTTTGTTGCAACTTCTGTTGTAACTGTTGTGTCAACATACGATCAAAGTTCTCTTACATTTTACAGTGCAAATATAAGTTTTAATGAAAGAAAAAACACGCTTTGGCGAAATATTTGATCAAACACCGTACATTTAGTTTATTGGAAACTTAGAATGATGATGAATCATCCTCTCTTACACACAGGATATTACGCTTTCCACAACGAATCCAATCCGCTGGGAAAGATAATATTATCCGTTAAACACGAAATTATATAATCCATTATTTTCCTGCAGG
>JAISQD010000144.1 GCA_031274415.1 Tannerellaceae bacterium | reverse complement strand
TTTATCCGAGCGCAGGTCCTTAATGCCAAGTATTTCGTCCAGGATAAGGTTGGAAGAGATCGTCACATCCAGTACGCCGATCGGGTCGTCGTCGTTGTATGTCCCCGGCCTGGCCGTCAATGCATACCATTTCCCTTCAAGGTAGAGGGAGAAGTTGTGCAACGCCTGCGGTTTGTAGATCTCAGCACCCTTTTCTTCCACAACGAAGTGGGTCTGGAGCTTGGCAAGGAACGCCTCCCCCGACAGCCCGTTCAGGTCTTTCACCAAGCGGTTATAGTCGATGATCGTCAACTGTCCGGCGGGAAAGCAGACCGCCATAAAGAAGTTATACTCCTCATCCCCCCTGTGGGCGGGGTTCTGCCGCGCTTTTTCCGCGCCGACCAGCGCCGCGGCAGCCGAGCGGTGATGCCCGTCGGCAATATACAGGGCGGGAATAGCGGCGAAGAGTTCCGTAATATGGCGGATATCCTCCTCATCGTCGATCAGCCAGAAGGTATGCCCGAAACCGTCCGGACGGGCGATAAAATCATAGACGGGCGTCTGTTTTACATACTTCCCGACCAGCGCATCCAGTTCGGGATGATCGGGATAGGCAAAGAATACCGGCTCGATATTCGCATTGTTGATCCGCACATGCTTCATGCGGTCTTCTTCTTTGTCGCGGCGGGTCAGTTCGTGCTTTTTGATGCTTCCCTTCATGTAGTCGTCCACATAGGCGCAGACGACAAGGCCGTATTGCGTACGCCCGTTCATGGTCTGCGCATAGACATAATACATCTCTTTCTCATCCTGCACCAGCCACCCTTCGTCCTGGAATTTCCGGAAATTCTCCGCCGCTTTCTCATAGACCGCCGGGTCGTGCTCATCCGTCCCTGCCGGAAAGTCAATCTCCGGCTTGATAATATGGTACAGCGATTTCTCATTCCCCCGCGCCTCTTCCCGCGCCTCTTCCGAATTAAGGACGTCGTATGGCCTGGAAGCCACCTGTTCGATCAACGCCACGGGCGGACGGATCCCCTTAAAAGGTTTTATTTTCATACCGGATTAATTGACTTTGAATTGTTCATTTCCATTCTTCAGGAAACCGACGATCTGTCTGGCCGCCGCAATACCGGCATTGATATTCGCTTCGGCCGTCTGTGCGCCCATCTTTTTGGGGGTAGCGAAATAACGTCCCGCGAAACGGGCGGCCAGCTCCGCATCTATATCCGGCTTGATATCGCTCAGGTAGACAAAGTCGGGCCGTTCCTCAAACATACGGATCAATCCCGCTTCGTCGATCACCTCCTTACGCGCCGTATTGACTACCGTCGCCCCTTTGGGCATTGAGTTCATCAGGTCAAAACCGATAGAACGTTTCGTTTCGGCCGTTGCCGGAATATGGAGCGACACAATGGGACAGGTCTTAAACAGCTCTTCGGTAGACTGTACCGCCTTGACGCCGTCGCGCTCAATCGCCTCGACAGGCGTAAAGGCGTCGTAGGCATAACTGTCCATGCCAAACCCTTTGGCGATCCTGGCTACATTGCGCCCCACATTCCCGTAGGCGAGAATCCCCAGCTTCTTGTCTTTCAGCTCCGAGCCGGAAGCCCCGTTGAAAAACCCGCGGGCGCCATACACCAACAGCCCGAAAACGAGTTCAGCGACGGCGTTTGAGTTCTGCCCGGGCGTATTCATCACCACCACGCCATGCGCCGTAGCGGCATCCAGATCCACATTATCATACCCCGCCCCTGCGCGGACAACGATCTTCAGCCCCTTTGCCGCCTCCAGGACGGCGTCGTCGATGATATCGCTGCGGATAATCACGGCGTCCACACCGTTTACCGCTTCCAGCAGTTGCGCCTTTTCCGTATATTTTTCCAACAGCACAAGCTCCATCCCGGCCTTTTCCACCACCTCGCGGATCCCTTTCACCGCTATCGCTGCAAAGGGTTTATCAGTTGCTACCAATACCTTTTCCATACGTTCAATGCTGTTTTTCAAATGCTTTCATCGTGGCGATCAACGCCTCCACACTGCTTTTCGGCATCGCATTGTACAACGAAGCGCGGAACCCACCGACCGAACGGTGTCCCTTAATCCCCACCATACCGGCAGCGGCGGCAAAGGCGCCGAAGTCCGCTTCCAACTCTTTATACTCGTCCGCCATCACAAAACAGACATTCATCAACGAACGGTCTTCGACGGTTACCGTACCCCTGAAGAGCCTGTTCCGGTCGATCTCGTCGTACAGGATAGCCGCCTTCTCGATGTTGCGCTTCTCCATGGCGGCAATACCGCCCTGCTCCTTATACCATTTCAACGTCTGCAACGCAGCGAAAATAGGGAATACGGGAGGCGTATTGAACATGGAATCCTTTTTGATATGCGTAGCGTAATTGAGCATGGTCGGGATCGGCCGGTCAACATGCCCCAACGCTTCTTCCCTGACAATCACCAGCGTAACGCCGGCGGGAGCCAGGTTCTTCTGTGCGCCGGCATAAATGATATCATACTTGGACACATCCACCGGGCGGGAGAATATATCGGACGACATATCGCATACCAGGCGGACAGGCAGGTCGGGATCATACCGCATCTCCGTCCCGAAAATCGTATTGTTTGATGTGAAATGGAAATAATCCGAATCGCCGTCCACCTGATACCCCTTCGGGATAAAGGTATAATTGGCCTCCTTTGAAGAGGCTACCACATCGACTTCGCCAAACAGCTTCGCCTCCTTGATCGCATTAGACGCCCATGTCCCGGTATCCAAATAAGAAGCTTTCTTTTTCAATAGGTTATACGGCACCATACAAAACTGCAAACTCGCCCCTCCCCCCAGAAAAACCACGTCATAACCGGCCGGAATATCCAACAATTCCTTGACCAAAGCGCGCGCTTCATCGTTTACGGCAATAAATTCTTTCCCTCTATGGGAAACTTCAAGGATAGAAAGCCCTGTACCTGCAAAATCCGCCACCGCAGCGGCCGAATTTTTAATCGTGTATTCACTCAGGATAGAAGGACCTGCAAAAAAATTGTGTTTCTTCATCACCATACTTATTTTTAATATGTTATACTTTTAATAAATAAAAACCATCCAAACGGACGGCTAATGTACCGCTTTTTCCGACACAAACAGTCTGTTTGTAGGAGAAAAAGCATTCCCAAACCGTTTTGATCCGTCAATAACGGTCTCCCCACAACCGTTTCATCTGCTCGATAAGCCGCTTCTCCGCAGGGTTTTCTTGTCCTCTCCAGATACGCTCATCCCCTATCCCTTCGGGCAGATACTCCTGCATCACAAAATTGTTCTCAAAGCTGTGGGCATATTTGTACTCCTTGCCGTAATCCAACTCTTTCATCAACTTCGTCGGCGCATTCCTCAAGTGCAGGGGAACAGGCAAATCGCCCGTCCGCCCAACCAGCTCCATCGCCTCATCAATCGCCATATAGGCAGAGTTGCTCTTAGGGCTTGTCGCCAGGTAAATCGTCGTTTCCGCCAGGATGATCCGCCCCTCCGGCCAACCGATCTTCCTCAACGCCTCGAAACAGGCATTCGCCAACAGCAGCGCATTCGGATTGGCCAGCCCGATATCTTCCGCCGCCGAAATAAGCAAACGGCGGGCGATAAACTCCGGGTCTTCGCCCCCCGCCACCATACGCGCCAACCAATAGATCGCCGCATCGGGATCGCTCCCCCGGATCGACTTGATAAAGGCCGATATAATGTCGTAATGCATCTCCCCCCCTTTGTCGTATGCGGCGGGGTTTTCCTGCAAACGCTCCACCACCCGATCATCCGTGATCTCCACCTGTCCTCCCTCTCCGGATTCGACAAGCAGCTCCAGTATATTCAGCAACTTCCGGGCATCGCCTCCCGAATAGCGCAGGATAGCGTCTGTTTCGGTCAAAACAATCGCTTTCTCTTTCAGGATCATATCTTCTTCAATCGCTTTTTGCAGCAAGGCCAACAGGTCTTCCTTATCCAGTGATTTCAGCACATAGGTCTGGCAACGGGAGAGCAGCGGGCGGATCACCTCGAACGACGGATTTTCCGTCGTCGCCCCGATCAGCGTCACGATCCCCGTCTCGACCGCCCCGAGCAACGAATCCTGCTGCGATTTGCTGAACCGGTGGATCTCATCAATAAACAGGATAGGCGATACGGTATTAAAAAAACGGTTGCTTTTTGCCTTCTCAATCACCTCCCGCACATCCTTTACGCCCGAACTGATCGCGCTCAAGGTATAAAAAGGCGCCTCCAGTTTGTGCGAAATAATCTGTGCCAGCGTCGTCTTCCCCACACCCGGCGGCCCCCACAATATAAAAGAGGGGACACGTCCGGCATCAATCATTTTACGCAACACGGCGCCCTTCCCTACCAAATGCTTCTGCCCGATATAATCATCCAATGTTTTCGGACGCATTCTCTCTGCTAAAGGTTGATTCATCATAGGGCAAAAGTCGGTTTTTTTATTTAGTTATCAAAAAATAACTGCCCGTTTTTTCACCCCCTACCGCCCCGCCCCCACATGTGACAAAAAGTCAAAAACCGACGCCAAAACGCTCCTATTGACAAATTGTCAAAAACACCCCCCTCAAAAACCTGCTTTTTCTGCCCACATCTCCCCCTTTGAATGGAAAAAATGGCCAAAATTGAGGGTTTGGAAAATACATTTTGTTAGAAATTTAAGCCATCCAAGCCTCTTAACCCCATTAAATGGCTTATTTTACTATCATATATCTGCAAATTAACTGAAATTAGCATCAAAATGACAATCTACGCTTGCGCAGAAAAAGAGAGAAAACGGGCTATAAAAAGTGTTGATTTAACGAAATTTTCTACAAGCTTAACCGATATCAGCGATTCGCGAGTGCCACTTTCAGAAATGATGCTTATGTTTTCCGGAAAACATTGCAATCTTTTTGGAAAATCATAAGCATCATTTCCGGAAAAAATGCTTATGTTTTTAGTGAACGAATGTAAATCACCCCTCAAAACAGGCATAATATTATATAAAACGCCAATTTTAGCCACTTTTTATGCCCATTTTGAAAATGTTAAAGATAGTATAACGGCACTTTTACTTGACAAAATGATAGAATTTAACTATCATTAGCACAAAAAACGACCAAATAGAGCCCCTTTTTGGAGCCGTTTTTATTTTCTTCACATTCAT
>JAISQD010000092.1 GCA_031274415.1 Tannerellaceae bacterium | reverse complement strand
GTTTCCTCCGCAACGGCAACGACCAGAATCGCCGTTTCATCGAGCCGAAACACTACTATCGCCCAATCCCCCAAGGCCAGATCGTCTTGAATCCGAATCTGACACAACCGTATGGATGGCAATAGTTAACAGTTAATAGTGAATAATTAATAGTGAACAGTGAACAAATGGTGACTCTCCGTCCCGTTGTTCACTGTTCTTCATTTTATCACGTTGCCTTCTTGCCCGTTAGAGCATCCGCTTTCATTGCGAGATAAACCCAAATTGTCTATTTTTGACGAGAACAAAAAAAGTGACATTCTTTGGGCGGATGAAAAAAAATTACCGTTGAAGGCACATGGAACGACGATAGGGCCTATGCACCCTATCCCGCTGAAGACACGGCGCTCAATCCGAATTTGGTAAGATAAGGCTATAGCAATCACATTCGCTATATGCTTAGGCACAGGCGCGCTTTCCGCACAGACGATACATGTGGGGGCAGCGCCCACCTTGTGTCTTGTCTGCCTGCGAGATAGGGAGGCCTGGTGACAGCCTAAAGGGGATTAATGCAAAAACAGTAAGGCCGGTAAATAGTCTTTTAATCTGTTGCGCAGGATTTTTAAGGCTTGCTGTATTCTGTAATCAATTGTTTTGGTGGATGTACTCAGCTGTTGGGCGATTTCCCTGTAGGATAAATTGTGGAAACGATTTAACTCGAATGCTTCGCGATAGGTCTCCGGCAAAGCCTGCAGGGCGGATTCTATCTTTTTTGTCAGCTCTTCTACGATATAGAAGTCCGGGTCGTCATATATCGCTTCCATCTCCTTTGATATCACGGATACGATCCGTTGTTTTAACTCATTTCGATTGATTAACGTGAGGCATCTGTTTTTTACCGCTTTAAACAGATAGCTTTTCAGTGAGACTTCAAACGCCTGCATGGTTCTGTTTTCCCAGAACCACATCATCACATCCTGAACAATTTCCTCCGCATCATGCTGTGCTACAAATAGTAATGCATATGCACACAATCTCGGATAATACTTTAAGAATAGTATATCAAATGCTTTTTCATCACCATATTGCATGGATGTAAAGAGCCTGATATCCTCCATCTCATTTTTATCTTGCGATGTATCAGTGTGATACTGTCGTTCCATTTCTTCTTTATTAAAACGTCACGAATATATATAAAAATTCTCATTTGTATTCGCTAAAAGAAATTAAGTTTTAGTTACGGTTCGCCCTGTTTTTTATCCTACCTCTATGGTCTTTTGGCGTCTTTTGCCTACTTTTGTGCTCCTGAGAAGGTCATTTTGAAAATAAAAATAAAGAATTAAACAGTATGAAACCGGATATACAAATAGCCAGGGAGGTGTCACTCCGTAAGATAAAAGAGATTGCCGGACAGATCGGTATTCCCCGTAAGGATATTCAGACTTACGGAAGGTATATGGCCAAAGTCTCTTTAGACCTGATTGACAGGGAGGAGATAAGGAAACACAACCTGATCCTGGTAACAGCCATTACGCCAACCAAAGCCGGTATCGGTAAAACAACCGTGTCGATCGGTCTGGCGTTAGGATTGAATAAAATAGGGAAAAAGGCCATTGTCGCCTTGCGCGAACCGTCGTTAGGCCCCTGTTTTGGCATGAAAGGCGGCGCGGCAGGAGGAGGATATTCGCAGGTACTACCGATGGAAAACATCAACCTGCATTTTACAGGAGACTTTCATGCCGTCACGTCGGCGCATAATATGATCACGGCGCTGCTGGATAATTATGTCTACCAGACACGCCATACGTGCGAAGGGCTGAAAGAGGTCAAATGGAAACGCGTCGTGGATGTCAACGACCGTAGCCTCCGCAACATCGTTTCCGGATTGGGCGGTTCGGCCAACGGAGAACCGGCGGAAACGGGTTTTGATATTACTTCGGCCTCCGAAATCATGGCCATTCTGTGCCTGGCCTCCGGCTTGGACGACTTAAAGAGGCGGGTAGGTAATATTTTGTTGGGATATACATACGATGACCGCCCTTTTACGGTGAATGACCTGGGGGTGGCCGGTGCGATTACGGTATTGCTGAAAGACGCCCTTCTTCCCAACCTGGTACAGACCACCGAGAATACGGCGGCATTTATACATGGTGGCCCTTTTGCCAATATCGCCCACGGGTGTAATTCGACGCTTGCCACGGAAATAGCGCTGACGTATGGCGATTATGTCGTTACGGAGGCCGGCTTTGGCGCAGACCTCGGCGCAGAGAAGTTTTTTAATATCAAATGCCGCAAAGCCGGACTCTCCCCGAAACTTACCGTCATTGTCGTGACCTCCCAGAGCCTGAAATTGCATGGCGGAATACCGGAAAGCCAGATCAGGCAACCGGACAGGGAAGGATTGCTCAATGGGTTAGCCAATCTGGACAAACACGTGGACAACCTGAAAAGTTTCGGTCAACAGATCGTCGTGACCTTCAACCGTTTCGAGTCGGATACGGATGATGAGATCAAACTGGTTGCCGCCCATTGCGAAAAGAGAGGTGTAGGCTTCGCCGTCAATACGGTATTCGCCGAAGGAGGCGAAGGGGGGATTGAATTGGCTGAAATGGTTGTTGATACGATAGAAAAGAACCCCTCCTCTCCGTTGATTTATACCTATAACGATTCGGATCTGGTACGCGAAAAGGTGCAGAAAGTGGCTAAAGGTATTTATGGCGCATCCTCTATTGTATACACGACGCTCGCTGAAAAAAAGATCAAGCAGATCGAACGCCTCGGCATCTCGCATTATCCCGTCTGTATCGCTAAAACGCAATACTCTTTCTCTTCTGATCCCAAAGCCTATGGCGTAGTTAAAGACTTTGAGCTGAAAGTACGCGACATCATCATCAACAATGGCGCAGAGATGATTGTCGTCATTATGGGCGAAATCATGCGCATGCCCGGCTTGCCGAAAGAGCCGCAGGCAAAACATATTGATCTCGTAAACGGATTGGTGGAAGGACTAAGCTGATAGGGGAAGGGGGCATAAAAAATTAAGGGCTGTCTCGCGACACCCCCTAACCAACTTTGTTAACCTTAAATCTAATACTATTATGAAAAAACCACAAGACAAAGGTACGCTTCTTTTTCTCATTGTCAAGAGTTAAAAAGCCAAATAATGTTGCAAAACATATAATAAATTCTAATAATTGCCGAAAAAAATAGGAGAGGTATGCTATCAGAGCATCCTCTCCTCGCAAACACAAAACAATCAACAAAAAAAAAGAGGTTTAGACCTCACGATATTTTCTACTTTATATGTCACAATTCAAAACAAATAAGATCAGGGTCAGGACATTCTGCTATGGCATACAATGTTTTATTGTCGTGGGTAACACAAATATGGAGACATTCTATGTCAAGTTTTACCTTTCTTTTGATCTCTCCGTTCCAAGTGTAGATATACAGCAGATCACCGCAAAAGGATTTGTTATTTTTGAGAAACTCACTTGCTGAGGTTCCCGAATAGAGTGCATAAACAAATTCGTCCGTAGCATAAAGGCTTAGGTAACGTACTTTGTTCTCTTTTTTCATGGCAACAGCAATACCATCTCCTACCGTTTGGGGGACATAATCAGGATAGCTGTTTTCTATCTTTTTGATGACCTCAATCGCATGTTCTTTTATGGCATAAAAATGTATGATATCACCATGTGTACACGCATAAGCCATTTTGTCTTTTTGAGGATTTAATACCGTAGACCCTTGATAAGCCATAGCCCTTAATCTATTATTGATACTCTTCTCATCGTTGTCTTTATAAGGAAATGCATAAAAACAATTGATTCGCTTCCCTGTTGAATCATATAATTCAAACATCCCGTTCTCATAAGGCCCCATTCCTACATACTGATCAAAACAGGTATGCAGTATTTGAAAAGAGAATTGATCAAAAAGGATCGTTCTCCCTTTTTTCGGATGATCATCCGGAGTGATAGGATTCAATATCCAACTATACTCACGTTTCATCGCATCATACACACCCAATATGGTATCATTGATATACTGTATTAATTGAGGGTAGAGATATTCATCAGGCCCTTGCCCTCTAAGGCCAAACCGTTTAAACATATCGTTTTCTAACCCAAGGTAATAGAAGCACGTATCCAATGCATAATCCATACCGATAATGTAATCACCAACGGGAATGATCGGCGCACTGGTCGCAATAAACCTATTTTTATTTTCCACCTTGCTATGCCTCTTTTCTTCAATATGAAGAATGGCATTTTCTTTATGACTGCACCCCGTTACTCCTGCCAAATAAACCAGGAGTATTGCCATACTGAAAGTTCGTTGTTTCATAAAGCTAATCTATTTAAAGTGTTCAAATATACAACAAAATATTGATTATCTGCTGTTTGAAATGACGAAAATATCTCCGTCATTCTTATGTTCGCGATGGCATACGTACCTCATCATTCCCACAAAGGATATTTATATAGGTAATCGAAATCCTCTAATGGATTCCAAGTATACAAACATGTATTTTTCTCGTCCATTGTAAAACGTAGCACATCGAGGTTGAAATCTATTAAGGCTTTTTTATTCATTTCCCAATCATAAACTTCCATAAGCGTTTTAAAATTTCTCCCGTCAAGATTCAGAGGAAAAGGTTGAAAAACTTTAAACGGAAGTCCCATATACTGTGCATATATATATTTATCGGAAGATAACATAAACATATAATAAACCGTGTTTGAATATTTATCCTGATCGAAGTCGGATACATTAGCCGTGATTTTTTCTTGATTAAAGCGCATATAATAATGATGATCCAGTTCCCCTGTTATTACTTTATTTATGAACATGAAACCAATCACAATTCTATTTCCTTTATTACTAAACTGGAATCCCTCATAGTCGATCGGGTGATTTGCACCTAACTCCTCCTTTAATCCAGTTACAAAATGTTTTCTATCTATTATACTATCTGCTGCAATATTATAACTACAGATATCTCCAAATAAAGTGGTAAACAATAATATTGAATCATTAACAAATGAAATTTCCTGTAAAGGAAATCTGGTTTCATCCTTATCATTTATTCTTTCTTTCTTTTTAAAAACAACTCGATCAGGCATCATATCATAATAATAAATTGACCTGGTTGATTGATCGAATACGGTAAAAATATTCCCCGAATTATTTTGTATTACCCTTGGTGCGATATATTCATAATCTGTACCGCTTTGTCCTAAAGAGCCAAAACTATAACAGAATTTTATCTTGTCTCTCGTATATACAAAAAAACAATCTTCTTTAGGATTATACTCATTTTGTACAATTAAAAAATCTTCTAACAAAACGATTGCTCCCGGCTTTAAGACTTCATTGATCTTGATTTTTTCAGGCTTTAATATACTCACCGGAGGAAAACCTTCATTTATTTTCCTGTTCTTAAAATAATCCGTACAGCCAAAAAACAGGATGGTTACTCCCGCCAAGCAAATCAGGCGTATCGCCATGTTAAAAGTCAGTTGTTTCATATTGTTTTGTTATTTATGGGCGAAGATAGGAATAAAAATTTAGCCGGTTATCCGATAGTCAAATTTCTACCGAAAAAAATAGGAGAGGTATGCTATCACAGCATCCTCTCCTCGCAAACACAAAACAATCAACAAAAAAACTGTTGATGAATAAAACTCTATCTGATGAATAAAAGCTCTCTGTATTTGGGTAAACTCCAGATCTCATCGTCGACGACCAATTCAAGTTTGTCGATGTGGTAACGGATTTTATCCAGCATCGGGAAAATCGTATCGTGGTAAACGATCGCCTTTTCGCGTTCGCATTCGATCTTGTTGGCCACTTTACGGGCTTCCACCAATTCGTCTACCTTTTCTTTGATATAAGAGATGTGGTTGGCAATGTCTTCGATGATCTCCAGATTCTTAGCCGAGAGCGTTGCCGCCTTGTCGGCAGGGAAGAGATCCCGCATTTTATAGACGTTGTCGATCAGCGACGACTGGTAGCGGGTCGCCATGGGGATGATATGATTCATGGCCAGATCCCCGAGTACGCGGGCTTCGATCTGTACCTTTTTCGTGTACATTTCCCATTTCACCTCGTTGCGGGCTTCCAGCTCCTTGTGTGTCATTACGCCGGTCGATTCAAACATTTTGACGGAATCTTCTTTCAGGTAGGCATCAATGATCAGGGGGACGCTGGTTTCGCAGTCCAAGCCGCGTTTTTCAGCCTCTGCTTTCCACTCTTCGGAATAGCCGTTGCCGTCGAAGTGGATGGCTTTGCTTTCCTTTATATCCTTGCGGAGCGTTTCAATAATGGCAGCGAATTTGTCTTTCCCTGCTGCAATCTTTCCATCTACTTCGGCCTTAAAGAGCTTTAACTGTTCGGCTACAGCGGCGTTCAGCACCAGCATGGCTGCGGCGCAGTTCGCTTCCGAACCTACGGCGCGGAACTCGAAACGGTTTCCCGTAAAGGCAAAGGGCGACGTCCGGTTACGGTCCGTATTATCAAGCAGTAATTCGGGGATACGGGCTACATCTAACTTCAGACCTTGTTTTCCTGCTACAATGACTTCGTTGGTATCCGTATTTTCCAAACGATCCAATACGGCGGAAACCTGTGTGCCTAAAAAGCTGGAGATGATAGCCGGAGGCGCTTCGTTCGCTCCCAACCGGTGGGCGTTGCTGGCCGAGGCGATGCTCGCTTTGAGCAGGCCGTTGTGTTTATAGACCGCCTTTAACACGTTGACGACAAATGTGATAAACCTCAGGTTCTCTTCCGGCGTTTTACCCGGCGCCATGAGCAGGATTCCGGTATCTGTTCCGAGCGACCAGTTGTTGTGTTTACCCGAACCATTCACCCCTTTGAACGGTTTTTCGTGTAGTAAGACACGGAAACCATGTTTGCGGGACAGTTTACGCATCAAGGCCATGACCATCAGGTTGTGGTCGTTGGACAGGTTGCATTCCTCAAAGATCGGAGCCAACTCAAACTGATTGGGCGCCACTTCGTTATGACGGGTCTTCAGGGGGATACCCAGTTTGAGCGCTTCAATTTCCAGCTCTTTCATGTATTCCAGTACGCGGGTTGGGATCGCACCGAAATAATGGTCTTCCAACTGTTGGTTCTTGCTGCTTTCGTGTCCCATCAGGGTACGTCCGGTCAGTAAAAGATCGGGACGGGCGGAATACAATCCGGCGTCGACAAGGAAATATTCCTGTTCCCAGCCCAGATAGGCGACCACCTTTTTCACATCGGGGTTAAAGTAGTGGCAGACATCCACCGCTGCCTTGTTCACCGATTCCAGCGCTTTTAAAAGGGGCGCTTTATAGTCGAGCGATTCACCCGTATAGGAGATAAATATGGTCGGGATACAGAGCGTGTCCCCGATAATAAACGCAGGAGAGGAGGGATCCCAGGCCGTGTAGCCGCGGGCTTCAAAGGTGTTGCGGATACCTCCGCTGGGGAAGCTGGATGCATCAGGCTCTTGCTGGATCAGCAGTTTGCCTGAGAATTTCTCTATCATACCGCCTTTTCCGTCGGGATCGGCGAATGCATCATGTTTCTCGGCTGTTCCTTCCGTCAACGGGTGAAACCAGTGGGTATAATGGGTTGCTCCCATTTCGATCGCCCACTTTTTCATACCGGTAGCCACTGCGTCTGCCGTTTCATGATCTAAAAGGACACCCTCTTCAATCGACTCGGAAAGTTTGGCAAAGGCTTTTCCGGGAAGATACTTAAACATTTTTTCGCGGTTGAATACGTTGGATGCGAAAAATTCTGATGGTCGTTCGTTTGGAGTCGGAACATCTATGGCCTTCTTGTTGAAAGCTGCTTCGACTACTCTAAATCTTAGTTTGCTCATTGTTGTTTGTTTGTTTATTTGTTATAATAATACAATATTCTGATTTTCACAGATCTCCCTTTGATCTTCCGGCCAGATGGAGGCTTGCACCTCGCCGATATGCGCCTTTTTGAGGAGGAACATACAGAGGCGGCTTTGTCCGATACCTCCACCGATGGAGAGGGGGAGACGGTCTTCCAGCAAGGCTTTGTGAAATTCCAACCCTTTACGTTCGGGGCAACCGCATATATCTAACTGACGGATCAGCGTTTCACTGTCTACGCGAATCCCCATGGATGATAGCTCGAACGGGCATTTTAGCACGTCATTCCAAAGAATAATATCGCCATTGAGGCCATAAAACCCATCGCTGTTCAGTGAACTCCAATCATCGTAATCGGGAGCGCGGCCATCATGTTTTTCGCCGTTACTCAACGGGTAACCGATGCCGATAATAAAAACTGCGCCGAATTTTTCGGCCACTTTTGCTTCACGATCACGGGGTGGGAGATCGGGATACATCAACAGCAATTCTTCCGAGTGAATGAACGTGATATCGCCCGGCAAAGTAGGGGTGATATGCGGATAACGTTCGTAGACAATCTGTTCGATATCGCGGAGCAAGACATATAGCTTGCGTACCGTCTTTTTCAGGTAGTCTAATGTACGGTCGTTTTTACTGATTGTTTTTTCCCAGTCCCACTGGTCTACGTAGAGCGAATGCAGGTTATCAAGGTCTTCATCGCTACGGATCGCATTCATGTCCGTATACAGGCCAAATCCGGTGGGGATACGATACGCTCCGAGTTTCATCCTTTTCCATTTGGCTAAGGATTGAACCACTTCGGCTTTACGGCCGCCCATGCATTTGATGGGAAAAGCGACAGGGTGTTCCACACCGTTCAGATTATCGTTGACCCCCGTACCTGCGAGGACAAACAGCGGTGCTGTTACCCTGCGCAGGTTGAGGTCTTTGGATAATTTCTCCTGAAAACTTTTTTTCAGCAACTGAATCGCTTGCTCTGTTGTTTCAGGCATTAATGTTGGCCTATAGTCCTTTGGAATAATAAGTGCCATAAATTTACGTTTTGTATGTTGATAGAATGTGTTTGCGTTTGTTTAATTATTGTAGGCTGTCTCACCGTGTTCGTAAATATCCAGTCCCTCTTCTTCTACACGGGAGGATACCCTCAAACCAACGATCAGATCCAATCCTTTAAAGATGACGAATCCCATAAAGGCAGCCCAACAGCCGATCACGACCGCCCCGAATATCTGGGCGAGGAAGAAACTGGGGCCTGCGCCGTAAAACCAGCCTTCGGTAGTAGCCAGTAAGCCGGTCAGGATAGTCCCGATAAATCCGCAGACGCCATGAACGGTAGATGCGCCGACAGGATCGTCGATCTTCAGTACCCGGTCGATAAAATCGACGGAAAATACCATGGCTATCCCGCAAATCGTACCGATGATCGCTGCACCGACAGGCGATACAAGGTCGCAACCGGCGGTGATGCCTACCAGTCCGGCCAATACGCCGTTGAGGGTAAGCGACAGGGAGGGCTTTTTGTATTTGATCCATGCCGTAATCAGGGAGAAGAATCCTCCCGCACAGGCTGCCAGGTTGGTGGTCAGGAATACGTGGGAGATTGCCGTGCGGTTTTCTTCGCCCGACGCGGCCAGTTGCGAGCCGGGGTTGAATCCGAACCACCCGAACCAGAGGATAAATACGCCAAGGCTGGCAAGGGAAAGGTTATGTCCCGGAATAGCGCGTGATTTACCGTCCTTCCCATATTTGCCCAGACGCGGGCCGAGAACGGCTGCACCGACTAACGCGACCCATCCCCCTACGGAGTGGACAATCGTCGAACCGGCAAAGTCGTGGAAGGTCGTCCCAAACGTACTCGTCATGAAACTGCCCTCTTCGCCATTCATCAGCCAACCGCCTCCCCATGTCCAATGACCGGATATAGGATAGATCAGCGTACTGATCAATATGGTATAAGCCAGGTACATCGAAAACTTGGTACGTTCGGCCATCGCCCCTGAGACAATGGTTGCCGCCGTGGCACAGAACACGGTCTGGAACACCAGGAAGCCTTCGACCGGCAAATCGGATTCCATAAAACTGAGGTCGAACAGTTGGGGCGTTCCGATGAACCCGCCTGCACCGAACATGATGCTAAAACCAATAGCCCAGAAAAGAAGCGAACCCAGTGAGAAATCAAGCAGGTTCTTCATCAGTATATTTGCCGTATTCTTTGTACGGGTAAATCCTGCTTCAACAAGGGCGAATCCCGGTTGCATAAAGAAAACCAGCATAGCTGCCAGAAGCATCCATACGGTGTCGAGCGATAAAGCCAAGTCTGTTATAGTGTATATTGTTTCCATACGATTAAAATTTGTTTTTTAGTTCTCATTTTCAGCGTTATAAAGTGCGATATCTCCACGTTCCCCGGTACGGATACGGACGGCGTCCAGTATAGGGATAACAAAGATGCGTCCATCGCCGATCTCGCCGGTTTCGGCGGCCTTGAGGATTGCGTTAATGGTCTTTTCTACATTCTTATCGCGTACAACGATAGAGACCAGAATACGTTCGATACTGCTTGTATCGTATACCACGCCGCGATAGATGCGTCCCTGACGGGATTTACCTACGCCTCTGACGTCATAATAGGAGAACCATTCAATATCTACCTCGAGGAGCGCCTCTTTTACGTCTTCGAATTTGGTTCTGCGGATAATTGCTTCAATCTTTTTCATATCTTGTTTTTATAATTAGTTTGTTTGTATAAAAAGGTGTATGGAGCCGCCGCCCGTAGTCAGGGATGGTTGCGGTATAACATTCTATAAAATCAATAAACAATGACAGCTTTTCCATACAACCTCTTTATTTTGTTAGATAACCATTTTTACCTCTTTTAATTGCCTTATAAACTGATTCCAAAAACTAAAAAGGTCGTATTTTGATTGGGGGCTATAATCCCTTGTACAAATACAGGTAAAGTGAAAGAATCTGTTATTTTCAATCCTTTGGTCGCCTTTACGGAGATAGTGGATAAGGCAAATCCGGTCTTTCCTTCACGGTGGTACATGCCTGTCCATGGAGATACTCCGATGCCGGCCGTCAAATCTACCCCTTTTACTGTGAAATCATAGGTCGCTTCCACATAGGTTGAATAGCGCTGCTTTCCCTCTTCGTTTTTATCGCCATCCATACCAAACATGGTATTCCACGTCAGAGTCAGAGGGCATGACTCCCCGAAATTATAGCCGATCGTTCCTTCAAAATAGTGGTTTGCGCTATAATTCCCGTATGGGGTTGATTCTCCATCCGTTGTCCACCAATAGTCGGTGACTGCGATATTGAACCCGCCGGCTTCATACCCCAGTGTGAGGTCTACTTCCTTACCGTCTGTGGTGAAATCCGTAGATCCCCACGCAGTGAGTGAAAGACCTTTCCACGAAGCCGTGAGGCCGGGCTGTATGGACGCCGAAGCGGTGTGTACGCCACGCCATACGTACCGGCTGACCAGATCGGCCGATGCCGAGATCTCGAACGTCGATTCTTCTTGTGCAAAGATTGGGGAAAACGTCAGCAGGGCTGCTGCTAACAAATTCACCCGCAAAAGAGTAATTGTCTTCATCATGCTTACTTAATTAGTTTAACAATCATTTATTTAGATCAGCCACCTCTTCAGCCTGGCCACAGCTTCCAACGTGTCATCTCTGTCTCCGAATGCAGTGAGCCGGAGATACCCCTCACCGCTAGGCCCGAACCCTACGCCGGGTGTTCCGACGATATGGGTTTCATATAACAGCTTTTCAAAAAATTTCCACGAACTCATCCCTTCCGGCGTTTTCAACCATATATAGGGCGCATTTTCACCGCCATATGCCTGTATCCCACATGCCAGAAGTCCTTCCTTTATCAGTTGAACGTTCGTCATATAATAGTCGATCAACACTTTGACCTGCTCTTTTCCTTCGGGTGAATAGACGGCTTCCGCTCCGCGTTGGGTGATATAGCTTGCACCGTTGAATTTGGTGGATTGCCGCCGGCTCCATAACCGGTTCAATTGTACGCGCTCGCCTTCCAGTGTGAATCCGTTCAGCTCCTTCGGTACGACGGTGTATCCGCAACGGACGCCCGTAAAACCGGCTGTCTTCGAGAAACTGCGGAACTCGATCGCCACCTTCTTTGCTCCTTTGATCTCGTAGATAGAGTGCGGGATATCAGGATCCTGGATATAGGCTTCGTAAGCTGCGTCGTACATAATAATCACATCGTTTGCCAAAGCATAATTTACCCATTTTTTTAACTCGTTTTTTGACAGTGTTGTGCCCGTCGGGTTGTTCGGATAACAGAGATAAAGGATATCCACTCTACGGCTCGGCAGGTCGGGAATGAAATCGTTTTCCGCCGTGCAGGGAATGTATACCACATTGCTCCATCTCCCGCTGTCCAATATACCTGTCCGTCCAACCATGGCATTCGAGTCGATATACACCGGATAGACCGGGTCGGTGACGCCTATGCTGTTGTCATGGCGCAGTATATCCCCGATATTACCGGTATCGCTCTTAGCCCCGTCACTTACAAAGATCTCGCTCGGTTCGATGAGTATGCCGCGACCGGCATAATCATTTTTTATAATAGCGTCGATTAAGAAAGGATATCCCTGATCAGGCCCGTACCCATGGAAAGTCTCCTTCTTTCCCAAGTCGTCCACCGCTTTGTACATCGCCGTGCGGACGGCTTCCGGTAATGGCTGGGTCACATCTCCGATACCTAAGCTAATCACTTTCTCTTTCGGATGAATTACCTTGAAACTGTTTACCTTCTTTGCTATGTCGGAAAATAAATAGTTGTTGGGTAGCTTCAGAAAATGTTCATTAATTAGCGCCATATTCATTCAATTGTTTTGTTGTTGTTATTGTGTTTGTGTGTTAAACGTTGATCTCTCCTTCAAAAACGGTGACCGCCGCCCCCGTCATGAAGACCTTCCCGGAATCGCTATCCCAGTGGATGGCGAGAGTTCCTCCATCCATTTCGACCGCTACTTCCCGGTCATTTTTATGATTGACAACGCCCGCCACCGCCGTGGCGCAAGCGCCTGTTCCACAAGCCATCGTAATGCCCGAACCCCTTTCCCATACGCGCATCCTTAATGTATTCGGGCTTTGTACGCAGACAAATTCCACATTGGTACGATCAGGGAAAAGCGGATGATTCTCCAGCTGCGGGCCTATCACCGGGATGTCGAACGTATGGAGATCCTCTGTAAAGATGACCAAGTGCGTGTTCCCTGTCGATACCACCGTTCCGGTATACCATACTCCGCCCGCTTTGACCTCCAGCGCCGTCTCTCCAATGACGGGAACGCCCATATCGACCGTCACCTCCGTCACGTTTTCGTCCCGAACGGTGAGCGCGATCTCTTTTATACCCGATAACGTCTCCAGTGTGATCTTCTTTTTATCCGTCAACTGGTTTTCGTAGACATATTTCCCGATACAGCGGGTTGCATTTCCGCACATCAACGCTTCCGAACCGTCCGCATTAAAGATACGCATACTGAAATCAGCTACATCCGAAGCGCCTATCAAAACCAAACCGTCCGATCCGATTCCCGTGTGAGGAGCGCTCCACTTTATGGCTAATGCTTCAGGGTTGTCCAGAGGAAATGCCATCGTGTTGACATATATATAATCATTTCCCGCTCCATGCATCTTTGTGAATCGTATCGTTTTTGTCATTTTGTATACTATTTGCTGCTTATTGATGTTATTTTGTTTTCCCACAATGCAAATCTATATCTTTTTGTTACAACAACAATGATGTGCATATCTAAATGTTTAGTAAAATATACGATTGCTGATAATTTGTTTAATAAAAACGGCAAAATATAACGATTTGTTGTATTACATCTTTCCATGCAATGAAATCGTAAGAAGATCTTGAAAATCTTCACGCGGTTTTACTGATATGGGGCGTGGTATGGTCTCCCATTTTTTCACCATGTGATTGTCATTGTCGACCGAGCGCAGCGAGCGAAGACCTCTCACAGAGTTTTTTTCGGGGAAATCGCTGTCACTTTTCTTGTAATCCATTGTTACTCAATAAATAAATGGTGACAACAGCAAAATAATCGCTGTCACCTGATTTTGTAAGTCATTGTGATTCAGTGAAAAAGAGGTGACAGCGATTTTTCAATCGCTGTCACTTTTGGCCAATCGCTGTCACCTTTGAGAAAAACGTAAACATCCTGAATGAAAAAGGAAAGTCACTACCCAAAAGTCCGGTTTTCCCCAAA
>JAISQD010000087.1 GCA_031274415.1 Tannerellaceae bacterium | reverse complement strand
TGGCTACCGATTGTATGAAGTAACCCTTTATTACGGCATCTCATTTGTTTATAATTCTATTATGTGAATTGCATTTATGCCCCTATCTCATTCTATCTTTTGGGGGTAATCTTTCTCTGGCCATTTCTCTAAGTTTTTTAATCAATTCTTCCTTATTTATATTCATCTTTTTTTCTGTATGTATATTAAAAATTTGAACCATCTTTTTTGAAATGAGAGCAACAAGTGTAAAGGGTGGGGGCTGCATATAATCCGTTGAAGTAACCCTTTACAACGGCATCTCATTTGTTTGTTTTATATTTTTATTGCTTTAATCGCTTTCAAAGCATTTATTCCACGATCAATAGCATCTAACATGTCGAATATTTTATCCGACCAACCGGCTATCAAATATACATCTTTGTTTGAAATATCCAAGGGTGTCAAGCCGTATCCGGCTAAATCGAACAGGTATAACTTTGCTTGAGGAGCTAACTTTTTGTATTGTTTCCACACATCTCTTAGTTGGACAGTATCGTCGTCACTACTGTTCCACAGCTGACCGTCTGTGAACACCATAATTTTATCCATTATTATTCCCCTTTCAATCAAATTTGCTATGACTAAATGTCCATTTGTCGAGTAACCGACTTCGCCTTCCCGTTGATAGAAAGCATCCACATTGGAGAGTATGCCACTGCTGGGTAAATTCACAACTTTCCATGTGTCACCAAATATCCCTGAGACAACATTTTTACATCTTGACTTTAATAACATAGCCAACATTAAACCAATATCATAGTTCATAATTTTGCTACGTTCTGAAATTGGTTCCCACATGGAGCTGGAAACATCACAAGCAATAAGTACGCGTGTGGAGGCGTCGAATCCGGCGATATTTCCGGCAGAAACTTGTACGGCATTTTCCAAGGCATCCATCATTTTGGACGTATATCCTGAGTTTACTTCCGACAATTCGCGATATGCGGCTAAAAAGCGAAATGGCATTTGTTTGGATGTTAATACATGCTCTTTTGATGCCAATCTTTGGCAAACATGGTCGATATGATTGTTGGAAACATTTGCTTGCAATATGTTCCGTAAATTCCGCAACAATGCCATATAGCCTACTTTATTACTGTCTATCAATTCTTCCCATTTTTGAGTAAAAGCTTCTTGTTTAAGCTCCTCCGATTCAAACTGTTTTTTTCCCAAATCAGACAGTTCCGTTTCCCAAGTATAAGGTGTTTGCAAGCTGTTTCCTGCAATCTTATCGAAAAGTAATTGTTGGGCTTCATCCTTTGCCTTGGGATGCACTAAAAACAAGGCATCCCTTAATTTAATTTCCCCTTTACGATTGTATTTAGCAAATTGATATTCATCAAATTTATTGAATGCTTTTTGCAAACCTGCCTGAAGTTGTTTGGAAAGACGATTCAACTTTTTTTTCTTTTCCCGTCCATTGGCCAATTGGTAGTAAGCCAATAGTTCAGTGATTTCATCTGCCCTCTGAATGACTCTTGCGGTCAGCCGGCTTAATAATAAGTCACCGATATGTATTTTTGCCAATTCAACGGTCAATATCAAAGGGATCGAACGAAGGTTCATTTCTTCTCTCGCATAAACAGCCAAATGTGCAACAAACTGGGGGTCATTCTCTTCTATCAGCTCACGAAGCCGTTCCAATCGTTGGGGCATTGCTTCATAAAAAGTATGACTAAAATTAGATGTTACCACCGTAGCATATAAATCCCACTCATGAGATAATTGGTAAGCAGGCGCTTGTTCATAATTCAGCACCGGTTCTTTCTTCATATAAATACGATTGCATTGCATAACTTCCTGTTTTTTTATTTGACAGTGCAAAGATTTGGATATAGATGCGCAATGTTTTTGCGCAGTGAAAAATATTTTTCATCTTTGCTGAAAATTTTATTGCAACCCCTATTTATGCCAGCCAACAGGAATGCCCTTATTCGTTATAAAACTATTGATAATTGTCTACAAAACCGGTATCGTCAATGGACATTGGATGATTTGATCGACGCTTGCTCGGATGCCTTGTGTGAATACGAAGGAATAGATAAAGGTATCAGCAGGAGGACGATTCAGGCGGATATTCAGGTCATGCGCAGTGAGAAATTAGGATACAATGCGCCCATAGTCGTTTATGACAACAAGTATTACAAGTATGACGATCCGGATTACAGCATTACCAATACACCATTGACAGAGCAGGATTTGAATGTGCTATCGGAAGCGGTTGAAGTGATGAAGCAATTCAAAGGCTTTTCCCATTTTCACAGTATGACAGATATTGTCAGTCGCTTAGAAGATCATATCACCTCTGTCAGGCAAAAAACAATACCTGTCATTGATTTCGAGAAAAACGAGAGTTTGAAAGGTTTGGAACATTTGGACGCTATTTATCAGGCTATTATCAACCGGCAGACCTTGTCGCTGCAATACCGTTCATTCAAAGCCTGTTCGGATAAAACCTTTATTTACTATCCCTATTTGTTGAAAGAATACCGCAATCGCTGGTTTGTTTTTGGCGTCACCAAGGAAGATAAAATGTTGACAAACTTTGCCCTCGACCGGATTCAGCACCTTGAAACAGCACATAATGAACCTTTCCTGGAGAATACTTTTTTTGATGTGGCTACTTTTTTTGATGATTTGGTCGGTGTGAGTAAAACGCTTAGCTCTCAGCCGGAAGTCATCCGTTTCCGCGCAAGCAGGGAAGAAGCTCCTTATATCCTGACCAAACCGATTCATAAGAGCCAACACGTCGTGAAAGAATCGGAGGAAGGCGATGTTGTATTTGAAATAGAAGTGATTATCAACATAGAACTGCAGCGCATATTTTTGGGCTCAGCCAACGAAATACAGATACTATCCCCCCAACATCTGGTCGATCTCATGAAAGAAAAATTGGAAAAGGCTGCCGAAAATTACAAAACCCCGGTGTCTGTGCGGGATCGTTAATAGTTCCAGGAGAATGCCTTTGATTATAAATGGGGCGCGCCAGGTGGGTAAAACGTATAGTGTAGAGCAATTTGGCAGGGAACATTATGAGAGGTTCAGCGGGGAGGTACTGCGACTATTTTCGGGGAAGCGATCGAGTGGCTTATCCTTGCAGGAATCGTCCTTAAATTAGTCCCTTTATATGCCGTCTTCTGTATCTGATGTTCACTTTCTGGGAGGAATAACAACCCGGCAGGAAAGGGGATACTGCAAATTATACGCCTCTTTGAAATAGACCTCTGCCGCCCCTATCTTTAGCTTGGCGCGAACCCTGATGGGGAAATGGTTCTCATCATCTCCCACCCAAATCTCGGCAGCCTCTTTACTTTGGGTAAACGCATCATCATAAATGTCAATATAGAAATGTCGGGCGCGATAGACCAGGTTTTCGTTCGGTTTTACAATCGCTTGTCCGGTATAACGGAAACTGGCATGAATGATATCGCGTCCCATAGCGACTTTGAAAGACAACTCATCGCCTGTTTTTAACGTCTCCCAATCAATCGAACGCAAGTACATGCCGGCAGTCATCAAATCATATACGCAATTCTCAACAACAAGCAGGGTATCAAACTTGGTTGCTGACGGGGTATAACGATGTGAACGGATATGCGTTTTTTTGCCTTTGGGAGTAAAGGTCAGTTCGTCTACCAAAAAATAATTATCTTCATTTGTCCGCTTGGAACTGAATAACACCGCATGTTCCGGTGTGAAATAAGTCGTTATCGTATCCCTCATCTTATAGAATTTATCAACCACTCCTACGGTACGGAATATGAGCTGGTACTGCCAGGCGGGATGCTGTTGATAGGTCGTTTTCTTTACATGGAAAGAGGCTAATCCGGCTTTGGGCATGATTAACCCCCACTTAAAATAGATATCATAGTCGATCTGCTCCCCGTGATAGAACATCTCTTTCCACGCAGGACATTGTGCATCTGTTTTAGCCGAAAACAGAATCAGGCAAAACGTCCATAGAAACAGGTACCTGTTAAAATGGCCTGCCGATATTTTGCATCGGATTTCCTCCGGATGACGATGACTGCTGCCTTCCTTCATCTCTATAATCCCTTTTCTTTTTAGTCGATTCTTTCGGTTTATTCTTCGTAATACTTAAAGGCTTCTGACGGGTAATGTCCAGCGATTTGACAGACCACGACTCTTCAATGTCCCAGTTTTGAGTAATTGTAATTTCCTTCGAATAATAATAGACCTCTTCCGGCTGACGTTTTTCGGCATATTCTCCCGTATCCCACTGGAAGTTATCATTCAGGTCTACAATAAGCCGGACATAATATTTATCCGGTTTCAAATCCATAAAGAGGACGCCGCCATCTTTTACCTTGGCTCTACGCACAGGCATGTCGTTCGAATTAAGTAATTCGGCAAAAGCGGTCGTGTCTACATCAGATATATTGATATACAGATTACCGTATTCATCCTTCTTCTTTATCTTGAAGGTGTTGTTGAAACGATTGTTCCATTTGCCGTAAATACTGTAAATGACCGCCGAATCAACTTCCAGCCGGAACTCCTCTTCGTATATCCATTTACGATGGATATAAAAACAGAGCGGATTACCGGAATCGGGATAAAAATCAAACTCAACAGGCGTCCAAAGCGTGTCTATCTTTTGGTGAAGGGTAAACCATTCCTTCTCCATGTTTAACACCGGTTCGTCAAATACGACCGAAACCGTATCAAACACATTCACCGATCCCGTCGCCTTACTATTCATTCCCAGAAAAACAACCGGCTCCGGTTCGTCTTTTTTCTTCCTGCTTGACCCGGCCGCAGGACGGCGGCGGATGGATAAAGAGAGCGTATCGGTTTGCGGACGAAGCACATTCAACGAGTCGCTTTTCAAGTAATCGACCGCTATCAGCAACGTATCCCGTTTCCATAGCATCGAATCCGTCAGCCAGTAATGAATACTTTTCTTCTCTTCCGCCCATTGTGCGACATACCAACTGCTGTCCGAAGGGGTAAAGTTCAGCGGAACGGGTGATATGAGCGTATCCAAAGGCGCGTTAAAATGCAACGTAAAACGATTCTCTTCCGCTCGCTCCGGCCGTTGCATGAATTGCCGTTCGAAATCTTCTTTAAACAGACACAGGACAATATCATCGGGCATAAAGCGGGTATAATGAACCGTCATCACCGTATCCACTGTCAACGAATCTTTCCATACCGTATCCTGCCGGGAAGTAAACTCGAATGTAGGGACGATCAATGAATCGGAAAAGGCGATCTCTTCGCCCGGTTGGTCGAACCGGTAATCACGGTTCATGTCCTGAAGCGCATAGATACGGTACGTACCGGGAGCGATATTCCGGATCGTGAACCGGCCTTTGTCGTTCGAACGTGAAGTCCTGACAAAGGCTTCGGAAGTGAAAGCGGAATCTTCCAGATTGTTATGTAGCCCGATCGTTATCCCCGGCATCGGCTCCAGGTCGCTCGCACGCAACAAGTAACCCGACACCTCCAACGAGTCGATGACGTCTCCAGTGGAAAACGCAAAGGTGAAATTCTCCAATGCATTCTTTTCGTTATTATCGGAAATCGAATGGGTGAAATCAATGGTGTACGTTGTATTCTCCTTCAGCGTATCATGCAGTTCGACAGTCGCTTTACGCCCTGATGCGCGTATAACCGGCATTTCCAATTGGGGAGGCGTAATAATGACGTTCTCGGACGGTTTTTCTATCTGTATCAGTTCATCGAAAATAATTTCGACCTTCTTCCCCTTGTAATTTATCTGGTTGATAGCAGGCGTACTACTAACAAACCGGGGGGGATTTTCGTCATATGGCCCTCCGTTGGGCGTTCCAATATTGGCGCATGCATATATTGCCGCTAACATAAAAACCCCTACGAATACCCTTAAACTATCTCTTGTATACGGATTTCCCATCCTAATTCTTCATTATATCTATCACGAAACAAAAATAGATAAAATCCCTTGTAATACCCCTTTTTCTCCCATAGTTTTAAGTCTATTTACAGATATTTGCACGTTTCAACAGCTGAAACCCGATCTGGCAATAGAGGCATTTCTTCTTCTCGCAATATTCCCGTTTCAGTTGAATCAAAGCTTGGCTGTCCCCGGCATGATAGGCCCGGATGCCAGCCCGGCAGAAAGTCGAAACAATGGTGTTTTGTTCCAAAGGGATCTGTTCCAAAAGGGCGATGGCACGTTCGGCATATTCCGGCAAATTGTTCTTTCGCCCGAAAGCGAAAAGAAGGGGAGCAACCGTATTGATCAACAAAATGTTCACCGCATTTTCTCCCAGCAACTTCTCTTTCTGTGGCGAAGCATGGCGGAAATGATAGTGTGTGTCCCAATAAAAGGAGGGGGCAAGACGAAAATAGCTCCTCAGTTGTGCCGTATCCTCTTCTTTCAGGATCACAGAGAACAACGTATCATGCTCCCTCAGGATCGAAGCCAGTTGGGCTAACTTGAGATGCGGAAAGTTATTCGGACGGATGCGCAAATTCCTGAACAGCGAGGCATCCAGCGGTTTTAACCCGAACTTATGGCGTAAAAAGGCATATTCCTGTTGCAAGAGCCGGTAATAATGGCATTGTTCTTCGCTTTGCAACATACCTGCCTGTCCGAACAACATCGCCTCGACTTGCGAACTGCTGCTTCGTTGCTTCAGGATACAGCGTAAAGGCAGGCTTTTTGCCAACTGTTCAAAAGCGTCACTATTGATTCCAAACCCGAAATTACGTGCCAAAGTAATGTAAAAGACCTCATTCCAATCGTTCGCATATTGATCCAACAACTTGAAGATATCCAACATTTTCCGTTCCAGCCGCTCACTCAATAAAACGTCTAACCAGGAAGAATGAAAAACGGGATCGACTTCGCTAAGGGCATGAAGACAGGGGATGGACACATCACGGTGAAGCAGCCAGTCTATATTGCGCCGGATAGCTTCCGGAACAGTCAATACAGCCTGAGGGATCGTTTCCCCATTCGTACGATAAATATCGGCGTCACATAACCCGACAATATGAAGAATCACGGAATCATAGGCTTTATTTTTATCATGGTTATGCCTTATCCAATCAGAGGCTTTATCATGTACTTCAATATTGCCCACCCAGGTCGTCCCACCAATATTCAGTTTGGCATTAAAGAAATCAGGGCCGGCATCCGCCGTATTGTGTATCCCCTGGTCAAGAACGGAAACAGGAAGTCCGTCTACGGTAACCAAACCGGCAGACGAGTATAACTTGTATTTCCACACATAATGCAGTAAACGTTCCATTTTCATACTATTTAAGATCAAGAAAACAAATCTAACTATTTTCCGTTAAACTTCAAACTTTTTGCTTCCTGATAAAATATTTTTCCATCTCAGCCGTAATTGATAAATTATCTCCTATCCCCTTCCGCAGCCCTTCTCAACGCCAAAAACGCCTCTTTCAACGGTTGGGATACAGCGCTTGTTGGTTCTGACAAAACCATTGACTGAAAAATATTCAAAAATGTATTTCGTTGCCTGTGAAAGAAATGCAGAAAATGACGAATGAATCCGATACAGTCCAACACGGCAAATTCAATTCCTGTTTTCTCGTATAAATTTTTGGCATATTCAGCAACTTCTGTTTCAATTACATCTGTGGTTATAAAAATGTAGTTATCTATTTTATCTACGGATAATTTTTGTAACGCGACATCAATATCTGTTTTAGTTACCCGTTTGTCTTTCATTTCATAACAAGTAACTATTTCGTATTCGTTGGTCAAGATAATTTCCACATCGCCCAACGAACCGGTTTGCCTGTCGGCTGCATTATGCGCTTCAATAGATTTATGCGTTTCTCCTATTTGGTCTTTTACGGTTTGATAAGCCGAAGCCACGATAAGCACCGGCAAACGGCTTGAATGTTTGCAATGCAAGTGTTGTGTGAGTAGTGTAACAATTTCTTCCGAAGAAAGCGGTAAAATGTCCGTTTGTTTCAAATCGGCAATTAACTGTTCCATTCTCCGCTCATCTTCTTTTTTGATTATCAGCAGGAAACGAATAATTTCCCGAAGAATATTTGCAGCTATGTCCGGTTGCGTATATACTTCTTCTAAAATTTCCAAAGCGAAAACATATACTTCTCTTGGTCTGCCGACTAACACAAGTTTTGTCGTTAAAAGTCGGTCGAGATTTCTAAATGCAGGCGTTAAATAGGCGGTAGTCGGATTGCAGGGTAGTTTATATTTATGCACCAATAATTCTACATATTTTTCATCATAAAATCGTCCCGAATAGGTATCGTCCCCTTCAATTTCCGTGTAAGGTTTCCGAATGTCCACCTGGGGATTGTGAATTTTGGCAAGTAGACACGACATCAGAAAGCGAATAGGCGCTTTGTTGGCATTGCAACGGCAAATAAATTCTATCTTTTGTCGTATTTCTTCGGATTTGACAGCGCTTTCAGGCAAATTGTCCTTTGCTTTTTCAAACAAACTTTCCAGAATATCAAGAGGAGCAATGTCATTGTTCATGGGAAAAGAGGGAAATAAAATGTTTTGAATTTTGTTTTTCAGGGTTATAATTAACCCATAAAACTTCCTGCCGTACATCCTTTGTCGAATGGATTGTTTTTACCGGACTGTATATTTTTGTCCATTTTCCTGACGGATATAATTCCTCCATCAAATCACACTCGTAATTGGAAAGTGCAACAAGCCCTTCAACGGCATTGAGCGTTGCTGCCAATTCTCTATGGGCGGAATTGTCCATTTCGTAACCGTAAGATTTTGTATCGCCTCGTGTTTCATGAATATAGGGAGGGTCGCAATAAAAAAGAGTTTCTTTTCCATCGTACAATTTAATAACATCAATGGCAGGGCGATTTTCAATTTGCACTCTCAAAAGTCGTTCCGCGATAAATTCAAGCTGCTCAACCCCGCCCAACCAGCGGCTGACAACGCCACTCATACCTGCACGACTTGTGTTTTTACAATTTGCCCAACGCCCAATAGTAGCCGTTTGTGCCAAACCTGTACGAACTTGACGAGCGCGGATGTAAAAACGCCGTGCACGTTCAAGGTTTGATAAATCAGGATTTAATTCGCAGGCAAGTCCAAATTCTTCTCTTGAAAAGGGTGTTAGAGCAATCTGTTCAATCAAAGCCTCTTTTTCTTCGCGCAAAACTTTGAAAAAATTAACCACTTCGCCGTCAATATCATTATAGGTTTCAACCGGCGAAGGATGTTTATTCAACAAAACTGCACCGGAACCGGCAAACGGTTCGCAATAATGTAAACAACCGGGTAATTGGGGTAATAACCAGTCAAGGTGTGAAAATTTACCTCCGTACCAACCAAAAGCAATAAGTTTTTTAGGCGTGTTTATTCGTATGATTGGCGGTGGCGTTTTACGAATATGCTGAGATGTTGTCATTTCGTTCATTTATTATATATAAAACATGAGAGCAAAAGTACTAAAAAAAAATCAAACGGGAATTATTTTCTTCTCAAAAGCAATTATTCTTTTCACAAGTATCACTACGCGGCTAAAGTCCCGATTAAGCAGTTTGTGTATGATATCACCAATATTGGTCTATGTCGATAAATACGCATTCAAACTTTTCCCATAAAGTAAGCATGCGCAGGCTTGTTGAATCTGTGAATGATGAACTCAAAAACATCTGCCAGGTCGCACATACCCGGCACAGATGTTTTGCAAACTTTATTGCCAATCTGATAGCAGGACTGCTGGCGTACAGTTAGTTTCTTGCAAAAGAAGCCATCTATCAAGGTCGACTTTGTGGATCAAAATAACTTATCTTGTTCTAATATTATATCGAACTCACGTTAAATAGAATAAAGAAAAGACCGCACCATAATTTTTAAATCCTTCGGGGGTAATATAGAGAATATCATCTTCTAATGTCATCAATTTGTGTTTTATACAGAAATCAATCTCGTCTTTATAATATAGAAAACAGTCTTTCTTTAAAATATAAGAACTTCTTCTTAAAGAGAGTCTTCCACTATAAGCAGATACTGCAATATATTTTGACAGTAATTCATACTTTGCGCTGAAATGCCAAATCCTTTATAAGGTACGCCATCCAACATTCTACAACGCAAGTAGGACGAAACGCCAAAATCATCTATGTTTATGGAAAATGTATTTTGCCCAAAACGTGCATGATACGAGTAACATAAAAAAATAATTCAGGGTGTTCTTTGGCAAAGTTGATAAATTCATCCACATACGGGGCGATGGTTTCAAGACATGTTTTATTTTACCAGAGTAGAATTAACATATCCTTTTTTACACTATTTTAACCGGCTTTCATGATGCCTATATCTTACTCATTCCGATAGAAAATGAAATCTTTGGACTGACACATTCGTGATTTTTTTTGCTTCCTGATAAAATATTTTTCCATCTCATTTGTCTTCATAAGTAGGGGGCAATCCCGGAAAATAACTTTTTAATGCAGAAAAGAAGATGAATATAGTGTATATTAGCGTGGGAATTGTGTTTGTGCTGATGATTGCAGGCAAGCTACACGGGAGGAAGAGAGCAAGGAAGAGGGTGATCCGTGTTGTGGAGAGCCATTGTACCGGATGCCGGCGTTGCATCAAAAGATGCTCACACCGCGTATTGGAGATGGTAAAGGACGAAACGGGAATGCACGCCGCAGTAAAAAATCCCGACAAATGCACGGCCTGTGGAGACTGTTTGGGGAGATGCAAATTCAATGCCCTTGAACTGGTCGAGCGGGTGAATACAGGAGAAATGAATAGAATCAGTAATCAATTAAAATCTCAATAAAGATGAAAGCACATATTATGAAGCACATTTTTTTTGCGTTGGCGACATTAGCCGGCTTAGGCGTAGTTGTTATGGTGTTGTGGAATGTTCTTGTGCCGGATATTTTCGGACTGGCAGCCATCAGTTTCTGGCAGGCTTCGGGCCTGCTTGTCCTTGCCCGCCTGTTCTTTGGGCGTATCGGAAAAATGATGGGTATGCATGGGCATCACAATCCTGTCCACGAAAAATGGATGAAGATGACGCCCGAAGAACGGAAAGAATTTATCCATAAAAGGCATGAACATTTCTTTAAACATGAGTAAACCGACTGTTCGTCAATCTGTTGAAAAGTTAGTCGAAGAACATCAACCGCGTCTGAAAGCCTTTATCCGGAAACGGGTTACGAACAAGGAAGACGCGGAAGATATTCTTCAGGATGTGCTGTGGCAATTCGTAAAAACGACAGAAAGTACGCTGAATCCGATCGAACAGGTAACGGCATGGCTATACCGTGTGGCACGGAATACGATTATTAACTATGGCGCCAGGAAGCGCGAAGCGGCGCTGCCTTTTTATGATGACGATGAAAGCGACGACGAGATATTGACCGGTTTTTCAACGCGTTTATTTGCCTGGGATGAGGCGCCGCTTTCACCGGAAACGGAATATTTGCGCTCGCTCGTCTGGACGGAGTTGGATGCCGCCCTTGCCGAATTACCGCCCGAACAGCGTGAAATATTTGAACTCACCGAATTGGACGGTATCCCGGTGAAAGAAATAGCCGAAACCACCGGTACGCCCGTCAATACCCTCCTATCAAGAAAACATTATGCCGTCCTGCATCTACGCAAACGGCTGAAGGATTTGTATGCCGACTTTCTGAGTCACTAAGACGACAGGCAGGCGGCGACTTTCTTCCGGTCGGTTTGTACAGTTTCGAACTCGGAGGTAACAACGCTACTTCCCATAGGTACCTGTTCGTTCCTGTACTCCATCCGGCTGTACAGCACGCTCCGGGCGGAAGTATGAAATTCCGTCGCACCTGTCGCAGCTTCTATTTGGGCAATATTCGTTTCCCGCACGCCGCAGCCCGGCATAATGACAATACGTCCGGCAGCCCGTTTCACCAGCTCTGCAATGAGCGGGATTCCCTTTACGGCATCCGGCTGTTGGCCGGAAGTAAGAATACGGTCGCAGCCTGCTTCGATGATCTGTTCCAACGCCTTAAAAGGATCTCGGCAGACGTCGAATGCACGATGGAACGTGATGGAAAGAGGCTTGGCGGCGGCTACAAGCTTTTGCAACAACGCCACGTCGATATCCCCCTCCTTGGTCAGGCAGCCAAAGACAACCCCCTGTATGTTCAGCCCTTTAACCATCTCAATGTCATACATCATGGATTGAATTTCTGCCGGTGTGTATAAAAAATCACCCCCGCGCGGACGGATAATGCTATGTATAGCAATAGACGAAGTCATCTCCTGCGCCGTCCGGATCTCTCCATAACTGGGCGTAACACCCCCTTCGGGTATGGCGGCGCAAAGCTCCACACGCTGTGCGCCACCGGCTTCCGCCTCTACACAACTCTGCGCCGAATTGGCGCATATCTCTATTGTGCGAACTCTTTTCATCTCTCTTATAGGTATCGGTATCCCTTTACACTGTGAATGCTCTTTTCGTTCCTGACAGGAATCAAGGTAAATCCCCAGTTGTATTCCTGATTGGCCGGAATGGTATACCCGGGTTGCGGACGGGCGCCCCAGCTATCATAGCCGGCAACACCCTGCTGTTTCATATCCACGCATACTTCGACATAGTCGCGGGGGGTGATATCATTCACATGATGCATTCTTCGCAGCACATGCCTGGCAGCCTCTTCGTCTCGGTTGGCAATCTCTTCCGGCGAACTGTTTGTCCACTGGCGGGGATGGGGCAACGCCTCTTCCGAATCGAAGTCTTCGATCGAATTGCACAGCGCATTAAACCCGATCACGTCGTCGGCTTCTATCAGCAGGCCGGGCGTTTTCCCTCCCGTCAACGCCACCCAGCGCGCATCGGTATGATGCCCGTTCTCTTGTGGGCGGACATACGGGAAATAGAGATCTTCCACCGTGCTCTTGTACAATCCGACGATCGTACCGGCATTGCGGTCGACATAGTTTTCTTCCGGCCCGCGCCCAAAGTATTGTACCTGGTTCATGACGGCCGGCAGGCGGAAACGCACGCCTATACGGGGTACTTCCGGAGCGGAAGACGCTGCGGTAAACCGGACGGAAGCATTGACTACGCCGCTGGGATACACGGTGTATTTAATTATGTATACGTTTCCGGCGGCCAACTGATAGCTTACGCTAAGCTCGGCATTGCCGCCAACTGTTTGGATATCCGCATCCGTCACACGGAAATGCTTACTGCTTTCTTTCCATACCTGCAGGCGTTTCGGAGCGCCATTGCCGTAATCGTTGTCATTGGGGGCTCGCCAGAAGTTGGGTTGTATACCGAAACCTCCGGCAAAATACTCGATCCCGTCCACTTTGTAGGAAGAGACAATGCCTGTTTTCTTATTACATATAAAGGTTACTTTCGAAGAAGAAACCGTTAGCAGGTCGCCATCGGACGACGTTGTCAACTCGGGTTTACCACTGCTTTTATACTCCTTCTTCTTTGCCGTAAGCGAAAGAAGGAATTGGTCACGGGCTATCTCATATCCGGCAGGGATGCATGTTTCAGTCTGTGTGGTGGTCACTTTAAAGTTCACAAAATACTCTACTCCCGGTTGTTCTTTCAACGTCGCAACGACAGGAATCGTTACCGTATCCGACGCTTGAGGCGCAAGGTTCAACGCCAGCTTGCCGCCTCCCACCTGCTTTTCATTCGCCATAACGGTATATTGGATGGCATACTTGCTACTATTGGTGAAATAAAAGCGGTTCGTCACGCGGAATAGTCCCTTTGCGGCGTCTACGGCTTCAAAGCCAAAGTTCTGATGCGCATACTTCACTTCGGCCATGGCCGGATGCAGCCGGCGGTCGGGATTGACCAACCCGTTGCAAAGGAAATTCCCGTCGCTTGGCATGTTTACGCCATAATCCCCGCCGTATGTCCAATAGGAACGCCCGTTTTTATCTACGGCCAGGAGACCCTGGTCTACCCAGTCCCAGATATATCCGCCCTGTAAGTTGGGGTAGGTATAAATCGCTTTCCACTGATCCCATAAATTACCGTTCGAATTACCCATGGCATGTGAATATTCGGACGGTACAACCGGACGGTCGCTACCTGTTTTTCCTATCTCTTCCAGCCATTCGGCACTGGGATATTGAGGCACGAACATATCCGTATTCCATTCCCAGAGAGCACGCTCGTAGTTCACCGGACGATTCATCCCGTTTTTGTCTTTCCCCTTTATCCATAGATAGGCCTGGTAAAAGTTGTATCCGTTTCCTGCCTCATTACCTAACGACCAAAAGGTGACGGACGGATAGTTTTTGTTCCGTTCATACATATTGGCGATACGGTCAAGATGGGCATGGAGCCATTCCGGATTATTTCCCAAAGAACGTCCTTTACTCAGGTTGTAATACATGCCGTGCGATTCGATGTTTGCTTCGTCATAGACATACAACCCATATTCGTCGCATAGCTCATAGAATCTCCTGTTTTGCGGATAATGGCAGAGACGCACGGAGTTCAGGTTATGCCGTTTCATCAGCTCGAAATCTTTGCGCATGATCTCTTCGGTGACATAATGCCCTGTTTCCGGGTTATGCTCATGAATGTTTACGCCTTTCAGTTTGATGGGCTGACCGTTGATGAAGAGTAAGGTATACGGTTTCCCGTTCTGTGCCAGCAGGGTTGTCTCCTTGATCTCTATCCGGCGAAAACCGACATTGAAAGGAACAACTTCGGTGATCTTACCCTCTTCCTTTACGGTCATCAATAGCTTAAACAGATTCGGATGTTCCGACGACCACTGGGCGACAGAAGGAATACGTGTTTCAAAACTTGCTGTTTGTATGTCGTTCCCCACCCAGGCGTTCCGCTCTTCCGCGGCAACCGTCGCACCTTTGGCATCTACCAATTCATAGCCGATCGTGACTCCTTTGGTTTTACCGGTATGATTCTTTATATCAACCGCCAACTTGAATATACCATCCCTGTATTGATCGTCCAAAGTCGAGACCACACGAAAGTCCTGTATCGCCATCTTCGGTTGTGAATAGAGGAAGACATCCCTTTCGATACCGCTTATACGCCAGAAATCCTGGCATTCCAGATAAGAACCCGTACTCCAGCGGAATATTTTCAGTGTCAGCACATTCTTCCCAGGCTTCATATAGGGGTTGATCAGGAACTCGGCCGGATTCTTGGAATCTTCGCTGTAACCGACCTCTTCGCCATTCAGGTATACGTACAGGCCTGACTTCGCCCCGCCGATATGCAGGTAGACATCACGCCCTTCCCATCCGGCAGGTATGTCGATATCGCGACGGTATACGCCTACCGGATTCTCTTCGGGCAAAAGGGGAGGCGCCGGATTGTGGGGTTTAAATTCATACCTGATATTGGTATAAATGGCAATGCCGTGTCCCTGCACTTCCCAGTTCCCCGGCACCGAAATATCATGCCAGGAGGCTGTACTGATCGACGGATCGGTGATATTCTCCGGCAATTTCTTATACGAGTCTACATAATAAAATTTCCATACGCCATTCAATAAAGCATAATAGGGACTGTTCCCGTACCGGGCGGTTAACGCTGTTTGGCGATCGGCATACGTCATAAACGACGAACGCGGCGACTCCTTATTTACGGCGACGACACGGAGGTCTTGCCAGTAAGGTTTCGGATCATTTTTTTCCACCGCAACCGCTTCCGCTCCCGTCAGGGAAGAACATATGGCTGCGCCAAGTAATAAGTTTTGGAATACATGTTTCATAATTCACTGTTTTTTGGATGTAGAAAAGGCCGCATCAACGTGCGGCATAGGAATAACTATGTATTGCTTGCCGGAAAGCCAGTATACCGGCGGAGTTTAATTCGATATTCATTTCTTGTCCATCAGGGAGGTAGACGACCGCTTCGCCGTCGCCGGTATACCGGAATAGCTTATGGTTCTCCCCGTTTGCCTCGACGCTCCAGCTTTTATCCCGGCCATCGAAAATCAGGTCGACGGTTTCGTCTTCTCCCTCTTTCCGGATGGAGTAGCCGTCTTCGTTTGTCTGAACCGTATAAATGCCGTTTGCCGTGTCGATTGTTTTGCTGCTTCCGGCATCGGCAACAGGATTCTCTCCGCTCCAGAATTCGATGGCGTTAAAAATAAAAAGATCGGCTACCGCCGAAATTTCATACACCGGAATAACCCATAAAGCGATAAAAACAAGTTCATTGACTAATTTGCTGTCTATCCCTTTATTCCATGTCAACAACTTGTTCGTCAACCCAAAGGAACCGATACAGGACGAACATAACAGGCTGCCCGCGAGCGTTGTCGCCAACAACAAAGTGAAACTTTTCTTTTTCATTATAAAATGGTATAATTGTGTTAAAACTTACGAAACGTATACCGCTTGCTTCCACTGCTCAGCACAAGCCGGCTTTGCGACGACTGCTCGATCATAAACGTTCGCTTCGTTGATTCCCAGTCGGTATAAGGCAACAGGAACTGATCGAGAATCTCCAAAGAGAGCCGTGTATCGTCTATATCCTTAAAACCGTACGAATAGTAAAATAGCTCTAACGACGGAATATAGACCTGATACATAAAGAGCGAGGTTTGGAAATTATAAAAGATCGTATCGACGTTTTGTACAATACCATCTGTCTCTACCTGTTGCAATTGCCATTTCCCTTCCAGGTGGTCTTCAATGTCGTTACCGCACGCCGCCAAGATACACAGTATCACCGCCAGACACCCTGTTTTCAGCATAAAATGCCTCTCTTTACCTACCAATATCATCAATTTCATAGCCCAAAGAAAAGCATTTATCGCCAAAATTCAAAGAAAACCCGCCAAAGATTTTTTACAATAACCTGACCGGCCCTACGAGGCCGAGCGGTTGAAAGGGTTGCCAGCTCGTCCAGCCGTAGCCGGTTTTATTGTCGGGGGAGGACTTGAGGTAGTTGCCTACCGTTGTGGTGACTTTTACCTCGATGGCTTTGGTGGAGGCTTTTGCCAGGTGTTCGGGAAGGCGGTAGATGTGCCGGCCGTACCATTTACATCCTAAGGGTTCGCCGTTGACGGTTACTTCCGACACGCCGTAAACCCGTCCGAGATCCAGATAGTGGCTTACTGCCGTGCCTTCCAGCTCTTTGGTATAGTACAGGTGTCCGGCAAAGGACTGGGTGCGGGGGTCGGCGGACAGGTCTACCGGTATCTCCATGTCCAGCTCTCCGGTCTGGCCGTTGATATGTTCCAGCCTGACTTTCCATCCGCGCAGCTCAATGCCTTGGGGATTTTCTTCCGGCGAGGCGGGGGTGGCGGTTGTCTCGGCCGCTTTCTCAAAGACGATCAGTTGCGAGGTGGCGGGATGGAGGTCGACATGCAACTCCCCTCCGGCGGCTGCGGACGGATAGGGGTATTTCTCTCCCGTTTCCGCATCCCATATCCAGGCTGTCCTGCCGCCCGCTTCGGTAAACCGGACATTCAGGTCAATCCGCTGATCGGTACTGTAATTGGCGATGAAGAGAAAGTCTCGCTCTTTCGTCCGGTGACGGATCTGGCTGACGTATGGATTGGGGGCGTCGATCTGCAGGTATGGCTGGATGCCGCACTGCTGCTGTATGCCTTTAAACCATGCGAGCATGTCTTCTCCCGGAGCGGGTACGGTGAACAACTGCGACGGGGAGGCGGATCGCTTCAGGGCGTCGATGGTTTGTTTCACCTTGGCGTCATTCTCCTCGTGGCCTTTCCACCCGGGGGATTGGTGCGGCTCTTTCCCGACGAAGATCAGTTTGCCGCCGGCGCGGACAAATTCGGCTAAAGCCGTGGCAGTCTCCGGCTGGATGGATTCCGTTTCCAACAGGATCAACGTATGGTATGTGCGGGTGTTATAGGTCAGGAACCCTTTCTTAAAGGTACTTTGCTGGAGGATATTTTCGCTGATATAATCGCAACTGTTTCCGCTGCGGTGTATGCTTTCCCATACCTTATACTGGTATGCCGGGTAGAGGAGGCCTGGGAACGGATCGCGCTGGGGGCCGTGCTTTGTCCACATATCCGCCAGGGGATGCATGACGGCGATATCGGCAAAGGGTTCTGTTTCCTGGAAGACGGTCGACAGCCGCGCTTTGTAGGTTGCCCAAAGCTTGAAGTAGGGCCACCAGGGGTTGCGTTCATTCAAGAAAGTGCCGTACCGGATCCATCCCGGGAAAGGCACTTCGACCGGACTGTAATTGAATCCGTGGAGAATGGAGTGTGTGACGCCCGACAGGTTACTCTGGTCGCCGACGACTTTGATCCGTTCCAGCGTGGCATTGAATACCGCGCTGGTATTGGTGATCTCTTCGCAGCTGACGATCTTTTTCCCGGAAAAGCGGGCAGCCGAAGCGACAAATTTATTGACATTGGTATAGGCCGGATTATCCGCCATAGTCTGCTTCTTCTCGGCGTCGGCAAACCACAGCCACGTTTCACATTCCGGGATATCCACCTCCATAGAGGCTTCGAGGGGATGAAACTCCCGCCCGTAGGTCTGTACCCTCGATTTATAATCGTGTTGGTTGCACCATTGCGTATAGGGACGCAGGAAGCGGTCGCGCATCACTTCCATACAGGTGACAAAGAAGTCGTAACGAACCCGGTCGACCTCCTCTTTCGCCGCGCCGGTGAGGAGCGTAGCGACCGTCCCCTCGACGGCGTGCCCCATGTGCCCTACCTTATAAAGAATAAACGGCAGGTACGGCTCTACGTCATACCCGCGGCGACGGCGGAACTCTTCCGGAAAATCGTAACACCAGTTGGCGCCCTCCAGCTCCATACTGTCGCAAAACATAGCCCGGAAGCCTTTCCCTTTGATGGCAGGGAAGAGATGATCGGACATCCGGTTCAGGAATTTCTCCACCGCTTCCTGGTTGTAATGATTCAGTACCGGCCCTGCCGCACCGGGTGCGCCATTGATCACGGATTGGAAACCAACGACTTTCACCAACGCATACAGGACGTACTCCCCTTCGGGAATATCCACCGTAACCGTTTCGCTGCCCTTTTCGAAAGGCAAGGGTTGGGTGGGGGTAAAGACACTCATCTCGACCGGCGCCAGATGCAGGGAGTGCAGTTCGCTGAATGCCCCTTTGAACGTCGAGTGAACCTGTGGCGACGCCTCTTTCAGTAAATCTTCCGTTTTGAGTTCGATCCGTCCGGGACCGGTGACTTTCTGTCCCGTCAGCGTGAGCAGCTGAGACTGTTCTTCCGGCTGAAGGAACTCGCCTCCGAAAGGCCACCCCGAACCCACAATGATATCGCAGGTGATCCCCCGCTCGTCGGCGCCTTTGAGGGCGACTTTCACCATCTCAATCCACTCGGGGCTCAGCCATGTCATGGAGGGAATGCCCAGATCGTCGCCTCCCGGAAAAGCGATCGGGTTGATTTCCACGCCTCCGATGCCGGCCTCTTTCATGATATCCAGTTCGCGGAGTATCTCTTTCGCCGACAGTTTATCCCCGTTCCACCACCAGCGGACAAAGGGTTTTGACGATCCTGGAGGGTTGCGGAAAAGTTCAAACAGTTCATCGCGTACCTCTTTATTCTCACTTAAAACACATCCTTGAAGTAAAGGGATTCCGGCCGTTGCAAGCAGCCCTGATTTAATAAAAGTCCGTCGTGTGCATTTCATGGTTATCTATTCGTTTAATGATCAATTGACAGGCAAAAATACAACATAATTCAGAAGATCACCCCCTAAGCACAAAAATATTTTTCATAGGTAGGGCTTTTTAATTCCCCTTAGACAATTCTTTTTCGATGTCTATATCTAATCCTTATTTGACAGTTGTCGAACAGCTGTTTGACAGCTGTCGGACAGCTGTTCGACAACTGTCAAACAGCTGTTCGACAACTGTCGAATAACAAATAGCTGATAACCTGTGCAAAGAAAAACTTAGACATCGGAAAAGTTATCCTTAATACTTTCCGCATCTTCCTCATTAGCGACGGAAAAAGCACTCCGGAAGGGCGTTCCGGAATATAGAGCAATCAGGAAAGGGGGTACAAAAAAAAATGGCGCGGGAGCATGCTTAGATGCTTCCCGCGCCAATTCAATTTAATTTATTTCTTTTATATAGGTATGCTTGTTATATGAATCCGTTCACGATATATTCTACCGTCCGCATGAAGTTTATATATATACAAATCGACACCAATTTGGGTTGTCAGTGTGAATACATGATCGGTGATCACAATATCATCTGTGGGACTGCCGCCAACAGTTTCAATATAGTAGTCATAAACCGAATCAGGGCTAAATGTGATGTCATATCTCTTGTCTACCTCTACGCGAAATACAGGATAATTACCATCAGTTGTCCTTTCTGTTGATGTGACACCACTCACTTTAACCACCATTCCTTCGAGCGCAGGCGGGGTCTGCAGTACAACATCAATCGTTCCTGGACCGTAATTTGATAAAAGACTGTCAGTAGAAAGCGCATAGAGGGCATTCGTTTTGAACTTATTAATAAACTTATTGGTAAGATCGGTCACTGACGTATAGACTCCGGTGAAGCTTTTAAAAGGAATGGCATACAATCCGTTACTGTCATTTGCCTTTGTCAACAGGGATCTGACCTTTTCTGCTTTACCAAGTTCGATAGGCACCGTATCTTGGGAATTTTGAAGAATAAACGAAAGTGCCGAAACATTGACATCGGTCGGCGACACTCTGATAATGGCATACGCCTTCGCGCCACTTAACACTTGTCCTTTTTCGATCTTTTTCGATCCTGTCCATGTTGTATCCTTTCTATTGTCGTAAACAGCTACCACCGAGTCAACATGCCAGAAACGCAAATCCAGATCTTGTTGTAAGTCACCTGATAAACTTATAGCGCCCCTACTGATTAAATCCGGGTCTTTAACAAATCCCAAAAATTCAATACTGGCAGTAGCGATGGGGGCTTTCGGCAAATCAATAATTCTCCATTGGGTACTACCGGTATCATCTTTAAGAAGGATATGTAACGTCCATACGTTTCTTACAGGGTCATCAACAATATATGCTCCGGTGGCTATGTCAGTTGTTTCTCTCAGTTCATATGATAATGTGACCTCATTCCAATCATAAACGATCCAATAACCATCTTCATTGATTTCAGGAGGGGGTGAATAGGCTTTAATATCTAAAGTATCACCATCCTTTATCCAAAATCCATCAGAGCTGATATCCCATGAAGTGCCTGGGGTGCCTGGGGCGCCCGGATCACCCGGAGCGCCATCCGCACCGGGAGTACCTACCGCTAACCATGTGGTAGGTTCACCGTTTTGATACCAATATCCATCATTACCTATACTCCAGACTGTTCCACCTGTCCCGGGATCTCCACTATCTCCTTTGTCACCTTTGTCACCTTTGTCTCCTTTGTCACCTTGATCTCCTTTTTCTCCATCACTCCCATCCGCTCCGTGATTAATAGTAATTGAAGAATTTTTGAAATGAATGATAAAGCCAGCATTTCCATTAGACTCGACACTGGTTACGTAATCGCCATTCAGGATAAGGCTATCCAACCGGCTTACCGTTTTATCTATGGTGAGTCTTAATTGGTCAATTTCATCACCATAGTCTGTGCCACAGCTCGCAAAGAAACTGAAAAACAAACATAAAGGGAGAATATACATCCCGATTTTACTGATTAAATTATTCGTTGTTTTCATATACATATAAATAATAAGTTGTTATTGCTGATCTATTTTTTTAAGAATCAGTGTTATTCCCTACAAAAGTATAGATAAAATGGAGAATATACATCTTTTTAAGGAAAAAAGAGAATACTTTTACCGGTTTTTTTGTTATAAACCAGTTTTCGTCCCTTAGCACAGCACATCATGTGCCCGATGAACGAACTGTACGACATTGCCCCCGTCCGTAAAGGGTATGACGTCGACCACCTGGTCTTTTGACCAACCTTTGAAAGCGGGCGCGTCATTTTTCTTTTCCGTCTGTTAACCGCAGTGTTTGGGAATTAACAATTATTGGCGAAAATATAGGGGATAATTGGTAACAATAGAATAAAAATAGATATATTTGTGCTCGTTATCGTATTTCTTTGCAAATTTATTTTATTTAGGTGCCATAGTTCTCATAGAACTATGAAAAAAAAGTCCGCTTCCACAAAGGGATTCGTTTGATTCCAATTCATTTTCTTCAATTATTTACTTTTTTTTAATCTGCTATTCCTCAAAAGATTAGGCAATACTCTTTTGGGGTTTTTGCATTAGTTCTATGAGAACTAACACGTTTAACCATGAGATCCCCAATGCGCTGACCGGGAATTATGCCAAACATAATTTCAACCTGGTCGGGACGTTGAATATTTCAAAGACCCTTAGCGTCGACTATTCGGGGAACTACATCGTCCAGGATATTACAGACCGTGCGACGAATGCGCTGGGGCTGTACATGTCGTCTGCCGATGCGTTCGGTTCGTTTATGGATATATCGTTGATCAAGAAGATGTATAAAACGAGCCTTGGGTATAAGACTACGGCGTTGGGGGGCAACAGGACGCTTACGCCCGACGAAGTTTTCATCGTACCCTCGAGGGACGATACCGAAGTCCGCGGGCTGAGCGAATACCTGTGGAACAACCAGGAAAAACACATGCAGGAAACTTCCAACCGTCTGATCGCCAGCGTCGCCCCGCAATGGAAGATCCTGAACTGGCTGACCTTGCGCGGACGTTTATCGGCCGACCTTACCGCCGATAAGGAAAATTACAAGCAGTCTACCGAGCGGCCGAACGCCTTTTTCGATCCGAGCGGAAGCTATTCCGTTACCCAACGGCGGTATGACATCCTCTATGGCGACATTATGCTGTTGGTGAATAAGAAGCTCACCGAAAAGCTGGCGCTCTCCGCCAACCTCGGATGGCAGGGACGTTCCGAAAGTATGCTGAATATGCGGTCGTATACCGACGGCGGCCTGACCGACGAAAACTGGTTCGCCCTGCAAGCCAGCCGCTACCAGGCAAGGACCGAATACCAGACGCAGGAACTCCTGAAAACGGCTTACGTCGGGACTGTCGGCCTGTCGTGGGACAACTACCTGTACCTCGACGTGACGGGGCGGCAGGAAAAGACCTCTACCTTGAAAGAGGGGGGGAACACCTATTTCTATCCCTCTTTCAGCGGTAGCTTTATCTTTACCGATGCGTTCAGGGATCCGTTACCTGCCTGGTGGGACTATGGCAAACTGCGCGTCTCTTACGGTATCGTGGGTAATGCGCCCAGCGTATACCAGTCCAATGTCGTGTATGAACGGAGTTCCAATAACGGCTTTACGACCGACCATGTGCCCAATACCCTTGGCAATGCAGCCCTTGTCCCCGAAACGACGAAAGAGTTTGAAATCGGGTTGGAAAGTAAGTTCGCCAAAAACCGCTTGGGCTTCGAGCTGACCTATTACCACCGGAATATCTCGGATATGTTGCTGGAAACGCCTTTCGCCCGCTCTTCGGGGATAGAAAGGATGTGGCTCAACGTCGGTTCGATGAAGAACTACGGCGTTGAACTCAACCTCTACGGGACGCCTCTCCTGAGCAAGGATTATTCCTGGACGACGACACTCAACGTGTCCCGCAACTACAACGAGGTCACCTACCTGGTCGAGGGAGTGGACTTCATCCAGAATGCAGGGTGGGGGGGCGATGCCGCCATACTCCGCTCGGTCGTAGGGCGCCCGATGGGCGATTTCTATGTGCAGGTGCCTAAAAAGGATGCGAACGGCAATAAGCTGATAGACGCGAACGGCTATTATATCAACGACTCCGAAAGGGGGATGGTCGGGAACGCCATGCCTTTGGTCGTCGGCGGTTTCATCAACCAGTTTACCTACAAAAACTTCTTCCTCGATCTCTTGATCGACTACTCTATCGGCGGCAAGGTCTTTAATGAGATCTATCATTATGCGACAGGCCAGGGGCTTACGCCAAAATCACTGGAAAACAGGTCTACCGAAAGAGGCGGGCTGTCGTACTATTTCCCCGGAAACGACAACGGTGGAAAGGCGGTCGGCATAGATGCCAATGCAACAGCAGGCCCTGGCGGCGAACGTGTCTACCACAACGGCGTCATCCAGGAGGGGATCGTGGAAAGCACCGGACAGAAAAATACGCAGATCGTACCTGTCGACCGGTTGCTGGCCAATACGTATGCCTGGGGTACAAGCGGTACGCAGTATTCGGGAGAGGTTTCCATCTTCGACAAAACATACGTGAAGATGCGTGAGTTGGCATTTGGTTACACGTTCCCCAAATCCATCTCTTCCAAATTTTTGTGTAACAACCTTCAACTGTCGGTGTTCGCGCGTAACCTGTTCTATATTTACAAAGCGATGCCCGACTACGATGCCGAATCAAGTATAGGTACCAACTGGACGAATCAGGCTCAGATAGGTGGTTCTACAGCTCCGACGCGGAGTTTCGGTTTCTCGTTAAGAGCCAGTTTTTA
>JAISQD010000054.1 GCA_031274415.1 Tannerellaceae bacterium | reverse complement strand
ATTTATTGAATAGCAATGGATTACAAGAAAAGTGACAGCGATTTGCCCGAAAAAAAACTCTGGGAGGAGAAATGACAGGTCCGTGCAGGACGGCTCTTTCTTATATCGAACTCACGTTAGTTAGAGCGTCGCGACGGAGTAGTTAGAGCGTCTCGGCGACCTAACTGGGTAGCTCCCCATATAATCATGTAACTGAACCGCGCTCCTGTTCCGTGTAAATTTTTTTACTCCCGTCCAAAAATAAAGATTACTCCCGTCCGTGACCTTTACAATAAGAAATTACTCCGTTAACGGCATACAGAGGGAGATTAACTAACCACTCTTCTTTTCTAAAATCCGACAGGGAAGTCCGGACGGCAATCTCCGGATTGTATTTCTGAACAAAAAAACGCAGACTTTTGGCGTGCAGATTCTCGGCAGCCTTCACTTCCACAGGTATAACCATGTTCCCGGTTTGCAACAGGAAATCTATTTCACCGTCTGAATTTTCGGCAGACCAGTAATATACGGAACATGCCTTTTCGGTAATCAATTGCTGTAATACATACTGTTCCGTCAACGCTCCCTTAAATTCTTCAAAGAAAATGTTTCCTTCCAGGAGGCTCATCGCGTCCAGGCGCGACATGCAGGCAAGCAAGCCGATGTCCACGGAAAACAGTTTGAAAGCGCTGAAATCTTCGTATGCTTTCAGGGGAAAACCGGGCTTTGTTACGCGGTTTACCTTGTGAACCAGTCCACAATCCGTCAGCCATGCCAGGGCAAGTTCAAATTCTTTGGCTCTGGCGCCCTGCTTGATTAACCCATAAATGAATTTCCGGTTTTCCTTAGCTAATTGCGCCGGAATACTGTTCCACAACATACGGATACGGGGTACAATGGATACGGGAGCATGTTTGGAAAAATCCTGCTCGTAAGCGTCGAGTATCTGCTGCTGGATAAGGCGCACCTCCTTGAAATCGTTGTTGCGCACAAACCCGGCGACCACTTCCGGCATCCCGCCCGTATAGTAATAGTGTTTCAGCCGTTCGATATACTTGTTTTTGACTACGTTCATCATGTCCCATTGTCCGTTGAGGATGACATCAGCCAGGCCGTTTTCGCCTGCGGCTTGCAGAAACTCGGTGAAACTCAACGGGTACAAATCCAGAAAGGCTACTTTTCCTACGGGAAAGGAGGTATTTTTCTGTAAGGCGATTCCCAGCAGCGAGCCTGCCGCAATGATATGATACTGCGATGCATTTTCATAAAAATATTTCAGGGAAGTAAGGGCTTTTTCCGCCTCCTGTATCTCGTCAAAAATAAGAAGCGTTTTGTCCGGTTCAATTTTGATCCCCGCATAAAGTTCGAGAGACGTCAGTATCCGCCGGATGTCAAAATCAGCGGTAAATAACGATTTCAACAGTACATCCGTTTCAAAATTCACATAGACGTGGTTTTCATAAGCCGTTTTTGCAAATTCTTTTATCAGCCATGTCTTTCCAACCTGCCTTGCTCCCCTCACTATTAATGGTTTACGGTTATATCCCGACTTCCACTCTTCCAACAGTTTCATTGCTTTCCTTTTCATCGTATCTCGGTTTAATACATTTTTTCGGACGAAATAATGTGTAAAGATACATTTTTTTCGGCGGAATATGTGTATTCTCCCTTACTTTTTATACAGGCAGGGTTTTTCGATGTATTTCCATGAAATGACTCCGATTGCGGTACATAGCAGGGTGATGGCAAGTAATGATAGCCATTGGTTGCAGGCATCTATATTCAGGTAGATAAACAGTTGGATAATAGGAAAATGGGAAAGGAAAATGCCGTATGAAAAGTTTCCCGCCTTATTGGCTATGCCGTTCAGCCATTTGAAACCATAGGCGACGGACAGGATAAAAGACGATAAGGCCATAGGTTCGACGATATGGAAAAGCGTGCTGTAATGGTTGAGTATAAGGAGGAGAATGCTGGCAGGAAAGACGTAGCGTATGTACTTGCGGAACGTATCGAAATACACCAACAGGATAATACCGGAACAAAAATAGGTCATCTGTCCGGGAAATTGCCTTTTCAGAAATTCATAGGTGGCACTACCGGTTGCATCATGCAGGTAATCAAACGTACAGGTATACGCAAAAGACAGGAGGTAAACCACAATCAAAACGATTGATTTTTTGTACCTGACCAATAAATGGAAGAGAAGAGGTATCGTCAGGTAAAGCATCATTTCCACCTTGATTGTCCACAAAGAGCCGTTCACCGCCTGAAAGGCGTTTGTTTCAAATACGCCGGGAAGCGTAGGGTGCAGGAAATTGAGGGTCAATATATTTGATATGATGTAGGTATACAGTTCGCGGGAGGTGAAATAATCGGCGGCAGGCAGATTGGAGATCAGCACGCCCGATAAGGCGCACAGGATAATGGTCAGTGCGTAGGCAGGCATGATGCGTTGGAAACGTTTTCGGAAAAAGGCTTTCACACCTTGTGTACGCAGGTAACTGAGCATGACAAGGAAACCGCTGACCACAAAAAACCCCTTTACCCTGAATCCCCCGCTGACCAACCAGAAAGGCTCTGTTTCCGTCAACGTACTGAAATGGTTGAACATAACGGAGTAAGCTAAAAAGAAACGGATAAAGTTGAAGTTATTTTTCTCTTTTATTATGGCGAAGGTTTCTTCTTTTATCAGCATGCGTCATGTAGGGTTAATTGACAACGGCAATTTTGGTGACCACACTTTCCGAACTGTTTTCCGTTGCGCCCAAGACGAGGTAAACCCCGCTTGCCACGCGATTTCCCGAACGGTTACGGACATTCCACGTCACCTGCCCTCCGGTGGATTTGGTTTGGTAGATGATGTTCCCGTTCAGGTCGGTTATTTTGACCTGTGTATTGTCCATCAGTCCCGTGATGGTGACATGTTCGTCAAATTCCGGACGGACGGGATTGGGGAAGACATAGACGTCCGAAAAATCAGGTTTTCCCTCCGTCGCATCGCCTTTATAGGAGACTAATCCTTTGTCCGTCCCGATAAAAACCTCTCCTGTTTGGTTGTTTGTCGCGATGGAGTAGATATGGTCGGACAGGAGCGGGCTATTTGTCGTATTGAACTCATAGACAATCCCATCGTTACTCTCATTCAATACGTATACGCCATTGCTTTCCGTGCCGATCCATTTCCTGTTTCCGCTGTCGACGGTGATGCATGTGATCCGCACGTTGTCGAGGAAATAGTAAAGCGAACCCTCGTCGTTTGTTAATTTAATGCGCGAACAACGGAAGTTTGACGTGTCAAAGGCGCGGCTGGGATTCATAAAACAGACAGGCCCCCTGTTCGTCCCTACCCATACATAGTTGTTCTTATCTTCTGCCATACAGGTATATCCGGTAGACGAAAAATCGTTGCCGTCCGTGTCTTTGAACGAATTATAGAATACGGATGTATCATCGGGGTCGTCCAACGTGCCCTTATCGTCCAATATGGCGATACCGGATGTGACGCGTGGTATATTGATCCATTTGTAGTTATCCGCCGTGATGAGGATATCGTTGATCGTATATTTTGTATCTAACGATTCGACGAACAGGCTGTGCCATTGTCCCTCTTTATCCAATACTTTGATGGCGTGGCTGACTTCCGAATTGGTCATCCACAGATTTCCCTGCTTGTCATAACACAGTCCGTCGATGAAATGATAGTGTAAATTGTCTTTGAGGATGGTCTGGAGGGCGCTGTTTTTGTAATTGTATAACTGGACGGGCAGGTTGTTTTTAAATTCGACCACCCCTTCCCCAAAAGAGGAGATAAACAGGTTTTCAGGGTCATCCGGGTGGATCGCGATACTCAGGTAATCCCTTATCTGCATGCCGAATGCTTCCATCGCAGGCGTATGGTCGATGAACGTCCATTTTTCGTAGTCGTACATCATCAGCATGCCGGATAAACCGAACCGTACTCCTGACGCTGTTTTTCCTCCTGCAATGACATACAGTTTCGACGGCGTACAGATCATTTTGTAGGGTGAATTGATTCGCGGCCCGTTTAACAGGATGGATTCGGTGATCGTGCCGTACGCGCCCGTAGATCCTTTTGCGATCTGTTTCAGCCCATTGCTTCCCTCGGCGATCCAGTAGGTATCGTTCGTATAGGATGATATGTCGTTGATGCTGATATCTGTCACCAGGTCATAGTCTTTGATATTCGGAAAGAGATAAAACCGCGAGGGGGCTATGGCGATTAATCGGTCGTTGGTCAGTTTGACGGCCGACAGGGTATTGTTGGACAAGAGCGTGGTGGCCGTCTGGTTGTTCATATAGTAAATGCCCCTGTTTTTGACGAAAAAGCATAGTGTGCCATCAAAGACAAACAGGTCGTTTACCGCTTTGGTGTCGAACAGCGAAGTGGACAGGGCGTACGTTTTCCAATTGTTCCTGTCCAGCAAATTGTCGGTCATTTCACCTTGCAGGATGCCATCGGCGGTGGCGGCATAGATGCTCTGGCCGATGATGCAGCAGGAGGTGGTATTGACCGAAAGATGATAGGTTTCAGGGATTTCTTCTCGGTTCATATCCAAGGCTATAATACCGAAAGCGGTTGATATGTAAGCGTATTCGTTGTGAATAAAGACGGCGTTCACCTCTTTATTCCGGATAGAGGTATTGGTGTAAAGATCCGGGATATTGACGATGCCATTTTCTTTCAGCAGGTCGATATGGCCGTTACGGTAGATAATCAACAGTGATTTGGTCTGTTTATTATACCTGATGAAACGGATTTCACAGTCGCTTAACCCGTTTTTTTTGTCATACGTCTCTATGCTTCTGTCCTCTTTACCGTAGGAAAACAGTGCCCCTTCGGCAACGGCATATACTTTTTGAGGGCTTTCTTCCACCATATCCGTACTGAAATAGGAAAAATGAATGGTCCATTTCGCAAAAGAATGCTGAGCCGGTACGCGATGGCTATGCAGTGCAAACAGTAGAAATAGGATAAATAACCGTTTCATACGCGATCTGTATTAGTCTATTTTCTTGTCCTGTAGAAATGCCGCTAACTTCTCAACAGCCTGCGAACGGTGGCTGATGCTGTTCTTGATGTCGTCTCCCAACTCGGCAAATGTTTTTGTATACCGGTCGGGAATAAAGACCGGGTCATAACCGAAACCGGCCGTGCCACGCTTTCCGGTGATGATCGTGCCGTTGATGATCCCTTCAAACAGGTATTCGTTGTTATCCAGAATTAGCGCTATCACCGTACGAAAGCGGGCATTCCTGTTTTCCTTCCCTTGCATGTTGTCCAACAGGCGGTTCATATTGGCTTCCGCATCCTGCGCATCGCCGGCATAACGCGCCGAATAGACACCCGGAGCATTGTCCAATGCTTCGACCTCCAGCCCCGTATCGTCTGCAAAACAGTCGTATCCGTACTTCTCTTTGACGTAACGGGCTTTCAGCAGGGCGTTACCTTCCAGTGTAGAGGCTGTTTCGGGAATGTCGTCAAAACAGTTGATCTCGTCAAGGGATACCAGTTCGATCTTTCCGGACAGGATTTGCCGTACCTCGTCGAGCTTATGCCTGTTGTGGGTTGTAAAGACTAATTTCATATGCTTATCGTCGGATAAAAAAGTTTATGTCTTGATCTGGTCAAATCCTTCGCCGTATACGCCCCGTACAATACTTTGGGAGATGAATGCCTGATTATCCACCTCTTTTATTAAACGGAAGATCATCAGGGATTCGGATTTCTTGGCTAATAAAACAACGACTTTAGTCGGTTTTTGGGAATACCCCCCTACACCATCCAGCAACGTACAACCGCGCCCCAGATCTTTCAGGATACGTTCGGTTATCTCATCATACTTTTGTGAAAAGATCAGGAACTGAACCGATTGCCGGTTTCCGTTGATGATCTTGTCCAGCATATAATTGCTGATCACCATCTCAACAAAGCCGAACACAATTTTGTCTACATTGTGGAACAACAGGTAGGAAGAGCTGATGATGACAAAATCGAACAACAACAACCCCGTACCGATGGATACGTTTTTGTATTTGTTGATAATAGCCGCTAAAATATCCGTTCCTCCCGTACTCCCGTTCGCCGAAAAAATAAGTCCCAGCCCTGTACCGCATATCACTGCTCCGAGTATAATAGACATGAAAACCTGGTCTTTGATGATGGGCACGCCATGCAGCAACCATTCAAAAAACGAAAGGGAAAGAGAGAGGGAGATCACGCCGAATATCGTTTTAACCAGGAATTTTAATCCCAGTATTTTAAAGGCGATGGCCAGTAAAACGATATTAATGACAAGGTAAGAGACAGAAACGGGAATGGACGTGGCAAAGAATATCAATGCGCTGATCCCGCTTACGCCTCCGGTGACGATTCCGTTCGACAGGATAAACCCATTGAATCCGAAACCGTACAACGCCGTTCCGGCAAAGATCACCAGGTAATCCTGAATGGAAAAATAGGCTTTTTGTATCTTGTTTGCAACCATTAAATGACAATATTAACGATTTTCTTCGGGACAATGATGATTTTTTTCGGCGTTTTACCTTCCAGCCATTTCTGAGCGCTTACGTGGGTAAGGGCGGCCTGCTCGATCGCGTCATGCGCCATTTCCGCCGGTAATTCCATACTGAAACGGGCTTTGCCGTTGAAAGAGACCACATAAGTGGCAACATCTTCGCGGAGGTACGCTTCGTTATGCTCCGGCCAGACGGCATCAAGAATCGTCGCTTCCTTCTCCAATTCATGCCACAGCTCTTCCGTGATATGGGGGGCAAAGGGCGAGAGGACAACGAGAAGCGGTTCGAGGATAGACCGTTTGTTGCACTTCAGGGTGGTCAATTCGTTCACACAAATCATAAAGGCGCTTACGGAGGTATTGAACGAGAAATGTTCGATATCGAACGTTATTTTTTTAATCAGCTTGTGCAGCGACTTCAACTCTTCCGCCACGGGTTCCTGATCCGTGACCTGAAGGGTTTCCGTATGGCCGTAGAAGAGGGCGAGGAGCTTTTTCAGGAAGCGGTGGACGCCGTCAATACCGTTCGTATCCCAAGGCTTGGATTGCTCCAACGGGCCTAAAAACATCTCATACAGGCGCAGCGTATCGGCTCCGTATTTTTCGACGATATCATCGGGGTTGACCACGTTAAACATGGACTTCGACATCTTTTCAACCGCCCATCCGCACACGTATTTTCCCTCTTCCAGGATAAATTCGGCCTGTTCGTACTCCGGACGCCAGCGGCGGAAAGCGTCGATATCCAGCACATCGTTGCTGACAATATTCACATCCACATGCAGGGGCGTCACGTCATAGCCCTCTTTCAGGTTGAAGGAGACAAATGTATTTGTTTCGTTGATCCGGTATACAAAATTGGAACGTCCCTGTATCATCCCCTGGTTGATCAGTTTTTTGAACGGCTCGGCGACGCAAGATACCCCGGTGTCGTACAGGAATTTGTTCCAGAAACGGCTATATATCAAGTGCCCTGTGGCATGTTCCGTTCCGCCGATATACAGGTCGACGTTCCGCCAGTATTCGTCCGCGCGTTTGGATACCAGCTCCTTTTTGTTATAGGGTTCCATGTAGTGCAGATAGTAGGCGGACGAACCGGCGAATCCCGGCATGGTGTTCAATTCAAGCGGGAAAATGGTGGTATAGTCTATCCTGGCGGTTTCCGTCACCTGGTTATTTACGCTGTCCCATGCCCATTTTTCGGCGCGTCCCAACGGTGGTTCGCCCGTTTCGGTGGGGAGGAACTGCCCGACTTCCGGCAACTCCAAAGGCAGCGCCTCCAGAGGTAATGTCTGCGGCAGTCCGTTGGCGTCGTAATAGATGGGAAAAGGCTCTCCCCAATAGCGTTGACGGCTGAAAATGGCGTCGCGCAGGCGGTAATTGACCTTCACTTTGCCCAATCCGTTTTCTTCCATATAGGCTTTCGTACGGGCGATTGCCTCCTTGACCTCCAAGCCGTTCAATACTAAGCCGCCCGGTCTCTCTTTTCCTTTCCGGGGCGAGTTCATCATCTTCCCCTCTTTGGCGTCGAAACTCTCTTCCGAAATATCACACCCTTCGATCAGGGGAATAATGGGGAGATTGAAATGGCGGGCAAAAGCGTAGTCGCGACTGTCATGCCCGGGTACGGCCATAATCGCGCCCGTTCCATAGCCGGCCAACACGTAATCGCTGATCCATACAGGGATCTCTTCGTTCGTCACCGGGTTAACGGCGTAGGAGCCGGAGAAGACGCCGGTGACTTTCCGGTCGGCTATACGTTCACGCTCGGTCTTTTTCTTCGTCGCCGCCAGGTATCTGTCCACCTCTTCGCGCTGACCGGTGGTCGTGAGGCTGTCGACCAGGCTGCTTTCGGGGGCTAAGACCATAAAGGTCACGCCGTAGATCGTGTCGGGACGGGTCGTGAAGATGGTAAATGTTTGTTCTCCGGAGCGGAACGTCATCTCCGCCCCCTCGCTTCTCCCGATCCAGTTTCTTTGCGTCTCTTTTAGCGACTCCGTCCAGTCGACGGTTTCCAGGTCGTCCAACAGCCGCTCGGCGTAGGCCGACACGCGCAGGCACCATTGGCGCATCACCTTCTGTTCCACCGGATGGCCTCCCCGTTCGGACAAGCCGTTGACCACTTCGTCGTTGGCCAGTACCGTCCCCAGGGCGGGACACCAGTTGACCATCGTATCGCCCAGATAGGCAATGCGGTAATTCAGCAGGATCTCCTCTTTTTCGCGATCGCTTTTCGCTTTCCACTCTTCAGCCGTAAAGGTGTATTCCTCTCCGCAGGCGACATTCAGCCCGCCTCCGCTACCAGTCTGTTCAAAGGCCTCTATCAGCTCTTCGATAGGCCTGGCTTGCCCCGCGTCATAGCAATAATAGCTGTGGAACATGCGGATAAAGGCCCATTGCGTCCATTTGTAATATCCGGGGTCGCACGTCCGTATCTCGCGGCTCCAGTCGAACGAGAAGCCGATCTTATCCAACTGTTCGCGATAGCGTTCGATATTTTTTTTCGTCGTAATATAAGGATGTTGCCCTGTTTGTATCGCATATTGTTCGGCGGGCAGTCCGTAGGCGTCATACCCCATCGGATGCAGGACATTGAAACCGCATAACCGTTTGAAACGGGAATAAATATCAGAGGCGATATATCCGAGCGGATGCCCCACATGCAGCCCTGCGCCCGATGGATATGGAAACATATCCAACACATAGTATTTCGGCTTGCTCTCATCTTCCGTCACCCTGTACACCTGATGGCCTGTCCAATAGGCCTGCCACCTCTTTTCAATCTCCCTGAAATTGTATTCCATTGCTAAATGATGATTTACGTTATCATATTAAAGCCACAAAGTTAGTTATTTTTTTGATGCAAAAACAGCCCGTTCGCCGTCGACCTCTTATTCGAATCTTGTTTTCAACAAAAATGATGAGCTATTCCTCAATAAGCTGAATGAAGAAATAGAAAAGTATATCTCGGAAGTTGGAAATGGCAACGACTTGATGGACGAATGGCTGGACATTCACACACGGAGACTTTCATTGAATTGCTGAAGTTGGAAGGATTTTTGGCAAAGGATCTATCTTTAATAAACTGGAGGTTTGATTGGGATTTAGTTTGTTGGGATCCTTATAATAATCAATGATCTGATTGACCTGATGAGATTCATATTTGTTTACCACAACCTTTTGTATCATGTCTTTTATAAGCTTACGGCTATCGGGCTCCCAATGCAGGGCAAACAAGAAGAAATCACTATGGGGTATATCGGTTGCGTCGAAGTAATAGGAAAAGTCCGGCGGAAAATCCTCCGGATGCTCCATACCCATCAACCGTGCATCTACGACCCAGATGTATCGTGGATAATTATACGTTAAGAGTTTCAACCTTTCTTCATCATTAATTTTTCCACTATATTCTCTGAACATTTGTTTTAGTTTGCAAGCCGTTGTCAAGTATATATCCCAAACGACAAAAGACGCCAACTTTGTAAAAGAGGAGAATTCGTTTACAATACGAAGTATCAGTTCAAACGGGATACGGATTTTATGATATAAAGGAATCATGAGCAAAGTCGGAGCAGCTTCTATTTGTTTATCTCTGGGGATTCCCTTTTGTTCATCCAATACCTTTTTATCGTCAAACCTCCCCCATGAAGTTGATAATCTATAATTTTCTCCTATTTCGTCTTTGAATACCACAAAGCCAGCATATGAATCCTGAATATTTTTATTCTCCTGGTTTAACAGGTATCGCTTAAATTCAGCTTTGTCAAACAGATCTGTAAAGAAATGCAAGCGAATACACTTAGAGGGGTAATGCCGAAAACAACGGCTGTAAAAACGAGCGTAGTCTTCTGTATAATCCTTATCTATGTAATCGAACTCAAAAACTACGGTTTGAACACCAATTCCATTTTGCCCCAAATAGTCATCTAAATAGTCAAAACGTTTATTTGATTCCGATTGTTTATCGTCAATTAATCCATTCGTGTAGTCCTTTAAAACGTTCAAGATAGACGATTTACCGTTATACTCAATGACATCAAAGGGATAATCAAGTTTTTTTGTTTTTACGGTATCCGGCATTACGTTTTTGAACTTTTGGGTACTCTTTCAAAAAGAAAAGTCTTTAGATAGTAAATGCCTTGTTAAAGACCTCATCCTCAACTTGAATACTTTTTCTGAAGTTTTCATTCCTTTTCTTTGCAATCTCGACACTGTTTTGGAGATCAATGGGATGTTCCCTATAATGATCTCCCATTTTTTTATATGCAGTTTCTAACCACTGAGACCCGCTTTTTTCTGCGTCACGATGTAACTCATCAATCTGTTCTTGAAACTTTTGGATACTTTCATCTATTATCATAACACGTTGATTTCAATATTATTATCTCATAACGCTTTTTATATTCTCAAAAAATATGAGCAAAATACGCGCAAAAATATGAGCAAAGATAATCATTTTCTTTTTAGTGATAGACAAAAACTGTTAAATTTCAACCAGTTGATATCCCATATCAGGCAAATCAAAGATATCTTTTTGGGAAACTCCCTTCATGGCTCTGACCTTCTTCTTTGGAAACCCCTTTAGCTGGTGCATGACATAAGCAATTGCAACCTCTTGCTCATTTGACTTTAAACGACAATTACCATTAGAAGAGGATATGATTTCCAGATGGGCGCCCATATCATTAAAAGGGTGCCCATCAACAGGAAAATCGCTTTTACAACTCAACCAAACGGTTGTTTGGCCTGCTGTGGATTCTATCAGTTCAATATTTTTACCAATTATGACAGCCGTCACTACAGCAAACGCTTTATCCCATTTAGGTACTCCATCTCTTCCTCCATGATGAAAACGATACAGGATGTCATTTTCCAGTGTGAGTATGGGATCTTTCATTCGTTCTATTCGTAACGCTTGTGCCTTATAGTAAAAAGAATGGTTCGAGTCAAAACTTATTTCAACGGAAGCCTCCGTGATCCCTTCTACAGGTGATTCACCTTGGGCAAATAGTTTACAACCCTTACTGCCGTTTACTTGTATATCCCAGGACTGGGCTTCAGGAGGGCTTGTAGAAAAGGGAATGTTCATGCCTTCCCTGCTGTTGATCGCCCCTTCCTTGTTGAATGTGCTATCCCTGTTGAGCGTAACATAATCACCCACATTCAATATTTCATCAAAATTGACGGCAGGAATTTTATACTTGTACCTCTCTCTGAACTTCTTGACGAAAGGGGTGATTGTAGTGGTTAAAAAGAAATCCATGACTATTTATCATTTATTTATTGATTCCAAAATAAACAAATAATTATGATATAACCAATAGTCTTGCATAGAGCAGCGGATTCAGCAAGTAGATTTTACAGTTTTGTCAAAAAGACAAAATGAAGCCTGAAAATAGTGGTTTGGCCGCTTTTGTGACAAATAGTCAAAATTACCCCCCGCCAAAACCCGTTTCTTTGCCCCGAAATCTCTCCTTAAACGAGAAAAATAGCAGAAATTAATGGTTTGAAAAATACATTTTGTCAGCGATTTTAGGAGAAAAATGGATTTAACTACCTTAACAGGCTTACTTTTCTGTCATTTATCTGCAAATTAACTGAAATTAGCATGAATATGTCAAATTCGTTAGGTGCGGAAAAAGAGAGAAAATGGGGCGTAAAAAATGTTGATTTAACGAAAACTTATGCAACATTAACTGACCCGGAATATCTTTCGGCATCAGTTTTGGAAATGATGCTTATGATTTTGGGAAAATACGGCCATGTTTTTGGAAAATGATCAGCATCATTTCAGGAAATAATGCTGATGTTTTTAGTGAACGAATGTAAATCACCCCTCAAAATAGGCATAATATTATATAAAGCGGCTTTTTTCGACTCATTTTATGCCCCTTTTTAAAATGTTAAAGATAGCGAAATGGCCTTTTTATTGACAATAAATCAGAAATTTAACAATCATTAGCATTAAAAGGGCGAAATCCGGCCACTGTTTTGAGGCTGTTTTTATTTTTTTAAGAAAATGGAGAAAGCGCAAAACAGATGTTCCTTATACAAACTTTTATCTTCCATGTATATAATAAATCGAAACAAAATTAGGCCTCTTTACTTACAATTCGATACATTCAAACAGGGCGTTGTTGTTTTTTTTAATTTTTTAGGGAAATAGTATCACGTAATGATCAGGTAATTTGTTACTTTTGTAACTGTTTTTTTACTTTGTCGATGATTTTCGATTCCTTATACACGGTTTGAATAGGTTATAATACAACAGAATAATGGAACATTTACAAACAGGATTTTTATTGATGGCCGTAGGTATGACTACGGTATTTCTGATCCTTCTCCTTGTTATCCAGCTGGGTAAGGGATTGGCCGCTTTGGTCAACCGCTATGCGCCGGAAGAGGGTGGCGGCGCGAAGAAACAGGCGCCCGGTTCTGGGCAGGCGGCTATTCCGGTGCCGAAAGAAGAAGAAAGCAGTAACCGGGCGACCGTCGTGGCGATCCTGTCCGCCGTAGGCTTGGCCACAGGAGGGAGAGGGAAAGTAATAAAAATAGAAAAACAACCATAAGCAATACGTTTTCAACACAATATGAAAAGAGAAATCAAGTTTAGCTTAGTATTCCGCGACATGTGGCAGTCGGCCGGAAAATATATCCCCCGTGTCGACCAGTTGGTCCGGGTTGCTCCCGCCATCATTGAGATGGGCTGTTTCGATAGGGTTGAAACCAATGGCGGAGGGTTTGAACAGGTCAACCTGCTGTTTGGAGAAAACCCGAACAGGGCAGTGCGCGAATGGACAAAGCCGTTCAACGAAGCCGGTATCCAAACCCATATGTTAGACCGCGCCCTGAACGGGCTGAGGATGAGTCCCGTACCCGACGATGTGCGCCGGCTATTTTATAAGGTAAAGAAGGCGCAGGGGACGGATATCGCCCGGACTTTTTGCGGACTGAACGATGTGCGGAATATCGCCCCCTCGATCACCTATGCCAAAGAGGCGGGTATGATCTCGCAATGTTCGCTTTCGATCACCCATTCCCCCATCCATACGATCGACTATTACACAAAAATGGCGCTCGAACTGATCCGGTTGGGGGCTGACGAAATTTGTATCAAAGACATGGCCGGTATAGGCCGTCCCTACTCGCTGGGGCGTATCGTAGAGGGCATCAAAACGAGGTATCCGGAGATTCCGGTGCAATACCACAGCCATGCCGGGCCGGGATTCAATGTGGCGTCCATCCTGGCTGTTTGTGCGGCGGGTTGCGACTATATCGACGTCGGCATGGAGCCGCTCTCATGGGGCACGGGGCATGCCGACCTGCTGACCGTCCAGGCGATGCTGAAAGACGCCGGCTACAAGGTTCCCGACATCAATATGGAAGCGTATATGAAGGTACGCAGCCTGATACAGGAATTTATGGATGATTTCTTGGGACTGTATATCAGCCCGAAAAACCGGTTAATGAACTCGTTATTGATCGCTCCGGGACTTCCCGGCGGTATGATGGGAAGCCTCATGTCCGACCTGGAAAAGAACCTGGAAAGTATCAATAAAGGCAACCAGAAAAAGAACCTGCCGTTAATGACGGAAGACCAGTTGTTGATCAAATTGTTTGAGGAGGTGGCCTATGTATGGCCGCGCGTAGGGTATCCCCCGTTAGTCACGCCATTCAGCCAATACGTGAAAAACCTGGCGATGATGAATGTCATGCAGATAGAAAAAGGAAAGGAACGCTGGAGTATGATTGCGGACGATATCTGGGATATGATACTGGGTAAAGCCGGACGGTTGCCGGGAAAGCTGGCGCCCGAAATTATCGAAAAAGCCAAAGAGGAAGGACGTGCGTTTTTTGAAGGGAATCCACAAGACAATTATCCCGATGCGTTAGACAAATACCGTAAACTGATGAACGGAAAACATTGGGAAACAGGCGATGACGACGAAGAACTGTTTGAGTATGCCATGCATCCGGCACAATACGAAGCCTATCGTTCGGGAAAAGCGAAGGTGGAGTTTCTGGCAGATGTAGCCAAGCGTAAAACGGCGCAAAACGGGCCGGCTCAACTGCCACCGGCGGCAGCCGGTACAGCCGCTTCCCTCCCTCCGGCTTATCCTCTACCGGCAACGCCGCAGAGAATGAACGTGGATGTAGATGGACAGCGATACTGTGTAACGATCTCATTTGGAGAGACTCCCACCGCCATGGATACCATCGCGGAAAAGGGCACGCCGCCGCCTGTCCCGTCCACACCAACAGCCGGCGGAAGCGGACAGGAAATCCTCTCCCCACTGGAAGGCAAATTCTTCCTGGTGAAGAACGCCTCCGATACGCCTGTGAAAGTGGGAGATACCGTCAGGGAAGGGGATATTGTCTGCTACATAGAGGCGATGAAAACATACAATACGATTCGTGCGGAGTTTGGCGGAAAAATCACCTCTATCCTCGTCTCAGCCGGCGATACGGTTTCGGAAGATGATGTATTAATGACCATTCAACAATGAACGAGATCGTCAAAAACCTGTATGAAATGACAGCGTTCAGCCACATTATCGCCGAACCGCAGTTTCTTGTCATGTATGCGATTTCCTTTATCCTGCTCTATCTCGGTATCAGGAAACAATATGAGCCGCTATTGCTTGTCCCCATTGCTTTCGGCGTGTTATTAGCCAATTTCCCCGGAGGAGAAATGGGTGTCATACAGGCCGATGAACAGGGGATGATCAACGTACACGGCGTGATGAAGAATATCTGGGAAATGCCGCTCCATGATATCGCCCACGAATTGGGATTGATGAACTTTATCTATTATATGCTGATCAAGACGGGCTTCCTTCCTCCTGTCATCTTCATGGGAGTGGGGGCGTTGACGGATTTCGGGCCGATGTTGAGGAACCTGCGGCTTTCCATTTTCGGAGCGGCCGCCCAATTGGGTATCTTTGCCGTTTTATTCATCGCGATACTGATCGGGTTCACCCCCAAAGAGGCGGCGGCATTAGGTATTATCGGCGGTGCGGATGGCCCGACAGCGATCTTTACGACGATCAAACTCGCTCCCCACCTACTGGGTCCCATCGCGATTGCCGCCTACTCCTATATGGCGCTGGTGCCGGTCATTATTCCTTTGGTCGTGCGGTTGTTTTGTACCAAAAAAGAGCTGCGTATCAACATGAAGGAACAGGAAAAGCGGTATCCTTCCGGTGTGGAAATAAAGAACATGCGTGTGTTGAAGATCCTGTTCCCTATTGCGGTAACGGTGGTGGTTGCGCTGTTCGTTCCAAGCGCTGTCCCCCTGATCGGGATGTTGATGTTCGGCAATTTGGTGAAAGAGCTTGGTGTCAATACATTCCGTTTGTTCGATGCGGCGTCGAACAGCATCATGAATGCGGCGACCATTTTTCTGGGACTGTCGGTAGGAGCCACCATGACGGCAGAGGCTTTCCTCAATGTGACAACCATCGGGATTGTTATCGGCGGCTTCCTTGCCTTCGCCCTTTCCATTACCGGCGGGATTTTCTTTGTTAAATTGGCGAACCTGTTTACTAAAAAGAAAATCAATCCTTTGATTGGCGCAACCGGATTGAGCGCCGTACCGATGGCGTCGCGTGTAGCGAATGAGATCGCCTTGAAATACGACCAAAGCAATCACGTCTTGCAATATTGTATGGCAAGTAACATTTCTGGGGTCATCGGATCGGCTGTCGCCGCCGGCGTACTTATTTCGTTTTTAGGTTAAACAAACACCTGAAACAGGCGATTCACAGGTTTGCTTTGCCATTTCTTTATGCAAATCTGTGTATTTTTAACAATATCGGAGTAAATTATAAGAAAAAAAGCGTTCTAAATGAGGTAATCCAAAAATATTTATTTTATTTTGTGATCAGATACAGAATCAATTGTTCTGTTCTTAAAGCGTATTAAATATGAAGGACACCCATGAGACTAATTTGCCAACAGAAGAGGCTGCGCCGGCAAACATAACTGAAGAGGTAAAAGAGGTAGCAACGGAAACAAGTGAAACACCCGAAGAGGTGGTAACGGAATCAAGTGAAACGCCTGAAGAGGTAGTAGTTGCGGAAACAAGTGAAACGCCCGAAGAGGTGATAACGGAAGCAAGTGACACCACTCCCGGGGAGGTATCCCCTGTTACCAACAGCAAGCTTAGCAAGGAAGAGATTCTGGACAAGTTAGCCCAATTGGTCTATCATACGCCTGTCGAATCTGTCCGGAATGAAGTGGAGCTGCTGAAACAGGCATTCTATAAAATTCACCGTTCCGATATAGACGAACAGAAAAGAGTATTCCTTGAAGGCGGAGGAACGGAAGAGGACTTTGTCGCTCCCGAAGACGGAGCGGAAAGCAGGATTAAAGAGCTTCTTTCTGTTTTTAAAGAAAAAAGAGCCTCTCTTCACGCTGAAGAAGAGCAGTTGAGAGCGGCAAATTATGCGCTTAAACTCCAGCTTATCGGGCGTTTAAAAGAGATATCCGAAAGCCAGGAAGATTTTAATAAGCTCTACAACGAGTTTAAAGATATCCAGCAAAGATGGAAAGAGGCAAAGCTCATTCCACAGGAACATGCCAACGAATTGTGGAGAAATTATCAGATATATAGCGAAAAGTTCTACGATATCATCAAGATAAACAACCAGTTCCGTGATTACGACTTTAAGAAGAACCTGGAACTGAAAACCGCCCTTTGCGAAACGGTAGAGCGATTGCAGCATGAGCCGGATGCGATATCCGCTTTCCACCAACTGCAGAAGCTCCATCAGCAATGGCGCGAAATCGGGCCGGTGGCAAAAGAGTTGCGCGAAGATTTATGGACACGGTTCAAAGCGGCGTCAACGATTATCAACAAGCAGCATCAATCGCATTTCGAATCGCAAAAAGAGAAAGAACAGGAAAACCTGAAAGCGAAAATTGCGATCTGTGATGAGATAGAAAGTATCGACTACAGCCAGATAAAGACGTTTAAAGATTGGGAACGAAAAAACAGGGAGATGATCGCCCTACAGGAGAAATGGAAGAACATCGGATTCGCCCCGAAAAAGTATAATGTGAAAATCTTTGAACGGTTCCGCGCTGTTTGTGACGTCTATTTCGAAAAGAAAAACGAATTTTACAAAAGCGTAAAGGACGAGATGACAAAAAATCTCGAACAGAAAAGGGCGCTTTGTGAAAAGGCGGAAGCGTTGAAAGACAGCACCGATTGGAGCGAAACAACCGAGAAAATGATCGCCCTTCAAAAAGAGTGGAAAACCATCGGACAAGTCGGGCGCAAACAATCAGAGGCGACGTGGAAACGTTTTATCACCGCCTGCGACTATTTCTTCGAACAAAAGAACAAAAACGTTACGTCGCAAAAGAGTACGGAACAGCTCAATCTTAAAGTGAAAAGGGAACTGATAGAAAAAGTTCATTCGCTGGATGATACCGTCAGCAGGGAAGAGGCGGTAGCCGCGTTGAAAGAATACATGGCCGAATGGAATGCGACAGGGTTTGTGCCTTTCAAGGAAAAGGATAAGATTTATAAAGAATTTCATGAGGCGGTAGACAAACAGTTCGACCGGCTGAAAGTGGATCAGAAAGACCGCAAAATGCAAACTTACCGCAGCAACCTGACCGATATGGCCGGTGGCGAAAAAGGAAAAGGGAAGCTATACGGAGAACGGGAAAAGCTGATGCGCGCTTTCGAACGCATGAAAAACGAACTCCAGACATACGAAAACAATATCGGCTTCCTCAGTGTCTCTTCCAAAGGCGGCGGAGGCCTGATCAAAGAGATGGAACAAAAAATAGAGAAGATAAAAGAAGAAATGAATTTAATTGTAAGAAAGATTGACACTATTGATGAAACTCTTGAGTGAAGCCGGCAGAAGGTCTGAGCTTCACGTTTACAATCCCGGCTATGAAATAGGAATTTTACAGGGATCTAAACAAAACACAGTGAAGGCGAATATCCGAAAGATGAGGCAGGACTTGGCTCTTCTCCCCCTTTGGTATGCCGAAAAGGGGAATTATGTTTTTGTAGAGGAGATGACCTCTCCCCGCTTCATCTCGCGGTTACCAAAAGAGATAAGGCCATTGGGTATCCCTGTATCGCGGGAGGATCTACGGAAAAAAGCAGACACCTTTCCCCTTATGCACGCCGCCCCGTGGGGACTCTCACCCCAGAGCGTCGCTTTCTTCAACGAACTGAAAGGCTACGGGTTAAACCTCACCGTCCCCGAATGGAAAGAAGATTACGCCGCCCTGTCCAGCCGACGGACAGCCGCTGCATGCCTAAAAGAAATAGGCGAACGCCTCCCGAAAATGCAACTGCCACAGCCCCCTGTCTTTTTCTCCGATATGGAGGAGATGCCCTTTTTCATGGAACGGCATACCCCCCCTTTTATCGTGAAGACCCCCTACTCCTCTTCCGGCAGAGGCTTGCGGTGGATCAAGGGGGATACGCTGAACCTAACACAAAAGAACTGGATAAAGGGCAGCCTTGGTAAACAACACGAACTGAGTATCGAAGAGGCAGTCAGGGGAGAGAAAATTATGGATTTTGCGATGGAGTTTTATTCCGATGGGAAAGGCAACGTGAAGTACGAAGGGCTTTCCCACTTCCACACGAAAAAGGGCGCCTATACAGGCAATATACTGGGAGGAGAGGAGGACATTCGCAGATGTATTCTCTGTTGGGTGAAAGAAAAACATTTACAGTGCACACAGGAGGCTGTAACCAAGACCCTCAAGGCAACCTACGCCCACCACTACACCGGCTATCTGGGCGTAGATATGATGATCTATAAAGGAGAAAATAACTCCAAGGCCATCCATCCCTGCGTGGAGATCAATATGCGCCGTACGATGGGTCTGCTCGCCATCCGTCTTTATCAAAACTACATCCACCCTGACGCTACCGCCACTCTCGATGTGTTATATAACGCCAACAGCACCGCCGTTTACCAGGAACATGTCGCTATGAAAAAAGAGGAACCCTTAATATTTGAAGATGGAAAACTGCGGAGTGGCTACCTCCCCCTCTGCCCCGTCACACGCCAGACACATTACACCGCCTATATCATCGTCAGCTAAAAACAATATCAGCATCAGCATTTTCAGAATAGGCGTTCACAGTGACGGATAGTCTTTTCGGGTTATTTTGTGACGAAATACCGTATTTTCGGCTTATTTTTGTAACGGATTACCGATATTTATCGTCTTATTATTAACGTAAAATCATGCATAAAATGAAATGGAATAATTTTTTGTTTATTACGCTTGCTTTAGGGTGCGTATTATCTGTACAAGCAGCCGACAGGATAAAAGGAAACGGCGTGTTAGTCACTAAGGAAAAGGAGGTTTCCGATTACAATGCCATCAAAGTGGATGGCGTATTCGACATCCACTACGAACAATCCGAAAAAGAGCCTTTCCTGGAAGTGACGGTAGATGAGAACCTGCAACCCTATGTCAGCGTCGAAGTGAAAGACCGCGTTTTATCTATCGGATTTAAAGGCATTAAGGTCGATCACTTCACGAAATTTATTGTTAAGACCAACTCCAAATGGCTGAAGGAAGCACGCATCGCCGGTAACGCAAACTTTATGGTCAACTCCTCCCTTACGGGGGATGAACTGGTGATCAAGGGAAAAGATAATAGCCTGATCCAGCTGAAAGAACCCGTCGTTTTGGGAAAGCTCGACCTGGATGTTTCAGGAAGCGCCAATATGGTTGTAGATCGTCTGGAGGTCGATAAATTAGAATGCAGTATTAACGGCTCGGGTTCCATTACCCTGCACGCAGGGAAGGCGGCACAAGGCTCATACAGCATTACCAACAGCGGCGATATTCACGCTTTCGGCGTTGAGTCGCCTGATCTGACCTGCAAAGTGGCCGGAAGCGGGACAGCCGAAGTACATGCCACCGACAACCTGAAAGCAACGCTACTCGGAAGCGGGAATATCCGCTACAAAGGCCCGACGGCCGTCCAGTCCAAGAAGCTGGGAAAAGGGACAATTGAAGAGGTCAAATAAAACATATCCATTAAATACATCCATTTTATGAAAAAAGCATTATCCGTATTGTTGGCGCTGGGACTATTGATTGGCCTAAGCAGTTGTTCCTCCTTTCAAACCATCAGAGGAGACGGGAACTTAGTTACTCGGGAGATAGATATCACCGGTTATGACGCCATTGAACTTGCAGGAGGGACAATGAAAGTCTATTATGTCCAATCGGAAGAGGCGGCCGGATTAACAGTCACTGTCGACCGGAATATTCTGGACAAGTTCCGTTTTGAAACGAAAAATAACCGGCTGCGGATCAGGCCGGAAAAGGAGTACCAACAGGCGCAGTTCCGTCCTACGGAGTTCACTGTCAGAACAAATTCCAATGGATTGCAGAAACTGGGGGTTGCCGGTAACGTGAATTTCCTGGTCAACTCCCCCTTAGTCACTGAAAAGTTGGAGATTGATGTGAGCGGTAGCGGGGAGATCAACCTGAACGACACCATCAGGCTTGAAAAGCTTTCCCTCTCTTTGGCCGGAAGCGGGACACTGAATGCCCCTGCCTTTTATGGAGACACTTTCTCCGCCCGTATCGCCGGATCAGGCAAAATTAATTTGGGAGGGGTCGCGCAGAAATCATCCTTTGACATTGCCGGAAGCGGTACGGTTCGCGCCTTTGACCTGCTGGTGGAAGAGGCAAAATGCCAGATTGCCGGAAGCGGCGACATCGAGATCCACGTAAGCGGAAAGATCGACCTGGAGGTGGCCGGAAGCGGGCATGTCAAATACAAAGGAAATCCCTCGAAGATCAATCAACGGGTCGCCGGATCAGGCTCTATCAAAAAAGTAGAGTGATTCCTCCCGTCTTCAGAGGGATAAGACCATGCCCTCGTTCGCCAGGATGGTACCCGGATAGATGTTGTCGGCCTCCTCTTTTAGGAGGCTCTCATCGTCGTAACGGGCAGAAAAATGTCCGATCACCAATCGCTTCACTTTTGCCCGGCAGGCCACTTCCGCCGCCTCGGCAGCGGTCGAATGGAAAGTTTGGCGGGCGCGGGCAATATCCGGCGTGGCAAAGGTCGCTTCGTGATAGAGCAAATCCACCTCTTCGACAATCGGAATGATCTCCGGGGAGAAAGCCGTATCGGAACAATAGGCATACCGCTTCGGCGGATCGGCCGGGCGTGTCAGCCGCGCGTTGGGAACGACTTCTCCTTCCGGTGTAACAAAATCCTCTCCCTGCTTAATACCACAAAGCGATTTTATGGGAATCCGGTAGAAGTCGGCCATCTCCCTGATGATATGCGCCTCTTTAGGCTTCTCTTCAAAAAGAAAACCACATGCCGGAATGCGGTGGTTCAGCGGGATGGAATAGACCCGCAAGGAGCGGTCTTCCATGATGAGCGCATGTTTTCCGGTATCTACATGGTTGTATTTCACCTCAAAGGGTAACCCTTTGCCAAAAAGATGCAGAATGGGATGCAAATAGCGCTCAATATCTTTCGGAGCGTGAATATACAGATCTGCCGTCCGGTCAAGCATACCAAACGTCGAAATAAGCCCCGGCAAACCGAAACAATGATCGCCATGGAGATGAGAAATAAAGATATGGTTCAGCCGGTTGAACTTGATACGCATACGCCGCATCTGCACCTGCGTACCCTCTCCACAATCAATCATATACAATTTATCCCGCAGGTTGATAATCTGGGAAGACGCCATATGCCGGGTGGTAGGTAGCGCAGAACCGCATCCGAGTATATGGACATCAAAGTTTGCCATAATGCGCAATTTTTAATATTAAAATCACAAATGTATCATAAAAAGTTTCATTTTGCTACATTGTGGTGAAAAAAAAACGAATTTGTGTTGGAAAAAAACATTGTAAACCCTATCTTTGTTGCTGTTTAAATTGTACATTAAGCCTTTTATCAGGGCTTATTATATTTTGTTCTAACCTTAACTAACTTTTTCTTTTTGTTTAAAACGGTTAAATGTAGAAACGGCCAAGCGTGAGTTCCGCCGTTTTCTTTTTTTTATATCACTTACAATAAAGGAAGAAAAAAATAGAAGGTTTATCTTATGATTAACAGCGGAAAAGGGCGTTGTCTACACAGCGGAACAACAACCCCTTTCCGTTATTTTTGATCAGGCAAAAAACAGAAATATTAATAGGTATGCTCTTCTTCAGCCATCTCTTTGCTATCTATTTTGCGCAAATCCAACGCTCTCCACGTATAGAAAATATACGCCAATACAAATGGCACTAAAATAGAGACATAACTCATTACCTTTAATGTAAACGGACTGGACGAACTGTTTTGTATCGTCAGTGAACTTTGCAAATCAACGATCGAAGGATAGTAAGCCGTATTGTTCCACCCTGCGCAAAGCAACAGAGCCAAGACAGTAAGTACCGTCCCTGTCCCTGCGAACCAAATACCCTTCTTCCATGTAGCGGAAAAAAGCGTCTTGCCAATACCGAATAGTACGCCAACAACGCCTATCAGCAGGACTGCCAGTACAACCGGCATCTCTATCAGGTTGATCAGGTATTTATAGGGCTGCATGAACACCTCGTTTGTCCCGGCATTTACGGCAAAGCCATCCTGAACGAGCAGGTGAACCAGAAAGGTAAGGAAGAAGATCAAGAAAAGGATTGTTTCAAGAAGCAATTGCTTATGAGACCTTTTCTGAATCTCTTCGTCATTGATATTATTGATAAAATAAAGCAATGCCAGAACACGGGCTAAAAAGAATACGGCTGCGCCAAGGCAAACGTTCCAGACCACAAAAGCGGCTTCTAATCCGTGCCACGGCGTCGCCCATGAGGAAATAACCGGCATGGCGACTTCTGTCAGTTGTTCTTTATTTACATAAAATTCCGCACCATTAAAGAACGTACCAACTGCCGTACCTAAAAGAATAGGGCCTAATACGCCATTGAGAATAAGGAATACCTGATAGGTTTTCTTCCCCAACAGGTTATTCTTTTTCGCCTGATACTCATAGGATACCGCCTGAAGGACAAAGCAAAGCAAAATCAATATCCATACCCAGTACGCTCCGCCAAAACTGGTCGAATAGAACAAGGGAAAGGAGGCAAAAAATGCACCGCCAAAAGTAACCAGCGTGGTAAAGGTAAATTCCCACTTGCGGCCGGTAGAGTTGATCAGCATTTTCTGCTGCAGCTCTGTTTTTCCGATCGTAAAGAGTAAAGATTGTCCTCCCTGTACAAACAGCAGGAAAACCAAAAGAGCGCCAAGCAACGAGACAATCAACCACCAATATTGTTGCAATAGTATATATGTACTGTCCATGATCATATGTTTTAAATGTTATTGTTCAGATACGTTAGCTCCCTTCTTGATGGTTTTTACCATAATTCCAATTTCTGCAATAAGCAGGATTGTAAACAGAGCGAGGAATAAAAAGAACGTCACTTGTACGGAGGAAGTATCCAACTTCGAAATAGCGGCGGAGGTCGGAAGAATATCCTGGATAGCCCAGGGCTGACGGCCTACTTCAGCCACAATCCACCCGGCTTGCCCCGCAATATAAGCCAATGGAATAGACCACAGACAGACCCATTGCAACCAGCGTTTATCCTCAAACTTATCTTTATAAGACTGCAGGGAGATAATAATAAAGAGCAAAATAAAGAATCCTCCCAATATCACCATCACGCGGAAAGAATAATAGGTCAGCCCAACAGGTGGAATCAAATCGGCAGGATCCTTAATATAGCCGTATCCGAAATAGGCGAAATTCTCATCCAGTGTTGCGCGATAGGCTTTTGCACCCGCTTCGTCTCCCGCTTTTTTGGCTTTCCGGTAGCCGGCAAGCGCCTGGATAGCCTGTTGCCCTTTTGCGATCTTCTCTGTTGCCGAAAGGGCGATTGTGCCGTCCGCCGTCTGATACCCCCCTTCAATCAGGTTCGTAATACCTGGTACATAGGCGTTCAGATCACGTTCGGCAAGGAAAGAGAGCATTTTGGGCATCTCGATTTTGAAAAGGAACGGGTCAACGTTGTCGTTATAACTCTTTTTTTGCGGATTCAACACGCCTACGCCAACCAAGCCTACGCCGTTTCCTCCCTCATAAAGGCCTTCCATCGCGGCCAGTTTCATCGGCTGCTTCTGAGCAACCTGATAGCCGGATCCATCGCCCGTCCATAAAGTCAGCAACGAAGCAACCAACCCAAAAGCCGCCGCTACCTTGATACTCGACAGGGCCAGCTTGGTTTCCCTCTTTTTCAACAGGTACCAACTACTTACCCCTATGACGAACATACTACCTACAATCCATCCGGAAAGCACCGTATGGAAGAACTTGTTAATCGCCACAGGGGAAAGGGCGACAGCCCAGAAATCAAACATTTCGTTACGTACCGTATCCGGATTGAACTGCATACCGGCAGGATACTGCATCCATGCGTTAGCAATCAGGATCCAGAGGGCGGAAATGGTCGCACCGAGAATCGTAAGCCATGTCGAAGCGAGGTGAAATCCTTTGCTGACCTTGTTCCATCCAAAGAACATAACAGCAATAAACGTCGCCTCCATAAAGAACGCCAGAACACCTTCAATCGCCAATGGCGCACCGAAAATGTCTCCCACAAACCAACTGTAATTCGACCAGTTGGTGCCAAACTCAAACTCAAGGATCAATCCGGTAGCCACGCCAATCGCAAAATTGATACCAAAGATTTTCATCCAGAACTGGGCGGTCGTTTTCCAGAACTCTTTTCCCGTCTTGTAGTAAATGGTCTCCATAATAGCTTGAATAATGCCAAGCCCTAATGTGAGAGGGACGAAGAGCCAGTGATAAATCGCAGTAAGAGCAAATTGTGCTCTCGACCAGTCAATCAAAGAAGTGTCAATACTTTCAACCATAATGATATAATTTAAGGAATAATTGCACGGTCAATCAACTCGCCGGAAACATATTCCTGCTTTTCCGACGTACTGCCAAATTGCCCCAGAAAACTGGGGAAAAAGAACAGTTTCAAAATAAAAAACATGATGAACAGTTTGATCAGAATAATAGCCCAAAGCGTTTTCCCCAGCTTCATCTCGCGAAACCCGTCCCGATAGAAACGATAAACCCGTATTAGAATAAGTTCCCTTTTCATACCTCTACATGCTTAATACAGTAACAAATATAGTTATTATCCGATACTATTTGTTCTTTGCGGACAAATATAAATCATAAAGAATGTGAATTTACCCGTTTTTGGACAAAATCAGGACAATGGCGTAGGCAGCGATACCTTCCTGGCGGCCGGTGAAACCTAATTTTTCGGTCGTCGTCGCTTTAATGGAGATGTCCTCTTCAGCGGCCTGCATGACGCCGGCAAGCGTCTGTTTCATCTGTGGGATATAGGGGTTTAGCTTCGGATATTCCGCCGCCACAGTGGCGTCGATATTCCCCAGTTCGTAACCGGCATCGCGGAGTAACGCCATGGTCCGGCGAAGCAACTCTTTGCTGTCGATATCCTTGTATTCGCCTGCCGTATCGGGGAAATGGTATCCGATGTCGCGCAGACCGGCCGCACCCAGCAAGGCGTCGCAAATGGCATGGATCAATACATCGGCGTCGCTGTGCCCCTGCAAACCGGCAGGATGTTCGATTTTTATTCCGCCCAACCATAAATCGCGGCCGGAAACAAGCGCATGTACGTCATAGCCAAAGCCTGTTCGAATCTTCATAGGAACTGTTTATTGGAAAAGATTTTTGATTCCGTCCATATCGAAAGAGAGGGAGAAACGGAGCGTCTGGTCTAACGGGTTACTGGGTACGGTACTGATCAGGTAGGCGGCATCCAACTGGAGCACGCTCATCCGGAAACCGGCTCCCAAAGAGAAATACTGACGGTTTCCCTTGTTGGGGTTTTCATAATAATATCCCCCGCGCAGGAAAAACTGATTATTGTAGCTATATTCCGCCCCCAGCGAGACCATGACCTCTTTTAACTCTTCGCTGAATCCGCCCGGCGCATCGCTGAAAGACTTAAAAATACCGGTCATAAACGGCATGGAATTGTACTCATCCTTTTTCCGGTTAAATTCGGCGACCTCCTCTTCGGAAGAGCCTGTGCTGACCGGCGGGGTGGGGACTAAGTACTTGCTCAAATCCAGATAGAAACCCAACCGGTTATACTCGTCGACCGGATAGAGCAGCCCGGTGCCGATTCTCAATGTGGTGGGGATAAACTGGTTGGTCTGCCCGCCGTCGTAGGTGATTTTTGTACCTATATTGGACACGTTGTACCCGAACGACCACAGGCATTCGCTGCTCCCGAGCATGACATATTTCTCCAGATAGCCCGCTATGTCCGCAGCAAAAGAGTTACCCGGCGTCATATCGCCCTCCTGGTCGCTCATATCGGAACGGATGTACCGGAGCGCAACCGCCATGGAATACGATTCGGACAGCTTGCGGCTATAACTGACGTCAAGCGCCATTTCGTAAGGGTTCAGCCGGTTGTACGGGACATCTTCATTCTGATAGTATAACGGGATTTCACCCAACGTGAAATAACGCAACGATGCGCCGATCGCCTGGTTGTCGTTCTGCCCTATCTTGTAAAAGCCAGACAGATAGGCTAATGCCACGTCGTTGACCAACTTACGCAACCACGGCGTGTAGGACAACCCGATGCCCGCCTTGCTGTAATTGAATGAGTACTTTGCCGGATTCCAATATTGGGAAGCCACATCCGATTCGGTGGAAACGCCGTTATCGCCCATCGCGCCGCCCCGTGCGTCGGGAGCGATGGAGAGGGATGGGACCGCCGTGCTAATGGGGGCAAACTCCTCTTTTATATTATTTTGACTGCTTTGCGCCCATAAAAAGGCAAGACTCGTTAAGAGTATATTACCTGTCAGGAGCAAACCTATTCTTGATACTTTTGTCATATGTGTGTATTGCAAATGGTTATCACTATAAACTACTATACCCCTCTTTTATTGTGCAAGGATGATTAATTTCCTCGATCCGGAAGCCTCTTTTGAATTGCGGGTACTGATGACCGCCCGGTAAATATAGACACCCGGCCGAAGGCGCGCCCCTCCCGAACTTTTCAAATCCCAGGTCACGGTATAAGGCGCCGAAAATTCCGACGAGCCGCTTTCCTGCGAGCTCCAGACCACTCTTCCCGTTAAATCATAAACCTTTACGCCTACCGTCAGGTCTGATTCCGGACGGTTATGATAGATCCGGAACTGTACGTTCTCACGCGCCGGAACGGGCGAGGCGACAATTTCGGCGATAGAGGGCTTCAACCCCTCTTCCACCTCGAAATGGAAGGTATGGCGAGTCGGGTTGTTCAGGATATCCCAGGCCTTAAATTCTGCCGTATGGCTGCCCGCGGGTAACACCGGCAAGAGGAAGCGGACAAAGCCTTCTCCATTGGAGCCGGGGATGGACTGGTAATAGGTATTTAGCGTATAGCGGAGCGACGGCTGGTTGTCTATGGTCAGCACGATATCGTGCCCGATACTGTTGCCGGTGATATTCACCCCCGTTTTATCCCATAACCGGACGACAAAGAAAGGCGTCGGATTGACCTTCCCCCCATCGACAAATGTTGTATCGTTCAGGTACAACCGGCGGATTTCAGGACCTTCGGAATCCTCTTCGGGATTGGCCGCCGAACCGCCCACACGAAAGTTCTGGTAAGAGCCTTGCGCCTCATGCCCCGACGCAGGATCCGCCGCATAAAGGTTCATGATACCGAAGTCGTTGGAATAGGAGATATCTTTCGGGACATAAAACGAAAATTCAAACGACCCATCGGTGACGATATCGTTCCCCGTAAAAAGGGTATTGGGATAATCCGTATAGGTGAGCGTGACATCCGTACGGTTGTTGTTCAACGTTTCAATGGTCTGTTTGCTGTCCAAAACCGTGACGTGTAAAGAGCCGGAAAAGCCGGACGCCATGCTGTTGTCAGGTTGAAGGACTTCTCCCCGTATGGTGATCCTCTCCTGCGCTTTGAACGTCACCGTGTCCGCATGGGTGGGCTGGCCGTTTATGGCGGTGATCCGCACACCGTATTCCGGATAGGCCAGCTTTAAGGCCGGGTCGCCAATCAATATGAAATTCAGTTTGTTATTGTCTGTCAACCCGTTTTTCGTATACTTTATGATATCGCCCAATGTCAGGCGGAGGCCGTTTTTATCTTTCTCGAAAAGGTGGTTAAACAGCTCTCTGTTCAGATCGAAATTCCTGTAGGAATCCACTATTCGTGTTGTGGTAAAGAGGGCGATCCCTCCGCTCTTTTTTAAGAACACCTCTTCTCCCGCCGTCGTTGAGGTGTAGTCGAAACGGGTAAAATCGCATGTGGCGGTGATCCATAAAGGCAAATATTTGTATGAGAACCCGGCAATCTCTGTTTGTGTCAACACCTTCTCGTCGCTCCATGCCTCCATCCCGCCATGACCGATATAATTGATCATTAAAAGCCCTTCCCTGAGCTGTCTTTGAATATCTCTTTTGACATCCGGGTAACTGCCGCCTCCTCCACTGTTGTCTTTTTTGTATGAGTCGAAGAACAGTTTCTTGACCAGAAACTCAGGATGGTTCTTCCGGAGAGAATCGACAATCCGGTTGGCCTGATCCATATGCCTGATCGTAAAACCGTCGCTCGAACTGCCGTCGTCGGCGACAAATGTGATGTTGTTTTTCCACTCTCCGGTCAGTGTATTATCCATATAGCTTAATACCTTATCAACCGTTGTTTGTGCCTCGTCGATGGTACGGACGGGAAAACGCCCGATCCCGATTTGCAGCTTGGCGGAAGCCTCAAAGGGGCTGTCCTGTAATGCACCGAAATAATCGTCTGTCACATACGAATCATAATTCAAGGAATTTTCCGACTGGTAAGTCAGCAACATACCGGACATGTCAATGTTTCTCCATGCCGGAGAAACGCCACGATTATCGTACGATCCATCTCCGAACAGAAGCAAATACCGGGGAACGGTACCGTCCGGAAGTCCCCGGTCATAAAACATCTTCATAAAGCGTCGATAGGCTGTCGCATCGGGTGCACCGCTTGAAAATTCATTGTAAATATCCTGTGGATTGACCACCTCCACGCTCAAGCCATCCCGCTTCCTGTGCGCTTCGGCCAAACGTTCCGCCTGACTACGCAGGGCGTTTGGCGAAATAATGATCATATCGGTTTGGGGGAGGGCATGCAGGTTTTGATTTTTGACCTCTTTTGCCTCCCCGACACTCGACAGGCTACGGGCGGTATTGACCGCTACGAACTCGCGCAGCTCTCCCGCCGGAATCGTAAACGACAGCTCCGACCCGTTCAACTGCGCCTCCATACGCTTGGGATTCACGCCGTCCGTGACATCGTACACCTCCGTATAGGCATCCGCACCCTGCAGAATAAAACGGGACGCATTGCCAATGGAAGAGAGGCTGCGGAAAAAGGTATAATCGCCATAAAGGCGAAGCGTACGTTTCATCTGCAAACGGATATAATCCAGGCGGACATTTTCATCGCCCATATTGTTATAGACAACGCTTATCTTGATCTCCCCGCTTTTTTCTCCCGTCCAGTCTGCCGTCCCGAATCCCGAACGGGCTTTTTCGTAGATGTCGCTCACTGTTCCAAAGGAGAGGTTGAGTAACGGCCTGTCGTTCATACTGAGCGTGGCTCTTCCTGCCGTTGTTTTAGGGCGGGCGATAAACCGCATGGAGACTTTCCCGTCGTCGCCGGTTATGCCGGGAATGAGGGGGAAAAATGTTTTAGGCAAATTCCCGTTAAAAAAATCGCCGAAAAATTCGCGACCCGACTGATTGACGGATTCTTCCTCTTTTTCATACAGCCAGTAGTCGTCGAAAGTAGAAATAGTCAGGGATGCCCCGCTAAAGGAGGCGACTGTTTCCATCTCTTTTGCTTCCGAAGAATCGGTGATGAAATAATAACCCGACGTGGAATAGGGATTATTGGTGTGCACAAAAGTATTGCCCTGCTTGTCGTATTCCCATTTGACGGGGCCTTTGGCATAGAAGAGCAGGTAATCGGCTGTTTTCCGGATGGCTACAGCCGGCGCATCGTCGATATAAGGCTTCCTGAAATCCTCATCCAACGGCCAGCCGCCATACCCGTGTACGGAGACTTTAGAGATATCGGAGAATCCCATTTTCTGCAATTCAGCAGCCGTCAGTTTATATATCCCCGTCGTATCAACCTTGATTTTTATCCATTTACCCGACGCAAAAACCGACCCGGAGGCATAACGGTTACCGTCAGCCCACAGAGTGGTCATCAAGCCGAAAAGACTTATTAATACTGTATAAACTATTCGCATTATACTGTTTCCTTATCCATATAGTAACGAAAAATAGGGCTTTTTATTGTAAACCGGAAATTTATCCCTAAGTTTGTACCTTTATATCCACTACAATAACAGATTACTTTATGAAATATCTCAAGTATTACAACACAGGAAAAACAGTCCTTTTTGCCTCTCTTTTATGGCTGTTAGCAGGATGTTCCGAAGGCGGCGAAACGCCCCCGGTCCCGGAAGAGCCCCCCTTTACCTATTTTATCACTGTCAGTGATTCGGCGCAATATACAGCGCATGAATTTGCCTCAAATACATTAGGCAGTATGGCAAGTTTAGTCACAATTCCTGCAGACGCCGCTGATATCCGTGTCGATGTGATCCATTACAACACGGTAGATCCCACCGATCAGCCGGTCGTCGCTTCGGGAATCGTTGCCTACCCGCTGTCGGATGTCAGCGCGGATGTCCTTCTGGCCGAACATTATACGATCTCCGCCAACCGCGATGCCCCTTCGGAAATGATGTACATTATGGAGTCGGCCGCTGCCATATTCGGGTATGCCGTGATGACGCCCGATTACCTCGGCTTCGGCGTGTCGAGAGCGCTGCCACAACCCTACCTGCATGCAACATGTACCGCCCGCGCTTCGCTCGATTTCTTATTTGCCGTCAGGGAATACTTTGAAACAAAAGCATATCCGCTGAATGATGACATCTACATCTGCGGATATTCCCAGGGAGGCGCAGCGGCGTTGGCTGTCCAAAAGATGGCGGAGGAGGAATATGCCGAAGATGTCCATATCAGACAGGTCATTGCCGGAGGAGGGCCGTACGACCTGACCGCCATCGTCGACGAATTGCGGGAGACAGGCGAAATGACACGTCCAAGCATGCTGGCGATGATCCCCATCGGACTGGATTACGGCGACAACCTGCAACTGGATTACAGCAAAATATTTACGGGCGCATTGCTGTCAAACTACAACGAATGGATCAACAGCAAAAACTATACGACAGACGAAATCGACGACAGGATAGGAATGGGCGCCATCAACCGCTACCTCCATCCCGACTTCTTCTCCTCCCCTGACGAAACAAACACCGAGTTTCGCAAACTAAACGAATCCCTCGTCCGTAACAGCCTGATCGATTGGACACCCCACGCCCCCATCATCCTGATACACGGAGTAGATGATGAGTTGTCGCCCTTTTACAGCGCCCAGCATGCCTACGATTCTTTCCATGGAAGAGGATGTGACGTCACCCTTGTCCGCGTATACGGCCAAAGTCATTCCGGAAGCGCTTCAGGATATGCCGTTCAGCTTTTACTGAACCTGGTTCCACACGTGATTCCACATTAAACGGACTGCAAGCTATACCTTCATAAATTATATTCTTTCTGCATCTATTTTTCAAGATGTCAGGAAGAAAACTTTTTGATGTCGTATATTATATCTTATTCGACAGTTGTCGAACAGCTGTTTGACAGCTGTCGAATAGCTGTTCGACCCTTGTCAAACAGCTGTTCGACAACTGTCGAATAAAGATTTTCTACCGGTATTTCCTAAAATACACTATGACCGCCGGAAAAATACATCGGTATGTTCTTCTATTTACGTATCATACACCTTTTTGAACAATCTATTATTATATTATTATTTAAAATTGAAATTCAAATAAATATATGATGTATATGATACATGGTTAAAATGGTTGAAACATTTTTGGTCTCTTTCTTGGCTGTTTGGTTATCAATAGATGAGAGAGGTTTATGAATAGGTTATTAACCGTGTTAAATACAATGATTCATATGAATATCAATCTATTATGATAACTTTTAAGACTATGTTTAAAACGTTATACAGGGGAAAAAGGAAAGATGGCGGAACTCTTTTTTCGGTGGATAACCGATGTTGATACGATGTAATAAAGAAACCGTATCTTTTGTATGACAATTAAAACCGGACGGGGTATAACAATAATTCCGGGTTATGCAAGGAGAGTTTTTAGTTTCTGCTTACAACTTATTATTTCTTTTTCAACCGGATTTAAACACGAAATGGTTACTTTTGCATGAACTAAAAAGGAAAAATGCGTAAACTGGGCATAACGGAACTGAACAGGCTCACTCCCGAAGCGTATAAAGAGAGTGAAAAAATTCCTTTGATCGTCGTATTGGATCATGTAAGGAGCTTAAACAATGTGGGTTCCGTGTTTCGTACATCCGACGCTTTCAGGGTGGAGGCCGTCTATCTTTGCGGGATAACGGCGCAGCCCCCGCATGCCGAAATACACAAGACGGCTTTGGGAGCGGAAGATACGGTCGACTGGTTGTATTTTAGGGAGACGTTGGACGCTGTCGACAGGTTGAAAAGGGAGGGATACACCGTCTGCGCCGTTGAACAGGCCGTAGGGAGCGTGATGCTGGACAAGCTGCAGCTGGAGCGGAATAAGAAATATGCCGTTATATTTGGGAATGAGGTAAAAGGTGTTCAACAGCCGGTTATTGACCGCTGCGACATGTGTATTGAAATACCCCAGTACGGGACGAAACACTCGTTGAATGTATCCGTGACGGCCGGTATTGTCATATGGGATATCTTTAAAGAGTTGAGAATTGAGAATTGAGAGTTGGCGTGCTCTCAATTCTCAACTCAAATCAACCGGTTTTCAACCAGGACGACGATCCGTTCCGTCAGGGCGTCTTTCCCTTTCGGGTCGTACTCGGATTTCAGGCTTGCGCCGAACATGCCGGCAAACAGGTTCCAGAACCCGGCGCGAAAACTGCCCAGATAGGCTTTCAACAGGTTGTAACTGGATTGGTTACACTCCCTGTCGATCAGTTTTATCAGCAGTTTGCCTTGAGAGAAAGTCAGCTTTTTCAGTTCCGGTTTATATTCTTTGAACAGCTCCTTTTCCATTCTTTTTAAATGAGCCTGTTTTAACTTGTCGTTGGGGAGCGTTTCCATGTATTCATAGGTTTCGATCAGCGTATGGTAGACCATTTTTGCATAAGGCAAGGTGCGCTTCACATCGCGTATCAACTTGTAATAATTATCCTCTTCCCTTTTGTTCTTAAACTTCATCTCCGGATAGATGTACACATCCCGAAGATTGACTACGGCTATCGTATCCCCATTTTCAACAATAGCCCTGTGTAGATCGTTCGGAATGGTATTCTGTCTTATTTTCTGCGCGTTCGCATACAAACAGGATAGCATGAATACCGGTAACAAGATACTGCGCCACTTCATATCGCAAAATTAATTGATTTATTGATAGGTGGTTTGAAGTATCGTTCTTTTTTGTAGTTTTGTCTTCATAATGAATTAAATGAATCAAATGAACTGACATCACATGAACGAAAGTATACTTAACGGGCTGTTGAATCTGTTTGCCGTATTTGCTTCTATTGTAAAAATAGAGAAAGAGCAGGCTATCGAGGCGGTTCATTCATACCTGTCGAGCCATTTTGGCGTTCGTTCACACAAAGAATATATCGAACTGTACAATGAGCTGCGGAGCATGTATGACGATTCGCTGTATGCCATCAACAAGGAAAACGTAGTCTATAATATATGTAAGCAGATGAAGGCGAAACTGGCGGCAGAGGAGCAACTGTTGCTGCTGGTTCGTTTCATGGAGTTCGCACGTCGGAACAGTGACGAATTTGAACATCATTTGCCTATGTTCCAGTCTGTTTCCGATGTATTCAACATTCCGGAAGACGAATTTTCCGATACCCTTTCCTTTCTTGTGGGGGCGCCCTCATCCGCTATCCTGACAATAAGCGGGGAAGAAAAAGCGCCTGGCCATATCCGGCGCGAAGGGATGGAAGGGCATATCCGCGTCTGGCTCATCAGGCGCTTTGGACGGTATCTCTTTACCTACGAGGGCGAAGGGATGGTTTTTATGAATGATATTCCGGTGGCTTCCGGTATATTCTACAGTTGGCAACACAGCAGCGTGGTGAAAGGGCCGCATATCCTTCCGGTTTATTTCAGTGATTTGCAGGCTGTTTTCAATAAGGATAGGCAGAAAGACCACGTTTTCCTTTCGGGGAGGGATATCCAGTTTTCTTTCAGCCATTCCACAGCCGGTCTGCACAACTTTTCTTTCGACCTTGAATCGGGACAGCTGGTCGCTATCATGGGGGGAAGCGGAGTGGGGAAGTCTACGCTACTGGGTATCCTGAACGGGAACATTCATCCCGACAGCGGGAGCGTCACCCTCAACGGTTATCCGGTGGATGCTCCCGAGGCGCGGCAGTTGATCGGCTTTGTCCCGCAGGATGATTTGCTGATAGAAGAACTTACCGTGTATCAGAACCTGTGGTTTACGGCGCGTTTTTGTTTCGACGGCGTGTCGGGGGAAGAGATAGAACGACGCGTGAACCAGGCGCTGAAAGATTTATCCCTGACCGATATCAAAGACCTCGAAGTCGGCTCGCCCATCCGCAAGATCATCAGTGGCGGCCAACGTAAACGGCTGAATATTGCCTTGGAACTTATCCGCGAGCCGGCTGTCCTCTACTTGGATGAACCCACCTCGGGGCTTTCTTCTTCCGACTCCGAAAAAGTGATGATGTTACTGAAAGAGCAGACCCATAAGGGGAAACTGATTGTGGTCAATATCCACCAGCCATCATCCGAAATATATAAGCTTTTCGACCGGCTTTGGCTGCTTGACAAAGGCGGTTATCCCATCTACGACGGCAATCCGATAGAGGCGGTTACCTATTTCAAACATGCGGCGAAATACACCGACCAGAACATCAGCGTATGCAGCGTCTGCGGGAATGTCAATCCCGAACAGATACTGAATATCATTGATTCTAAGAAAATTGACGATTCGGGAAATCAGACGGATATACGTAAGTTCACCGCCGAAGAGTGGCACGGGATGTATCTGGACGCCCGTTCCTCCTTTCAGGCGGTAAAAACAGACGTACTGCCCGACAATAAACAGAAAACCCCCTCATGGCTGAAACAGTTCCTGATCTTTTCGGAGCGGAATATCCGAACGAAGCTCACCAACCTGCAATACCTCTCCATTGCTTTGCTCGAAGCCCCTTTACTGGCCTGGATCGTAGCCCTGCTGACCAAGTTCGCCCCCGACGGGCAGTATACCCTGCTGGGGAATAAGAACTTCGTTTCCTATATCTTTATGTCGATCGTTGTCGTCACTTTTATAGGATTGAGCATCAGTGCAGAAGAGATCATAAAAGACAGGATCATCCTGAAGCGGGAGCGTTTCCTGCGCTTGAGCCGGAGTAGTTACCTGAGCGCTAAGATGCTCTATTTGTTTGTCCTGTCGGGTATTCAAACCTCGCTGTTCCTTCTCGTTGGGAATAGCATCATCGAAGTAGGGCGTGAGATGTTCCCTGTCTGGTGGACGGTTTTATGGACGGCCGCTTTTCTGGCAAACCTGACCGGACTGTGGCTTTCGCAGACGCTTAATTCCATCGTTTCCATCTATATAACGATTCCTTTACTGTTGATACCCCAGATATTGCTCTGCGGCCTGGTGATCCCTTTCGGGGATTTAAATGCCAAGGCCGATGATACGAATATGGTTCCTTTGATCGGCGAAATCATCCCCTCCCGTTGGGCTTTTGAGGCGTTGATGACGGAGCAATTTACGGATAATGCCTATAACCGGCTCTTTTTCCCGATAGAGAAAGAGAAGTTCCAGGCACAGTATTACAAGGACATCCACCTGCCCGAAGTGCGCCGTTTGGCGGAGGAATACGCAAAAGGCGATACCTCGGCGAAACAGACCATTGACAATGAAATACGTATCCTTGGGCGGGCGGCGCGTATCCAGCCTCCTCTTCCGGACGAGCCGTATGCGTTTTACCTGAACAAAGCCGATTCGGCCTTGCGTCTCAGGGCGCACAATTTCACGGCTTACATGGAACAAACCCGGCAACAACAGGTCAGGGAAAAAGGCGGCGAATGGCTCAACAGGCTCAGGCAAACACGCCATAACGAGGCGATTGAGGCGCTGGTGACGGGGCAAGGAAACCGCTTTTTCAAAAAAGCCGGCAACCGGATCTATCCCCAAGTCGGGCAAATCTACCTGCCGCCGGATCATCGCTGGGGAAGGGCGCCGTTCTATAGCCACGAAAAACAAATGGGAGCGTATTTCTTTTCGACTTATTTGTTTAATCTAATCATTCTTTATTCCTTTGCTGTTTTAGTTATAATGGCTATATTCGCAGAGATTCCAGGGAAATACCTCAGAAGCAGAAATGAGTTTTAAAAATAAAAGAGCGTAAATTTAATTTGAGAAACAAAAATGAAAAAAAGTATGATGAGCCTGCTCATTGCAGCAGCATTTATGTTTAGTTTGACAGCTTGTAGCGGCGCTAAAAAAGAGACTGCCCAGACGGAAGAGGCGGCCGTTATAGCAGGGAGCATCCCTAAAAGCTTATTGACCGAGGAGGTGAAAGCGGAGACTGTCCAGTTGCTGAAAGACCTCCCGAATTCGGATATTCCCTATCGCGTGGCCGCCGGCGAAGTGAAGATTGGAGTGGGTAACCTGTCGTATATGTTGCCGGTATCGAAAGCGTCCGAATTGACGTCGGCGGCACAAAAAGCCCGCGCTATCGGCATCTATTTTGCCGACTACAACATACTCAAAGCGCTGGGACAGCCAACCACCGACGTGGAGGGCGTATTGGCAAAGCTGACTTCCGACCTGAACATCACCTATGTGCTGAATATCCTCAGGCAAGAATCGCCGGCGCCCTCATCCCATGATGAGTATGCCAAGTTCCTTGAAGATCAGGAAGACCGGATCATTGAGGAGTTGGTGGCCGACAACAAGGTGGATATTCAGATCGAACTGTTTGGCGGCCTGGCTACCGAACTGGCGCTCGTATATGCCAATCCGTCGTTGGTGGTACAGGGCGACGTCGCCTTAGCCGGCCTGACCGATAACCAGTTGAAACGGTTGGACATACTGGGACAGATCACCACCGACCTGGCCGCTTATTATCCCGACCTGGCGCAGTTGGCCGACATCATTAGCCCGTTAAAAGATCAAGTGACGTCTGTCAAGGCAGCCCGAAACGCCAATGCCGAAATTGCCGGTATCCGCGACGCCCTGCTGAAGTAAAGGTCCTCCTTTATTCTTCTCAACGCCCGTTATAGATGATGGATAACAGGGTGATATCATCCGATTGCACGGTTCCGTTTGCGAAGTCGTTGATGGAACCGGCTATTCTATTTACCATTTCTTCGGGACTGCATTCTTTCATGGATTGGCAGTTTTCCAGCAGGCGGGCGTTGTTGTAAGGCTCCTTGCGGAGGTTCATCGCTTCGGTCACGCCGTCGGTGTAGAGGAACAGGCTGTCGCCGGGGCGGAGGGCTACCTCCTTTTCGTGAAATTCCGTGTCGTGGAATGCGCCGAGAATCATATCGTTCGTCAGCGGGAGAAACGACACCTCCTCATTTTTGCGGATCAGGACGGGGGGATTATGTCCTGCGTTGCAATAGGTAATGGTGCCGCTCTGAATGTTCATGATGCCGTAAAAGGCCGTGACAAACATCTCGTTTACACTCTCCTGACAAAGGATCTGGTTGGAGCGTTTCATGCATTGGGAGGCGGAGTTTCCGGCCAGGGCGATAGCGCGGATCACCGTGCGGCTGATGGCCATGAAGATGGCGGCGGGGATGCCTTTCCCCGACACATCGGCCACGACAAACCCCAGCCGGTCGCCGTCGATGAGGAAAAAGTCGTAGAAATCGCCTCCCACATAATCGGCGGCATTCATGGAGGCATAGATGTCGAATGTCGGCAGGCATGGAAAGGGAGGGAATTTCTTAGGGAGGATGGTTTCCTGTATCTCTTTTGCCACTTTCAGGTCTGACTGGATCGACTTGAGTTGCGTATGTTCTTTCTGGGCATTCTTGATAAAGGCAATCTGTTCGATCGCCTTTTCGATCGTACATTCCATATCTTCGAGGTTGATCGGCTTTGTGGTAAAGTCGAACGCTCCCCTGTTCATGGCTGTACGGATGTTTTCCATGTCTCCGTAGGCAGAGACCATGATGCATTTCAATGCCGGGTTGCGCATCTCGTTTATCCGGGTCAGCAGGGTCAGCCCATCCATTTCAGGCATATTGATATCGCTCAGGATGATGTCGAAATCGGGGTGTGCAAGGAGCATTTGCAAGGCTTCCACGCCATTGTGTGCAAAGGCAAATTCGTATTCTCCCTTTTTGATTTTCCGGCGGAAATACTGGGTCAACAATATTTCCATATCTTGTTCGTCGTCGACGCTTAAAATCTTAACAGGCATAATTCTATTTCTTTTATGATAGAGGAAGGGAAATCGTAAAACGGGTAAATTCGTTTACCTTTGTTTCCACTTCGATTGTTCCGTTATGTTTACCCTCAATGATTGATTTGCTGATGGATAGCCCCAGCCCTGTTCCTTCGCCAATGGGTTTGGTCGTAAAAAAGGGCGTGTATAGCTTTTCGTATACATCGTCGGGGATGCCGGTTCCGTTGTCTTCAATAACAAGGTAGACCTTTCCTTCCTCTTTCTTGATGCTCACCTTTATGGTAGGCGAATAGGATGTCTCCGAGTCCGCTTTCAGCTTGCTGTAGACGGCATAGCAGGCATTGTTCATGATGTTCAGGACAGCCCTGCTCACGTCTTGCGGGATGATATTCAGGAGGGGGATATCTTCTTTATAATCTTCCTGGATACTGACGTTGAAATTCTTGTAGCCGGCTTTTACGGCATGGTAGGAGAGCCAGATGTATTCGTGTACAAGTTCTCTCAGATCAGTAGGCGTATAGTCGTCTTTCCCGCGTGAATAGAGAAGTATGCCCCGTATGATGTTGGATACGCGGTTGCCGTTTTCCTCTATTTTGGCGATATTGTTTTTCAGGTCGGAGAGGATGTCGTTGATCTCCTCTTTGGACGCTTCCGAAAAGGCCTCCTGTACTTCCGAAAGAACCTCTTCCATATCTTTCAACAGTTTGGAAGAGAGCTTACTGAAGTTGATAACAAAATTCAGGGGATTCTGTATTTCGTGAACGATACCCGCACTGAGCATGCCCAGTGAGGCCAGCTTTTCCTGTTGGCTGATCTGTTTTTCCAGGTATTCTATCCGTTTACTCAAGTCGTTCATTGTTTTCGGTATTATCTGTATTCTCTGTATTTTGATGAATGGGTATGGTGATGGTTATTTCGCAATAGTGGTTTTTCTCGCTTTTGACCTCTATTGTACCTTTATGGTTCAGGATGGCTTCACGCGTGATATACAGCCCTATTCCGGCGGCTTCGGCGGTGGGTTTGGTCGTGAAGAAAGGCTCGAATATCTTGTCTTTTATGCTGTCTTCCAAGCCTGTGCCATTGTCGTGGATAGTGATGGCGATCATGGCATCCTGCTTCTCCAGTCCGACGGACAGTTCGGGTGTGAATGGTTCTTTTGAGGCCTTTTTCAGCAGGGCGTACACGCTGTTTTTGAGGATGTGAAGTAACGCCTTACTCATCTGCTCAATGTTCAGGTCGATCATCAGCGCCAGGGTAAGCCCATTGAACGTGATGTGTATCTGTTTTTCTTCGATTTCTTTGGCGAAGAGCTTAGCGATGACGTCGATATTCACCTTGCAAAGGTTGTTGATATCTGTCGCGACCATCTTGCCTTTCCGGTCTTTCAGCAGCTCTTCCATGGCTTTCACGATCCGGACGGTATTGGCTCCGTGTTCGCCTATTTTAGCGAGGTTTCCGCTGATCATACCTACGACTTCCAGTGTTTCGTCGTATGTCTCCTTTGTCGGTACGGCTTCTTCCCGCAGGTTTTTCTCCAGGTCTTGAATCAGTTCGACGGAGAGGCCGGCGAAGTTGTTGATATAATTCAGCGGGTTGAGGATCCGGTCGACCAACCCTTTGGTCAGTAGCCCTACGGTGGCGAAGCGCTCGCTGCGCACCAATTCGTCCTGGGCTTCGGCAAGCGCAGCCAGGGCGGCCGATAGCTTTTCGGATTCCATCAGCACCTGGTCGCGCTGCACACGAAGTTCGATGGTCTGTTCTTCGACCACTTTGGCTAAGTATTCTTTTTGTCTGAGCCGTTTTCCCAGTATTTTTTTGGCCACATACAGGGCGATCAGGATGACACAAAGAATCTCGGCGATAGGGTGCTGGTCGTAATAGAAAGCGGCGACGGTCAGGACGACCCCCACTAAGGTAATCCGTTCGATGTTCTTTATCCTCTGCCTTAATTTGGCGATGTCTTTGATGTTGAAGTCGGGCATACGCTATGGGTGTATCAGTTTGACCATGGTTAATACATTCCTGTTTCCTACGCGGCGGTACGACACCTCCGTCATCAGCTGCTTGACAAGGAAAGCGCCCAACCCTCCGATGGGGCGCTCCTCCAGGGGCAGTGAAATATCGGGATCCTTACTGGCCGTGAGGTCGAAAGGCCGGCCGTAATCGGTCATGACGACGGTTATTTTTTCTTCGTTGTATTCCAAACGGACAAAGATATCTTTCTCCGTCTCTCCGGGATAGGCATACAGGATGGCATTCACGACGGCCTCTTCGACGGCCAGCTTGAGGCTCATCCGGGCTGAGGCGCTTAACGCGAGTTCCCAGACGGCTTGTTGGAGGTATTCGTTTACCTTTGTCAACTGATTGATATCGTTCTTTATATGTAGAGGTTCTGCCATCTTCCGGAGGGGGTTATCCTAAAAGTTACTCAATGGTCAGTATAGAAGAGAAACCGGTAATATGGAATATTTCCATAATCTCCTGCCGGATATTTTTTAGCTTCAGTGTACCTCCTTTGTTTTTCATTCCTTTTTGTAAGGTAAGGAGAAGCCGGAGTCCGGCGCTGCTGATATATGTCAGCCCTTCCCCATTCAAGACGACGTGGTTTTGCTCCTCTTTCAATGCTTTTTGTATCTCTTTTTCAAACTCGGCAGCCGTTAGCGTGTCTAATTGGCCGGAAAGACTGATCGTCATTTCCTGTCCGTTTTCAACTGTTATTTTCATACTGTTAATCATATAAAAAATCAATAGAGAACAAAAATAACTATTTATCTTTGTTCATCCCTAATATACGGCATATATTTTACAATAAAATCCCCCAGTTCAACACTTCACGCAAAATATAGCTATACGCTTTTTCTGCCAGATGATTCTCCCCTTGTTCATCCCCATTTCCAGAAGTCGCTGTTTGCCCCTATTTCGAAATGGCATTTTACGATGCCGAGGTCGATTTTTGTGAAGAAACCTTTGCCGGCTTGGGCGATTACGGTGGTGGGGGTGGTTAGGGTGAACCGGAATTTCTGCTGATTCATGGCGGTGGGGGCGAGCATGGCGGCCTGCACGCCGGCTTCAAACCAGGCGGGCATTTGTCCGTTCGCTTTGGCGAGCATCGCGATGGGTTTGGATTTATGCGCCGTTCCGGCGGTTTCTCCGTAGCCAAGGGCGATCACACAACAGAGCTTTTCGCCCTCCTTTATGCAGCAGACGCATTTTTTCTTGCTGTATGTCAGCACAACCCAGCAGGAGGACAGCCCCAGTTGTGTGGCAAACAGGAGCACCTTTTCTCCCCAATAGCCGCATTTCTCTTCCAGATCATCCCCTTTTGTGCCGACAATAGCGAGGTAGTTTCTCACATTTGAAAAAGAGCCGTAGTGTGCCTTAAAGCTGTCGAACGCGTCTGGTTCATCGAGGCAAAGCTGCATGTTCAACCCACTTTTTTCGTTACATTTATCCACGTAGCCCCACAATTTCGCGGCCACATCTCCTTCTATTTTCCGGTCTGTATAGCAACGTACCGAATGACGTTGTTGGATTGCTTTGAAAATATTCATATTCTTCTCCTTTCTTTTGACATTTGTTTTTGGCAAATGTACAAATTTAGTCGGTTACACCAACAATGCTGTTTCATAATTCGCTATCTTTGTCCATCAAAACAGATCAGACAGTGGCAAAGCAAATCGTTGAAACCCCGCTCATGAAGCAATACTTCGATATCAAAGCGAAGCATCCCGACGCCATTATTTTATTCCGGGTCGGAGATTTTTATGAGATGTATGGAGAAGACGCCGTGACGGGCGCCGATATCGTCGGGATTGTACAGACAAAAAAGGCGAACGGCTCCGGCCGGTTTATCGAGATGGCCGGTTTCCCCCATCACGCATTGGATACCTACCTGCCGAAGCTGGTACGCGCGGGTAAGCGGGTGGCGATTTGCGACCAGCTGGAAGACCCGAAGATGACCAAAAAGTTAGTGAAACGGGGCGTCACCGAGCTGGTCACTCCCGGCGTTTCCACCAACGATACTGTCCTGAACCACAAAGAGAATAACTTCCTGGCGTCGGTTCATTTCGGGAAAGAGCGGTGCGGCGTCTCTTTCCTGGATATTTCCACCGGCGAGTTCCTGGCCTCCGAAGGGACGGTGGAGTATATCGACAAGTTACTGAACGGTTTCTCTCCCAAAGAGGTGCTGATCGAGCGGTCGAACCGCAAACGTTTTGAAGACTGTTTCGGCTCCCGTTTCCTCACGTTTGAGCTGGAAGACTGGGTCTTCACCCCCGAATCCGCCGTCGAACGGCTGTTGAAACATTTTGAGACGAAAAACCTGAAAGGCTTTGGCGTCCAGCATATGAAATGGGGCGTCACGGCTGCCGGCGCGGTGCTTCACTACTTAGATGTGACGCACCATACGCACGTGTCGCATATCCTTTCCCTCTCCCGTATTGAGGAAGACAGGTATGTGCGGTTGGACAAGTTTACGGTACGCAGCCTGGAGCTGATCGATTCGATGAACGAGGGAGGGGTCAGTTTGCTCGATATCATCGACAGGACGATCTCCCCGATGGGGTCGCGGATGCTCCGCCGCTGGGTGCTTTTCCCGTTGAAAGAGGTCAAGCCCATACAGGAGCGGCAGGATGTGGTCGAGTACCTTTTCCGCCACCCGGAGATGAAAGAGCTGTTGGAAGAGCAATTGGGGCAGATCGGCGACCTGGAGCGTATCATCTCTAAAGTAGCCGTCGGGCGGGTTTCGCCACGCGAAGTGGTGCAGCTGAAAACGGCTTTGCGGGCGATTGAGCCGGTGAAGGAGGCCTGCCTCGCGAGCGACGAGCCCAGCCTGTGCCGCATCGGCGGACAAATGGATACCTGCGCGGATATCTGCGCGAGGATAGAAAAGGAGATCCACCCCGACCCGCCCGCCCTGCTCGCCAAGGGAGGGGTCATTGCAAAAGGGGTCGATGCGGAGCTGGACGAACTGCGTACGATCGCCTATTCCGGCAAGGATTACCTCCTGCAGGTGCAGCAGCGCGAGATAGAGCGTACCGGCATTTCGAGCCTGAAGATCGCCTACAACAACGTCTTCGGGTACTACATCGAGGTGCGTAATACCCATAAGGATAAAGTCCCCGCCGACTGGATCCGCAAGCAGACGCTGATCAATGCCGAACGTTACATCACGGGGGAATTAAAGGAATATGAGGAGAAGATCCTCGGCGCCGAAGAGAAGATCGTAGCGCTGGAGGGGCGGCTGTTCAATGCGTTGGCCAACTGCCTCACGAAATATATTTCCCCCATTAAAACGGACGCCGCCCTCATCGGGCAGCTCGACTGCCTGCTCTCTTTTGCTAAAACGGCGCAAAGCAACCGCTATATCCGTCCGCTGATCGACGAAACGGATGTCATTGACATCAAGGCAGGCCGTCATCCGGTGATAGAGAAGCAGTTGCCCTTGGGCGAACCCTACATCGCCAATGACGTCTACCTCGACAACCAGCGGCAACAGATCATCATGATAACCGGCCCGAACATGGCCGGTAAATCAGCCCTGCTGCGGCAAACGGCGCTGATTACGCTCCTGGCGCAGACCGGCTGTTTCGTCCCTGCCGGAAGTGCGCACATCGGGCTGGTAGATAAGATCTTTACGCGCGTGGGCGCTTCGGACAATATCTCTGTGGGGGAATCGACCTTTATGATTGAAATGAATGAAGCGTCGGATATCCTCAACAACCTCTCTTCCCGCAGCCTGATCCTCTTTGACGAACTGGGACGCGGGACAAGTACCTACGACGGGATATCCATTGCCTGGGCGATTGTCGAATATATCCACGAACATTCCGCCATGCGGGCTAAAACCCTTTTTGCGACGCATTATCACGAGCTGAACGAAATGGAACGCTCGTTCAAACGGATCAAAAACTACAACGTCTCTGTAAAAGAGGTGGACAACAAGGTGGTCTTCCTCCGCAAGCTCGTCCGCGGCGGCAGCGAGCATAGCTTTGGTATCCATGTAGCTAAAATGGCCGGTATGCCGAAAAGCATCGTCAAACGCGCCGGTGAGATACTGAAACAGCTGGAATCCGACAACCGCCAGGATGGGATCGGTAAGCCCGTAAAAGGGATCGCCGCCGGCGGCGAGGGGTATCAACTCAATTTCTTTCAGCTGGACGACCCCGTACTCAGCCAGGTACGGGACGAGATCAAAAATACGGATGTCAACAACCTCACCCCCCTCGAAGCCCTGAACAAACTATGCGAGATCAAACGGATTATTACCGGGAAATAACAGGAAAAAATTCGCTTCGATGCAACGAAAAGAGATAAATTTGCATCTTTGTCTTTAAAATAAACGGTATTCAGTATGAAAAATACAATCTTCCTCTCTCTCTTTCTTTTCCTGATCGCTATGGTCAATACCTCATCGGTAACCGATTATATGGGTGAGCCTTACGGCGCATACCGGCCGGTGTTTATGAAACGCGCCGACCTGGAAAATTCCGTCAGTTACCGCGACGGACGCGCGTTGGCGCATCCCGGAAAGATCTACAGCCGGGCGCCTTATATCTATGTGAATGAACGGTATAAAGGAGTGCATGTCATCAACAACAGCGACCCGGCGCATCCTGTCAACGAAGGCTTTATCGTCGCGCCGGGCTGTATCGACATGGCGGTAAAAGGAGATATCATGTATCTCGACAACTCCGTAGACCTGGTGGCTTTCGACTTGGTTTCGAAAAAAGTGACCAAGCGTGTGAAAAATGTTTTCCCCGAACCGGTCGCTCCCGACCACTCCTATTATTGGAGGATATACGACCAGGATCTGGTTCTGGTCGAATGGGTAAAGAATAAATAAACGCATAAAACAGACAGACAATGAAACACACAAAACTCTTTTTCCTGTATTCCTCCCTCTTTTTCCTGTTCATGGCATGTGACGGCAGGCATGACTCGGTATACGCGCCGGGCAGCACGATCGAAGTGGGTGGCTCCATGGCACGCTTCGCGGTGTGCGGGGATTACCTGTATACGGTCGATAACAGTACGTTGAGAACCTTTGACCTCTCCGACGCCGGATCGCCGGCGTATATGGACAGCAAGGATCAGTTCCTGGATTTTGGCGTGGAGACCATCTTCCCGATGGATACCCTCCTGTTTCTTGGCTCACAGACGGGCATGTATATCTATAATGTGACACGCCCTGATTTCCCCCAGCAAATAGCGCGTGTTTCGCATATCACGAGTTGCGACCCGGTGGTGGCCTCCGGCAACTATGCCTATGTCACCCTCAATTCCGAACACTCCTGGTGCGGGCGCTCCGTAGATGAGTTGCAAATATACGATCTTTCAGACCTGTATAACCCGCAATTGGTACGTACCGAAACCGGCTTCAAACACCCCGGTGGACTGGGTATTGACGGGAATAAACTCTTCATCTGCGACAACGGCCTGAAGATATACGACGTCTCCGATCCTCAAAAACCGGTCTGGACAGGCGATCTGACCCATATCCCGCAAGCGGACGGGATAGAGGCATACGACGTGATCCCCCTGAACGGCCTCCTGTTGGTGGTTGGAAACGGTGGGCTTTACCAGTTCGATTACCGGGGCGAAAAGATCACATTCGTCAGTAAAATAAACGTATCACCCGAAAATTAAATATAGTTGAATATGAAAAGAAAAGATATCATGCTTGTCCTGTGCGCGGTATGCTTCCTGATTCCTTTCCGGACGGCAGCACAGGACAAAACGGAAAAACCGGAACGACCGGCGTTTAAACAGTCCATCGCTATCCAGCCATTGTATCTCCATATAAACGGCCTCCGCTTGGATTATGAGCGGCAGCTGAAAACACCCCGCCAATGGGTGCAGGTCAGCGGCATAGGGTATTATTCGGGAAACGACGACTCCCTTTGGGGGCTATGGGCGTTTGACGACCACCGGTTCAACAACTCCTGGGGAGCGGGGGTGGAAGTGAACTACAAATACCTGACGTCCAAAAGGGTCTACCTTTCCGGTGGACTGTCGTACGGGTATACCGCCGTAGACTACAACGACTATACCCTGACCGATTACGAGGAAGACGGCCTCACCTATTATACCCCCACATGGGAAAAGACCATGCAGAATTTCAACAGGTTAGGCGTACACACATACGTGGGTTTACAGACAAAAACGAACCGGCGCGTACTGGTCGACGGGTATATGGGCGTAGGGTATACCCATTCGTTCTACGACACCAACAAATACTACCCCTCCACCAACGAGATGAACAACGTCAGCTACCGCGGCATCCAACTGATCATCGGTTTCCGCATGGGGATAAGGCTTTGAGTACGGATTACACGGCATGACGCCATTCTGAGAAAACTAAGACATTGCTCATCCGTGTAATCCATGCTTTTTCATCACTTTATGTTGCCCTCTTCCCGTAGGTAAATATCCCTTGCTTTACTTTTTCACTTTCAAAAAATTCACGTTCGCAACTCGGATCTCCCCAAAGGAGGTTCTTGGTGATACGATGGGATGTCGTCCGGGTAAAGTTCTCGACATTGGTCGTGTCTATCACATCGCAGTACAGAGAAGCAAAACGTTTGAACCATGGATATTTGTCGTAATAGCCCAGCCATACTTCCGCGTAAGGGCAACGAACGCCCCCCATAGACGGTTCCCAAGCGCTCCATCCAATGAAAGGAAGGTCATTTACTTTAGCGAAACTGGCTCTGGAAAAATCCAGACCTTGCGCTTCTGCTTTTGCGCGTGCCCGATCTGTCCGATCCAGGCTTTGTTCAAAAATCGCTCTTTGCACCAACGGATAAGCGCCGTCTTCGCCAACAGCATCGACGATCACTTTGCAAAAATTGAAATACAACATAGCGAACTGGCGACAAGCCAACCGCACTTCTCTCACTGTCGCAGGTTTATCTTCATTAACCGCGGCATTCAGGTGGTTGTATCCGCCAATCAACAATCCGGCAGATGACAACCCCATTGCTTTAATAAAATCTCTACGCTTTTTCATACCTACTTTCCTTATTTTCTAATTTCACACTTTAGTTCATATCAACCGTTAGTTATCCTCCAGTCATGTGCATAATCAATTGCCGTACGCAGATTTTGCCAGGGAGTTTTGCTATCAACCGTACAATCGGCTGCCAGAATAAAATTCGGCGAAGCTTCTTTCAATACGTTATCCACCTCCTTACGTATCTGATCCGGAGTGCCGGTCGAAATAATACCGAGCCGGTCTAACCCTCCAAAAACAGGACGTCCGAATAGTGTTTGGACATTTTTTGGTTTAACAGGACTGCTATCTGCCAAACGTATCGGGGGATTGATGATACTTCCCGGATAGGAAATAAAGGGCTTCAAATTACTGTAAGAGCTTCCAAAATCACATATATGCAGAATGTTAAGGGATGAAACACGATCGGCTTCCTGAATAACGATTTTATCGAACGGAGCGATCAATTTGTCGAACAACGGCCCATCGCTGAAGTTCTTTATATCACCTCCTTGTGTAGAGATATAGAACCCGTCAACTCCTATTTTGGCCGCTTCATCAATATAGTAAAGGATACCGTCCGTAATCCGTTTGATTCCTTTGGCAACGGCATCAGGATCCTGTTTGGCATGCGTCAGATAGGTATTATGCCCTACCGACTGAACAGCCAAACTAAATGGCGAATAAACAGTGGGGAATACTAACGCCTCCGACTTTAATTCTTTTGTAATCGCTCTGATGACTTCCAACTGAGGTCCGAAGACCTCTTTTCCGTACACTGGAATTTTTGCCCAGTCTTTCGGTTCTTTGATATCCGTCAACTGTGGTAATCTTACCTCATATTGAATCTTGGCTAAATCCATATTCGTGGCACGGAAAAATTCCAAATGGCTTTTGATGGCGCCCTGACCCAATTTATCATTAAAATGGAGGAAGAATCCTGCTGGAACGTACTTGTTCGGTTTGGACAGGTCTAACACCGATAAAAATAACTCGCGTTTATTTCGCGAAGACGAAAGATATGTAGGAAGGGCTTGCGATTTTGTCGGCTTATTCTCTACTAACAAAGAGGCTGCACCGCTCAAGCTAAAGCCTAATCCGCCTGCGGCATAAAGGCCTGACTTTAAAAAATCTCTTTTTTTCATACTCTTAATTTGTTCTAAATATAGTCTATGAAATTCATTTTATCCATTTATTCATAACCAGGCTCATAACCAGCGTATGGATTGGGTCCGGATGTATCATCATATCCCCAATTCTGTGTAAGATTCGGGTTGAGTAATATTTGGTCGGACGGTATCGGGAAGCGATAACTTTTCAACGCAATAGCCGGTTTGTATGGCCGTACCGTTCGGATTAACGTTCGCCATCGAACCAAATCAAACCAATGTTGTCCCTCAAGTACAAATTCCAGGAAGCGTTCGTTCTGTAACTTTTCTCTAAATTGTTCTTTCGTCAAATCTTTCAAGTCATACGGTGATGACGCTGTAAGAGGAAACTGCTTGTAGGCACGGCGACGCACCTGATTAATAGCTTCGTATGCTTCCGCCGTAGGCCCTCTGAGTTCATTTTCCGCTTCCGCTTTGATCAGTAAGACTTCGGCATAACGGATATAGACGGTGTTCATGTTACGACCGGCATACTGGTCATTTCCGAAATTAATCGTATCTATAAATTTTCTAAAAAGTGGCACTTTGAAAGTAAAGAAACCACCTGTTGACGGTTGAAAGAGTGTTTTTGCATAACTGCCGCCTTTACGCTGATCCGCATCATCAATACTATCATAAAACGAAAGATCGTTCACGATCAATACCGGTTCTGAATCCGACCAACCCATGGAGAATACACAATGTCCGCTTGTATTATCGTTCTGCGAATGCTGAGCGGAGAAAATAAGCTCTACCGTATTTTTCTTGGTCACATCAAAGTTGTCGCGGAAGTCTTCAAACAAACGGTACTTCCCTGAATTAATCGAACGATTGGCATAGTCGACAGCTTTTTGATAGAATTCAGCTTGCCGTGACCTGCCTTGTTCCGAATCGGTTTGCGCCCATGTCAAATAGACTTTGGACAACGTCGCGATGGCTGCACCATTTGTTGCCCGTCCGCCGGTACTACCCGGAAAATCATCAGGCAATTTGGTTGCATCTTCGAAATCTTTCACTATTTGTTCGTACAGTACATCCACATTGTCCCGCGGAGCGCCTTCCCCTTCGCCATCATGAAGTATGAGCGGTGCATCTCCCCACCAGCGTACAACGTTGAAATAGAATAATGCCCTGAGAAATTTAGCTTCGTTGATCAGGCGATTCTTTATGTCTTCAGTTAAATTACCTTCCGACAGTTTGTCGATGACCAGATTGGCGCGGTTAATACCGATATAATGTTGCGCCCAACCTGCATTCATAAATTCGTTTCCCGGTTGTACATTGGCGTTGCCTATTTCACGAATGAACTGACTATTTGTATTCGCGCCGGCCTTCACATATTCGGTCGACAAATCGTTCAAATAGATGGAAAAATCACCATACAGCGAATAAAATCCGGTCGGCCATTTAGTCATGATGGAATAAATCCCATTGACAGCTGAAATGGCGTCTTCTTCTGTTTTATAGAAATCATCTTTGTCAATTGAACTGCTCGGACTTACGTCAAGGTCTGCACACCCTGTGTAGAAAAAAGCTAGAATGAATAGCGCTATTAAATATGTATTTTTCATATCTGTTATGTCTTAATTATAATGAAATATTGATGCCAAATTGAAATGTCTTGGAAGACGGATACGTACCGAAGTCTACACCTTGATATAAACCGCTACTCTCATCTTTCCCATTACGGTTCGATTCCGGATCATATCCACTATACGGTGTGAACGTGAAGAGGTTCAATGCAGTAGCAAAAATTCTCACTTTTGTATCTTTCGTAATTTGCTTGAGAGGGAACGTATATCCGATTGTAATATTCCGGAGACGCAAGTAAGATGCATCCTCTATATATCTATCATCTACCACAATGGATGTTGAATTAGTTGCTTTCGCTACCTCGTTGGAAACATGATTTTCCGTCCAACGGTCTGCCACCGCACTCAACGAATTATAATAGGTATTCGTCTTTTCGAGCCTACAACGCAACACATTAAAAAGTTTATTGCCATAACTTCCCTGCCACGCAAGAAAGAGATCAAAATGTTTATACACCAGTGAAGTATTAAATCCTCCGGTGAATTTCGGCTGTGAATTACCAAGAATAACCCGGTCGGCCTCGTTCACCACATTATCTTCATCCGGATTCTGATTCTTCCATTTGGCTTCGCCTGGTTTTACCTCGCCGAAGGTCGGTTTAGGAATGGAGGCAAGATCGTCATCTTTCTGTATAATTCCATCAAATTTATAGCCGTAGAAACTCCCCAAAGCTTCACCTTTCTTGACTAAAAGAGGATTCAGGTACGTCAACGTAGCAATGCCTTCGAAAGAAGGAACGAAAAATTCAGCATCGCCGAGGCTTTCAATCCGATTGATATTCTTTGCAAAGTTCAACGACGCACGCCAGTTTAAGTTCTTCCGTTCAATGATTTTACCCTCAAGTTCCAATTCAACTCCTTTATTGGAGACGCTACCTACGTTCCGGGTTACTGAACTGAAACCGGTGACAAGTTCAATAGGGACTTCCAGCAGCAGATCATTGGTTTTCTTATAGTACGTATCGAACACCGCATTCAAGCGATCACCTAAGAAACCGATATTTACGCCAAGGTTATACTGCGAAGTTGTCTCCCATTTCAACTCCGGATTGGAAAGGTTTTCCGGAACAAACGCGTTTACCGGCGTATCATTAAAATAATAGGTTTTCGGTATCACATTCGATATATACCGGAAGTCGCCAATTTCCTGATTTCCTACAGTTCCACCACTCAAGCGTAATTGAAGATGGCTCACATTTTTACCACCGGTAAAGAAAGACTCTTTATCAATATTCCAGGATACGCCAAGAGACGGAAAATATCCCCAGTGATGCTTCGGAGCAAACCGGGAAGAGCCGTCTGCTCTCAGTGTGGTCGTCAGATTATATCGTTCGTTGTAAGAATAACTGACCCTGCTCAAGTAAGAAACCAATGTCGAAGTATACGCCGACGAAGTAGGCAAGTTCGATGAGGCAGCGCTCTGAAGACTGTTATAGGAAGTCGCATCATTGGAAAAATTATACGATGAACCGCTGAACGCCTGCCGGTCAGTACGTTGCGCTGTGTAACCGGCCAATACGTTTACGGCATGGACATTGTTGATTATTTTAGAATAATTCAATGTGTATTCCGTTTGCCATGTGTTCACCGTCTTGTTTCCGATAGACGCTGTTCCATGATTATCGAATCCACGTGAAGTATACGACGGAGAATAGTTGCTCTGCTTTGTACTGCCCAGATCAATACCCACATTAATTTTAGCCGTCAGTTCAGGCAGAATTTTATACTCGCCATAAAAGAGGCCAAATATACGTAAATTCTCAGTCAGCGCTTGTTCATTAAGAAGGTCTGAAATCGGATTCGGGCTAATCCCATCTTTTTGAGCTGAAGCATACGGATTGCTAAAGTTAAAACTACCATCGGCATTGTATATAGGAATGACCGGTGGAGTACGAAGCGCTGTCACCCACGCATTAGGCGTTTCATTGCCACCGCCGCCGACCAATCCGTTGAGTTGCGTGTATGTGCCGGAAACATTCACTCCAATACGAAATTTGGAAGATATATCCCGGTCAAGGTTGACGCGGGCTGAATAACGGGATAGGTCTGTTCCCAAGATAATCCCTTCCTGACCCGTATAATTCCCGGAGACAGCATAACGGGTTTTCTCGTCGCCACCGGTAAACGATAACTGATGATTCTGTGTGAGGCCGTTTCGCAAAGCCGCATCCTGCCAATCGTATCCTTTACCGAAGGCTACCACTTGATCAGCCGGAATCAAGTCGCCAAGCCGACCCTCACCTTCACGGATTTCATTATACATTTCCGCCCATTCCGTCCCTGTCAGGAAATCAAGCTTTTTACTGATGCTTTGCCATCCCACGGTACTTTGGTAGTTGACGCTGTTCATGCCTTTCCGACCTTTTTTGGTGGTAATGATGATAACTCCATTAGCCCCTCTTGTGCCATAAATAGCTGTTGCAGATACGTCTTTCAGCACGTCAATCGATTCAATATCTGCCGTATTAATACTGGCCATCGGATTTAGACTGGCGTCATTCCTACCGGCTCCGGTTCGTGTAGCCGTTGGATCGTTGTACACAAGAAAGCCATCAATGACATATAACGGCTCGTTACCCCCCGTAATGGAATTTCCGCCCCGGATACGGATAGTAGACGCCGCCCCGGGTTGTCCGGAACTTTGCGACACGTTCAGTCCAGCCACAGAACCGGTCAAAATATTTTCGAGCGAAGGCGTTACCTGTACCAGCAAATCTTTGGATACGGTAGAGACAGCGCTCGTAAGTTCGCGACGTTTCTGTGTTCCATACCCAATAACCACAATTTCGTTCTGAAGATTCAAATCCTCACGGAGATATACATGAACAGGTTCTGCCTCTTCATAAATAACCACTTCTTCTATTTTATATCCGATGAAACTAATCGTAAGTGTAGCCGGAAGCGACTGGTATCCAAGTGTAAAAGTTCCATCAATGTCGGAAATTGCACCGGTCTTTTCTTCAACCAGAAAAACATTCGCTCCGATAATCGGCTCCTGCGTCTGTTCATCCAGAACGCGACCCTTAATACTACCCTTTTGTGCAAAAACATGCAGTGGAAAAAGAGGAATAAGCAATAATAAATAAACTTTGTTGCGGAAAAGTCTGTTTTTGTGCACTAATTTTAATAATTTTGCCATGATTCTATTTTTTTAGGATTAAAGTGTCCCTGATATCCAATTGCAGTCGGCTTGAGGGGACACTTATTTTAATTCTCTATCTCGTTCTCTATTCGCTTTGCATAAGGCAATTCTTATAAAAACCAAGCGTCATGTATTCTTTCCTTTTTTTCATACATCTCAATGAATATATTAATAAATAACGTTTTTTATGAGGGCAAAAATAGGGGTCTTCACAGATGTATCAAATACCACACATATGGTATTTTGTACATCTCCTGAAATAGGTGCATTGCCCAATGGGAATTAACGGAAAAGCCTTATCTTTGTGAGGTGAAATCAATAGAGCATCATGTGAAGGAAAAAGACTTTGAAATCATGTCGCCTGCCGGTTCGTATGAGGCGTTGATGGCGGCTATACAGGGAGGGGCGGATTCCGTTTATTTTGGCATCGAGGGATTGAATATGCGTGCTCACTCTTCCAATAACTTTACGACGGACGATTTGCACCGGATTGTTTCGATTTGTCACGAGCAGGGCATCAAGAGTTACCTTACGGTGAATACGGTTATTTATGATGAAGATATGCCTCTTATGCGCAAGATTATAGATGCAGCAAAGGAGGCGGGCGTTTCCGCCGTCATCGCGGCAGACGTTTCTGCCATGAGTTATGCGAACGGTATTGGTCAGGAGGTACATCTTTCCACACAGTTGAATATTTCGAATGCGGAGGCATTGGCGTTTTACGCCCGTTTTGCCGATGTCGTGGTGTTGGCGCGTGAATTGAACCTGCAACAGGTCAATACGATCTATCGACAGATTGAAAAAGAACAGATCAAAGGGCCGGGTGGTCAACTGATCCGCATTGAGATGTTTTGCCACGGGGCCTTATGCATGGCCGTTTCAGGGAAGTGTTACCTGAGTTTGCACGAAATGAATTATTCGGCAAACAGGGGCGCCTGTATGCAGATATGCCGCCGGGGCTATTCGGTGAAAGACAGGGAAAGCCGTATCGAACTGGATATTGAGAACTCGCATATCATGTCTCCCAAAGATTTGAAAACCATTCATTTCATCAACAAAATGATGGATGCCGGAGTACGTGTTTTCAAGATTGAAGGACGGGCGCGGGGGCCGGAATATGTGAGGATCGTCACGGAATGTTACCGAGAAGCGGTCAGGGCGTGTTGCGACGGGACTTTCGGCGAAGAGAAGATTGCCGGTTGGGAGGAACGCCTGAAAAGCGTCTTTAACCGCGGGTTCTGGGACGGGTATTATTTGGGGCAACGGTTGGGGGAATGGAGCAGCCAATACGGTTCGGAAGCGACAAAGAGAAAGGTGTACGTCGCCAAAGGGATCAAATACTTCAGCGGGCTTGGCGTTGCTGAGTTTGAAATGGAATCGCAGGCGTTGAAGAGGGGAGACGAGATTTTGATTACCGGCCCGACGACAGGGGCCGTTATGCAAACGATAGATGAAATCCGCGTGCATTTGAAACCGGTCGAAGAGACAGTGAAAGGCGAACGTTTTTCTTTTAAGGTAAAAGAGAAGGTACGTCCGTCCGACAGAATGTATAAAATGGTTTCCACAGACATCAATCAAGGATCGGAATGAACAACAGGTATATGTTTAAGCTAACGGTTAAAGTCCGGGATTACGAATGTGATCTTCAGGGCGTAGTCAACAATTCCAACTATCAACGATACATGGAACATACCCGCCACGAATTTCTCGAGTCGCTGGGCGAGAACTTTGGGGCGATGCACGAGAAAGGGGTCGACGCTTTTGTTTCGCGTGTGGATATCCGTTTTAAAGCCTCCCTGCGAAGCGGGGATTCGTTTATCTCCTGCCTGAACCTGTCGAAAGAAGGGGTGAGGCTGGTTTTCCATCAAGATCTATTCAGGGCGTCCGACGGGGTGCTGTCGGCCAGTGGAAGAATAGAAATCGTCGTGGTGGAAAACGGGAGATTGACCAAAGGGGACTATTTTGACGAACTATTGAAAAAGATACAGATATGACAAATCAATCTCTTTACCAAATCGGCTTAACTATGATAAACGGAGTAGGAGATATCATGGGACGCCAGTTATTGCAGACCTTAGGCAGCGCAGAAGCCATATTCGCCGAGAAACGGTCTACCCTGGAACGGATTCCCGGGATAGGTTCTGTCATTGCTGCGAATATAAAAAACCCGGACGTGTTGAGATGTGCGGAGAAAGAATTGGCTTTTATTGAAAAGAACGGGATTACCTGCTATTTTATAACCGAGACCGGTTACCCGAAACGCCTCCGGGAATGTGCGGATGCGCCGGTACTGCTTTATTATAGAGGAAATACCGACTTGAACGCCTTACGCATCGTCAGCCTCGTCGGGACAAGGAGCGCTACGGATTATGGAAAAAGCCTGACGGAGAAACTGATTAGCGAATTGGCGGCGCTTTTTCCCGGTTTGCTGATCATTAGCGGGCTGGCTTACGGAATTGATATTCTGGCGCATCGCGCGGCATTGAAACATCAACTGCCGACAGTCGCCGTCCTGGCGCATGGCTTAGACAGGATTTATCCCTTCGTCCATACAGGAACGGCAACAGACATGTTGACCCATGGCGGATTGCTGACAGATTTCCCAAGTCATACCACGCCCGACAAGATGAATTTCGTCAAACGCAACCGGATTGTCGCCGGATTGTCCGATGCGACCATTATCATCGAATCGGCGGAAAAGGGCGGATCTTTGATCACAGCAGACCTGGCTTTTTCGTACGGACGGGACGTGTACGCTTTTCCGGGAAAAGTGACGGATACCTGTTCGCAGGGATGTAACCGGATCATCAGGCAAAATAAAGCCGGGCTGATTACCAGCGCGGCCGATTTCGTTTCAGCCATATGCTGGGATGTCGAGGGTAAACCACAGCCTTCCCCGCCACAAATGCCATCCCTTTTCGCCGGAAAAGAAAAGGATGAGCACCTCCGGATTATTACCATGCTAAGAGAGAAAAATGAATTGCATATCAACCAGTTGGCGATCGAAATGGATATGCCCGTCTACCGGTTGTCCACCTTACTGTTTGAACTGGAGATGAACAATGTCGTGAAAGCCATACCCGGAAGTATGTATAAACTGCTTTAGACGTTACAGGTATTTGTCTATGCCGTCTTTGATCCAATAACCCTTTGTCGCTTTCAGCTGTTCGATGATCTGATAATGCGCTTTTTCATGATCCTTCGGATTAAACGGGTGATAGAGGTGGTAGGCTATGCCGCCCATTTTCAGGTATCGTTTCTGTTTGCCGGAGAAAAAGAGGCGGTAGGCCAGTTCGGCATCTTCATGTCCCCATGACGTCAATTGCTCATTGTACCCGTTTACAGCAATCAGGTCTTCCCGCCAAAACGACATGTTACACCCCCGGAGGCGCATGAAATTTCCTTTGGCAAACCGGTCGGCCAAGTAATGCCTGACTGTTTTTGAGCGCAGATTATTGAGGGAAAGTTCCGAAAAGCGTTTGATCTCGCCCCTCTCTTCCAATAGCCGTTGGGTGGCTGCAGGAGATAGCGGTACCCGGCTACCGCAGATAAAATACCCTTTCTCTGCCAAATCCAGATGATCGGAGATAAAATGACGGTTCAGGATAATATCACCGTCGATCTGGATCATATAATCCCCCGTTGCCTTCGCAATGGCTTTGTTCCGTATACCGGCCAACCTGAATCCGGTGTCTTCGTGCCATATATGAATGATTGGGACAGGGGAGATTTCCCTCATTTCGTCGACAAGCCGGCGCGTATCGTCGCGCGATCCATCGTCTGCAACAAGGATCTCACAAGGTAATACGGTCTGTTTGAACGTACTTAAAAGGGAAAGATACAATGCCTCTTTCCAATTGTAGGTCGAGATCAATAATGAAGTTTTAGTCATAGCGTATGCTGTTTAGCGTGTTTTTTGTTTCAAATATTTATCTATCCCGTCTTCACACCAAGCGGTATGCAAACGCAGATGTTCATCCATTTTCTTTTTATTTAAATTGTCTGTTATCCGTTTTTTCTCATCATGAAAGAGGTGGTAGGCAACGGCGGCGAATTTCAGATACTTTTTCGTAAACCCCCTGTTCAGCATCCTTAGGGTCAGGTCGCTGTCTTCGTGTCCCCAGCCGGTGAAGGATTCGTCATACCCGTTCACCGCAATAAAGTCATGGAAGAAAAACGACATGTTGCATCCCCGGGCATAATACAGGGGATAGCGGTTTCTGTACCGGGTAGACAAATAACGGCAAAAGGGCAAACAGCGGATGGCGTTCTCCCTTCGTTTCAGTCCGCCCGAAAAGAACCCTACCCTGAACTCCTGTTTTTCCACAAGGCCTTCCGACCTCTTTTCTTCAAGCATGACGCGCGAACCTTGCAATACGCTTCCCGGAGAAGCCAAGGCCAGGTGATCGGATACGAAGCCGGCATGAAGAAGGATATCGCCGTCGATCTGGATAATGTAGTCGCCCAACGAACGGGCAATGGCCTTATTCCGTATTTCTGCCAACCTGAACCCGTTGTCTTCCTGCCATATATGAAGGATGGGTATGCCGGTTCGTTCCCCGAACGATTCGACGACTTCGCGCGTAGGGCTTCCCGATCCGTCGTCCGCCACAACGATTTCATCCGGCAGCCGCGTCTGGTTCAGGATACTCTCCAGGCATAACGACAAATACCGGGGAGCATTATAGGTCGATACAACAAGGGACACTAGCATAACATCTCTTTTCTTGAATCATAGTGCAAAATTAGTCTTTTTCCGCTATTTCCAGATAATCCGGTAGCCATACCTTGCGCAGGTCGCACGGTGCGATATAGGTAAAGTACAGCGCTTTCTCCCTATTGTAGAGATACCCTTGAGGTTTCATCCCTCCCGCAGTCCGTATAAACCGGAGGGAGGCATAAAGAAACAGCCTGAGGTAATGGGGGAAAATGTTACGGCACTGTTTCCGTATATCTTTACGGGCAAAGGAGCATATTTTGTGGGCAAAAAAACGGTCGCTGTACCGGTTGACCGCCGCCACGGCACGGGTTTCGTCGTACCCCCTCTCCCGCGCATACTCGCGGGCGATCCACGTACTGGCCTCTTTCGACAGGCAGAGCCTTTGCAGGTTGTGATACGCTCCGTCTTCGGTCAGGGAAGAAAATGTCAAACGGTTAATATCGACCAAAGTAAAGGTGTCGCCTGTTCCTGTGTTCGTCCGCCGCAGGATATTCCCGGGAGAATAATCGAGGTGGACAACGCCCGCTTCGTGCATCGCGACGGTGAAACGGGTAAATGCCGCCAGTACCTGCTCGTTCCCCGCAGTATGGCCGCCCATATAGGAGCGGACGGTTTCCGTCTCCCTTTCATAGAAGGAGAGGTAATAGCAATAGGCCGGCAGCCCATACTTTTTCTCTTCCATATAGGCCACTGGCGCGGGCGTTGAAATCCCTTTTTCAAGGATTTTCAATGCATTGTGATACGAGCGGGAGGCTTTTGACTCTCCCAGAAGAGCGTACCTGATTCGATTGACCAACAGGGGGATTCTGAATCGTTTGACGACGACAGGCGTATTGCCGGGCAGGCGGTAAATCTTTAAAATATTACGCCCTTCGTAGAGCGTCTCACCCGATGTGTCGAACAGGGTGGGGAGCTGTTCGATAAAGCCGGTAAACGCCCGGTATGCAGGATGTACAACGATTTTCATATACCCAGCGCCTCTTCGATTTTGGCAAGAATCATGCCGGGTGTGAGCTGTGTCATACAGGCCCAATCGCCCCTGTAACAGGTCGTATTCCCATAGATGGAGCAGGGACGGCAAGGCAGCTCAACCTGTACCGCATCTTCCGGCCGCTGCCCGTAGCCGTAGAAGCCGGAATAGGGATGCGTCGCCCCCCAGATAGAAACAACCCTTGTTCCCACCAATGAGGCGAAGTGCATATTCGCCGAATCCATGCTGACCAACAGATCCAGCGAACTGATCAACGCCAATTCGTTATCTAAGGAGTAACGCCCTGTGACGCTCCTGACCCTTTGGTATTTCGCTTCCCACCGTGCCATGACCGCCTCTTCTTCTCCCCGGCCTCCAAAAAGGAAAAGCGTAGCCTCCTCCTTTTCCGACAAGGCAGCGATCACCTCTTCCATTTTCCCTGTGGGGAAGATTTTGCCGCGATGCTTCGCAAAAGGGGCGATCCCTATCCATTTCCCTTTCTTCTTCCCGGTGACGGATTCCATCACCTGCAAGGCAGGCGGACGGTCTTCAAAAAGGGAACGGAAAGAGCCGTCAAAATCCAACCCGGCAGCCCGGTAGACATCGGCATAACGGTCTGTCATCAGGCGCAGGGGGGTGAGCAGTTTGTTGTTGCGGGCGGTCAGGCGGGCGCGTTCTTTCCGGGCTTTATCGATGACATAGACACGCTTCCCCCGCAGGCGGAAAAGGGTGCGCAGGATCCGGGTACGCAGCACGTCGTGCAAATCCAGGATAATATCGTAATCGTACCTGACCAGCGCCCGGCTGAAACGAAGCAATCCCCGAAGGCTCTTCTCAGCCCCCAGGGTATTGATCCCCAACATCTCGACGTTAGGCGGACGGTTCATAAAGACGGGAATAAGGAATGCCTGCGTGAGGACGGTAAACGAATCCTGCGGACGGGCTTTCGCGGCGGAATAGATAACCGGGATGGTCATGGCCACGTCGCCGATAGCCGATAGCCGTATGATCAGTACCTGGGCCATTACTTCCTCGCGTAAAGGATGGGGTTGAGCGACGGGTCGTTATACATCTTCATCTGTTTGTAGACTTTCATGTATTTTTTCCCTTTTTGAATATCTTCAAGCAGTTGATCCAACGCCGTCGAAAGATCCTTTTTCTGCTCGGAGAGAACGGCCAGCTTCTTCCCCGCTTCCGTAGTATGGGCGGCGCCGGCATCCGGACGGGTCGCTTCCCGCTGCATGTGGAAGATCTTCAGGGCGAGGATCGACAGCCTATCTACCGCCCATGCCGGGCTTTCGGTATTGATCGTCGCATCCGCCCGCACCGGCACGTCGCGGTATTTTTCTAAAAAATAGCTGTCAATCAATTCCACCAGGTCTGTCCTATCCTGGTTGGAAGCGTCGATACGGCGTTTCAACGCCAGGGCTTCCACCGGGTCGATAGCGGGGTTGCGGATAATATCTTCCAGATGCCACTGCACGGCGTCGATCCAGTTCTTGAGGTACAGGTAATACTCTATACTCCTCATCTCGTATGGATTGCATATCGGCGTATCCACATGGTCAGCCACATGATAATCATTCGTCGCCCTCTCAAATATAGAATAGCCCAATTCGCTGAAACTCATCATAACACATTTATTCAATAACTATAGCGGACAAATTTACGCAAAAATCCGGAACTTTCAGCAAAACGGCGTATACCCTGCATCTGTTCTATTTTTGGGACACTGTCCCAAGAGTTGATTCGGGCAGTTGCATTCAAGCTATTTCTTCTGGTTAAATGCCCCTCTGCAAATCCAATAATTCCCACATTTCTAACGTTGAAATAAGCTGCTTATATCCTTTTTGTTTTAATCCATCCATCAATCTTTTGTCTCCAGTCCACAACCGACCTCCCAAAACATTAGTGATGGCGACAAATGCAAAATCGTCAAAATCCACTCCTGCCACAAGTTCTTTTGCTTCGTTGATAATGGCATTAGGTAATAATTCTTCGTTTATAAAGAAAATACGCCTCTCTACAAAACTTATTAATTCTGCTAAATCATCATTGTTTAGTTTTGAATATGTTTGAATTTTAGACCAATGCCTGTCGATTTCTTTTTGCAGATACTTACAACTGTAAAATTCAAAACTGCTGTTGGGATTCAACAATAACCTGCCTATTCTACTGTTTGAATTAAGTAAAGCGCTAAATACGATATTGGTATCAACAATAATTTTCATTATTTCATTTCTGAAATTTTGCTTTGTTATTTTCCCACCAATTTGTATTGATTTCCCGTGCCAATTGATCAACTTCCGATTGAGGAACGCTGTAGCTACCCGTTAATTCTTTGTAACGTAGGTAATCAATAACATCCTGTATCTGTTCTATATCAGATGTAATCGGAAACCGGATCACAAATTCATTGGCTGTTCTTTCTATTACCATAGTTTTGTTTTTAATATATTAATAGTACAAAGATACTTCTTTTTCTTTTGATGGAGAACTATTGACTCTTTTTGCTACAAAGATAGAACGAAAAGAGCAAAAAAGCCCTCCAAATAAAGTTTTCGTTTTTTTGCCTTCACCCTTTCACCTTTCGTGTAACGCACTGGCCAACAACTAAATGTGGTGAAGGGAGGGTGAAAGGAGGTGAAACGACGGCGGCGTTCACCTTGAAAGCGCTACAATTTACTCAATAAAGGCAGGGGGTTTCTCCAATTTCCCGATTCCCGACTCCTTTCACCTCCTTTCACCCTCCCTTCACCACAGTTGGTTGTTGGCCAGTGCGTTACACGAAAGGTGAAAGGGTGAAGGCAAAAAAAGGAAAACTTTATTGGGGGGCTTTTTGCCCTATTTTGCACCAGATACAAGACAGCACAATAGTGTAGCCGGACGCAGACAATTGTGTCGTGAGGCGTACACAACTGTGTAGTCAGACCCACACAATAGTGTAGCTCAACCTACACAGTTGTGCAGCTAAATCCCGCTCCTGTGCAAATAAAAATAGCTCCCGTCCCGTTTGAAATAGCTCTTGAGCAAATAGAAATAGCTCCCGTCTGAATTATACGATTCATACATCTAAAATAACGGCTCGGCAACTTTTATTTTATTGTACAAGGGAAAGAACTTTTCTTTGTGACAAATATGAATAACATAAAAAAATAGAGAAATGAAAACTTCAGGTTTATTTTTAGTATTGATGGTCATTACATTTACTATCAACCGTGCATTTTCACAGACAGTAAACGCACCGGCTTATCTTGATTCTCTTCCAGCGATTGAGCTTGACAAGTCGCAGGCTCGCTCTTATCGGATGGTAACGGACTATTATGATTTTGATCTATCCGGTGATTTTCGGATAAAAATCAGAATGGCCGGAAACTTAACTTGTAAAAGCGATTCAGTGCAATGGAAAAATGTTTATTTGTCCAGTTCCAGATCTCTTGACACGGAATTTCCTATAGGTAAAAGGGTCGATTATATGGAAGGCTTTACATATCAGCAGGGGGCTGATATTATATCCGCTGATTTTTTCAGAAAGAATTTACCAGAAGCAGATCCGTTAGCCATGAATTTGATCTGGGATGTTATGGGCTTTGATGTGTTTGCGTATGAATGTTGGGATTCCTTAAGATTAAATACCGAATTTAGAGCTGTAAACGCAAATTCGGAAATGGAAATAGCTTACGGGACATTTGATAATAAAGATACAAGAATTACCTGGTTGGGCATCACGGAAAGCAATAACGAAATATGTGCGATTTTGAAATATTCGGTGATGAACAACCCCTTGAATCTGGAATATGGAAATATCACCATGAAAGGCAGAAGCCATTATTGGGGCGAAGTATATGTTTCTCTTTCCGATAAGCAGATTGAATATGCCAACCTAACGGAAGATGTACTCATGAGCGTAAAAGAGAAAGATCAATCAGAACGTGATATAAAATATACGGTAAGGCATATCACTATGTCAAAGATCAATGATAATGATTAAATTTGCAGGAAATGGAAAAGAATAAAAAAACGATCGTATTATTTGCCGCAGCGCTGCTATTCAGCTTTGGGTTTGTTATTATCTTAAGATTATCGCAAAACCTGGCTATATTCGATATGACAACAGTTGTGTTTGGCGTGACTAATTTACTTTCCGTTTTGAGTATTTCTTATCTCTTCAACAAGATACTCAACAGCAATGCGACAAAGTCGATGGTAGAGTTGAAAAAGGGGCTTATCCCATCATTTGTATTTTCTCTGCTTGCTACCATATTTATAGCGCTTTCACTGTATATCTTTGGCCGCTATACCATATTTTGGATGAAAGGGTGGAGCGTGATAAATAGGACAAATGTGATAGAATCGGGCGCAATCATATCGCTTTCAATCGGACTTTTTATATGTTGCATGGTGTTCTTCTACACAACATGGCGTCAGGCGATTGGCCGGGAGCAAAAGCTAAGGGAAGAAAACCTGAAATATCAGTACAGAACCCTAAAAGCACAAGTCAATCCTCATTTCCTGTTCAACAGCCTGAATACACTTTCCGAGATTGTATATGAAGATGCGAAGAAAGCAGATCATTATATTCAGAAACTATCCGGAATTTACAGATATATTTTGGATAATGAAGATGTCGATTTAATCCCTTTAACCAAAGAGTTGGCGTTTATTACCACCTATTTTGAATTGCAGAAAGAGCGGGCCGGGAATAAAATAGGGTTGCAAATACAAGTAAGTGATTCCGAGAAATTCAGCATAGTTCCGGTGTCATTACAGATTTTGGTTGAAAATGCCTTGAAACACAATTCCATTTCGGAAAAAATCCCATTAAAAATAGATATTTATAAAGAAGATACGCTTATTGTTGTTTCCAATAATATACAGAGGAAAAACAATATGGATAATTCTTACGGTAGCGGCTTAGCCAATCTTAAGGAGAGGGTTAAATTGATTACAGGTAGAGAAATGGCCGTAAATCAAAAGGATAATGAATTCATAGTGAAAATTCCCATTATAAGCATTTAAGATGAAAATAGTAATAATAGAAGACGAACGTCCGGCTTCACAAAAACTAATACGCCTGCTGAAAGGAGCCGATTCGGGAATAGAAGTAATCGATGTGCTCGGGTCGGTTGAGCAGTCGGTCAACTGGTTCTCTGAAAACCAAAGTCCCGAATTAATCTTTATGGATATTCAGCTTGAAGACGGCCTGTGTTTCGAGATTTTTGAGAAAATCCAAATAGAAGCTCCCGTTATTTTTACTACCGCTTACGACGAATATGCCTTGAAAGCTTTCAAGGTAAACAGTATCGATTATTTACTGAAACCTATCAACCCGGATGAGTTGAGAAATGCCATTAATAAATTTAATACAGTACATGGAACAAAACAGGATTATTCCAAATACGAATCTGTCATCCGACAGTTACCTCATCAAAATAAAGAACGTTTCTTGATAAAGATTGGCGAACATTATAAATCGGTTCTAACATCGGATGTCTCTTGCTTTTACACTCTTGAACGATCTGTGTTCCTTTTCACCTGTTTTGGAAAAAGTTATCCTGTCGATTACTCACTGGATAGAATAGAACAATTGGTCGATTCAAGACTGTTCTTTCGAGTTAACAGGAATTTTATAGTCCATTATGATGCTATTCAGGATATGATAATATACTCGTCTAATAGAATAAAAATTATCCTTACCAACCGGCAAGAGAAAGAAGATATTCTAGTGAGCAGAGAGCGTGTGTCCGACTTTAAAAGATGGATGGATAGGTAATCAAACCCAAAATCATGGGCGAGATATACGAGTTAAAAGAAGTAGCCTACGCCGACAAATCCTGCATGGCTAAATTTCGTCTTTCCTGGAAGATGTGTATTTAATGCATCCCCCTCTATGATGATATTTCGTCTTCCGGAATAGGTGTCGAATGTCGATAAATTATAGCCGGCCAATATAGACCAATTATCTATAACCGCCGATATATAGGTTTTCATTTCGTAAAATAGAACTTGGCCTCCTTTATTCTTTATTGTCTGGTATTTTGTGATAAATTCAAATTTTTCTGTATTTACATAACCAAACTCCAACCTCTCATCTGGTATAAGATTCAGGAGAACGCCGGGCTCTGCAGCAATGGACACCCAATCGCCCACTATGGGAAACCGGAAACGTATAGCAGGCCTGAAAATCAAACCTCCCACTTTTTTCCTATTGTCTATTACTCGCCATTGATATTCAGGGCCGCGAAGATCATAACGCAGGTCATCGACAAGCTCCCCGAAACCTCGAAGAGCTCCCACGACTCCTATGTTTTTATGGAACATATAAGAATAGGACGGCTCAATTTCAAAGGCAAAATAAGAATTGAGGCCTGCCGACAATTGAAATTCGTGTTTTAAACGCTTACTCTCCTGCTGTGCGCCCCCTGCAAACGGCAAAAGACAAGCGAGAACAAATACCCATTTTCCCATCGCTTTTTTTATGACAAAGCTATAGAAAAGAGATGAGTATCAAAATAAATTTCGTAGGATATTTCCTTTATGCTGATGTTAATCTTTCAAACATCCCAACGGGATCACTTTTACGCCATCTTTCCGTGTATAGGCAAATTCTCCTCCTGTCAAAACAATCAAAAGGTCAGGCAGTCTTAGCGATAGTTGTTTCTCTTTCATATTCTTTTCTTCCACAAGTTTTTTTAGTTCAATCAAATGTTTTGAGGTCAAGTTCTATATTTTGTGGAGAAGTTCCCATTGCTTCTACATAGCTGTCAAATGTAGGCATGGTAGTCCCTTCCATTTCAGTTGACACATCGGCAAGCATACTTGTTTTTTCCATAGAAGCAAGAGCTGTTTTGTGTTTTTGATGTGGTTTGTTTTGTGTTTTTGATATAGTTTGTTTTATGTTTTTGAGGCAAAATTGTGTACGTCCGGCAGCATTGCCCTACTCTATCCGTCAAAGGTACCTCCATAACCAGTGATCATCAAATTAAATCAGGTATCTCTTTTGAAGAGAATGTGTTCCTGTAAGCCAAAGGCGTGAATCCGGTATGTTTTTTGAAGAGTGCAATGAAATAGGTGGGATCGTCGTAACCTACTTCGTATGATATTTCCTTTATGCTTAATGATGTATTGAGTAGAATAGACTTGGCTTTCTGTAATTTTAATTCCAGTATAAAATGGGCAGGTGAAACATTCGTGTATTCTTTGAATAGTTTCCTGAACCATGAATACCCCATATTGACCTGGCGGGCTACTTCTTTCGGCGATATATTGTCAAGGTATTTTTCCCTCATGATTACACGCGCCTGATCAACCTTTTTAATCATACTATCGTCTGTGAATCGCTGGTTACGGTTGTAGTAGAGGGACAGGCCAAGAATGAGGTTCCCTATCCCGGCAATCACTTGCTGATAGGAGGCAAGTTCGGAAAAAGATAGTTCGATGGCTTGTTTATAAAGTTGTATAATGTCATCACGTAAACCGATCTTATATAGTAGCTTGTCTGTACAGAAAAAGCCGTTCTTATACCTTTCATCAATATTAGGGCCATGCATCCCGATCCAGTATTCCTTCCATCCGGTTTTTTTCTCAGGAAAATAACTATGCCAGGTGTAAGGCGGGATTATTAACATATCACCAGCCGTCACCGGGATACTCTTATCTTTAGAAAGATAAAACGTTCCTTTACCCTCCGATATGTATATAAGTTGATAGTTGTCAAGCATACGGCCATTCTGAGGATTAAACTGGTAATCAGAAGGATGTCTATCCCTTGGAGGATATACTTTATAATTCACGGGGATTTCAGCATGGCCTACATTATCAATGATTAATCCCCAAAGCAGATCCATCTCACTACTGATAAGGTATTTGAATTGATTCTTTCCTTTCTCCATACACT
>JAISQD010000166.1 GCA_031274415.1 Tannerellaceae bacterium | reverse complement strand
TGGTCGAAATGACAACAATATCGAGAGAATAGTTGGAAAACATCTAAGAGTTTCCCCGGAAACATCTAAGAGTTTTTTAAAAACATCCAAGAGTTTCCCGGACAACATCCAGATGTTTTCCCGGAAAGTCGCAGTTTTTTTGTAAAGAAGCCTTAACAAAATGTTTTCAAACACTAATATGAAAATGAATGACCTGATAATGAAATAAAAATTGCGCCAAAATCCCATCCAATTCCAAACTGACAAAAAGATAGCTAATCACCCATATACAACACAAAAAAGCTTAAATACACCTGGTTGCAGGGTGTATTTATAGCATTTGTCCACGATTTCCCCATTTTCACTGACAAAGTGAATTTCCTTAACCCCCATTTTCAGGCCATAGAATCGACCAGCCCGGACAGCGGTACGATACAGCCGCGTTTCAGAGGGGTAAAAATATCATTTTGTTATTTCGCCAATATCCGCAAAAAAAACGTTAAAACTATCAAAACGTCAAAACGACAGGTTATATGAGACATGCGTGATTTGCATACTTGGGTTTATTTTCTTATATTTATCGGCATTTTATCTGTGACATGATATTTTATCAACAAAAAAATATGGTTTATGACTAAATTGAATTCGTTTATCTCTGATCTCTCTCTATTGAAGAAGCAGTATGTGTTGAACTTCCCCCGGTTAGTCGCTATGGCCAACGAAAGCGACGACGCCGGATTATTCAAAGAGGCTCTACACCAGTATCTGTCTTCGAAATGGGAACTATTGCCGGGAAATGCGATGCGGAATACCGTCATTAAACGCATCCAACGGCTGATAAAATACGATACGACCTCTGTCCATGAGTTGTCTACCGGCGATATGCTTTCGATCCGTACCATGACCTGCTTATGGCAATTCCTGACAGGCAGGTTGGAAGGAAACGTCTCTGCCGATCTGTTCATTGATCTCTATTATCAGTTTGAGCAGCTGGAGAATCCTGAAGAGACCGTCCCCGACCGTCACGTGCTGAAACGTCAGATGAGCCGTTGGCCGACGGGGCTTGACAGGGAGGTGATCGCGATCCGTCTCTTCAATAAGGATCATATCATAAGGGCGCTTATCCGTAAGATCGAACGGCGGCATTCGACCTCTTCCCCCTATCAGTTTGCCGATGGGATGACCTATGAAGAGAAATATGCACAGGTAGGGGAATGGTGGAACAGCAGCCGGTTTCATCTGACGATGGCCGTTAAAAGCCCGGCCGAACTGAACTATTTCCTCGGCAATTCGCTATCGGACGAAACTATGCAGGTATTGGCGGAAGCCAAAAAGAAACGGATGCCGTTTTTCGTCACGCCCTATTATCTTTCGTTATTGAACACCTCCCAGGATGGGTATGACGACGCGACGATCCGCGCCTATATCCTCTATTCGCCCGAACTGGTAGAGACATACGGACATATCAAGGCTTGGGAAAAAGAAGACATCATAGAGGCCGGAAAGCCGAATGCCGCAGGCTGGTTGCTTCCCGGAGGACATAATATACACCGCCGTTATCCCGAAACGGCGATATTGATCCCCGACTCCATGGGGCGTGCCTGCGGGGGATTATGCGCTTCCTGCCAACGGATGTACGACTTCCAGAGCGAACGGCTCAATTTTGACTTCGAGGCCTTGAAACCCAAAGAGACATGGGATCATAAACTGCGCCGCCTGATGCATTATTTTGAAGAAGACGCCCAGCTCCGCGATATCCTGATCACAGGAGGGGATGCGCTCATGAGCCAGAACGCCACGCTCCGCAAAATACTGGAAGCCGTATATAAAATGGCTGTCCGCAAAAGAAAAGCGAACGAGAGCCGGCCGGATGGAGAAAAATACGCCGAGCTGCAACGCGTCAGGCTGGGCAGCCGGATATTAGCCTATCTCCCCCTGCGCGTCACGGACGAACTGGTCGATATCCTGAGGGAGTTCAAAGAAAAAGCCTCTACCGTCGGCGTGGAGCAGTTTTATATACAGACGCATTTCCAGTCGCCACTGGAGGTCACGCCCGAAGCGAAACGGGCGATCGAAGCGATCCTGTCCGCCGGATGGACGATCACCAACCAGCTTGTGTTTACCGTGCCCGCTTCCCGTCGCGGACATACGGCCAAGCTGCGGCAGATTTTAAACGCCATGGGGGTGATCTGCTATTATACCTTTTCGGTCAAGGGATTCAAGGAAAATTATGCCGTCTTCACACCCAATAGCCGTTCCATTCAGGAAGAGAAGGAGGAAAAGGTCTTCGGCCTCCTTTCTGCCGGCCAGGCGGGCGAACTGCACGCCCTGATCCGCAGCGGCCGCCAAACAGGAAAGACCCTGTCCCGCTTCCTGAAAGAGCACAACTTGCCGTTTGCCGGTACGGACAGGAACGTACTGAATCTTCCGGCCATTGGGAAAAGCATGACGTTTGTTACGGTAGGCATCACCGAAGAGGGAAAGCGCATCCTCAAATTCGACCACGACGCCAGCCGGCGGCATAGCCCGATCATCCACCAAATGGGCGAGGTCTATATTGTGGAGAACAAATCAATCGCCGCCTACCTCCGCCAGCTAAGGGAGATGGGGGAAAACCTCAACGACTACCGCTCGCTCTGGCATTATTGCGAGGGAAAGACCTGCTCGCGCTTCTCCCTTTACGAATACCCCGAATACCCTTTCCGTATCACCGGAGAGATGACCAACCTGCAACTGACGGAAGAATACCGGCATTTACCATGAAGAGTTGAGAATTGAGAGTTGAGAGTTGAGAGTTGGGGAAAAGCCGTATATTTGTTGTAAAGTATAAAGTAAAAGGTGAAATATATATCTATCTAAAACCCGATGATACAGAACGAACGAAAAACAAGGAAAGAGCATGTGTTGCATATTGTCCGGCAGATGATGACGGCTGCCCGTACAGCGCCTAAAGGGAAAGGGGCGGATATTATTGAGATAGCGATGGCGACGGATGATGATATCCGTCGCCTGTCGGAAGAGTTGTACCGGTTGGCGGAAGAGACCGGGTTGACGTTCATGCTGCGTGATGCGGAAAATATCCTGAAAGCGGACGCCATTCTTTTGATCGGCACTACCCGGCAGACGCAGGGGTTGAATTGCGCCCATTGCGGATTTGCGACGTGCGCCGGCAAACCGGAAGAGACGCCTTGCGCGATCAATACGGTCGACGTCGGTATCGCCATCGGATCGGCATGCGCTACGGCGGCTGATTTCCGCGTGGATACGCGGGTGATGTTCAGCGCAGGCCTGGCTGCACAACGCCTCCGCTACCTGGGCGATTGCACGTGCGTCATGGCGATACCGGTAAGTGCAACGACCAAAAACCCTTTCTTCGACCGGATACCCAAACCATCATAAACGACAGCCTCTTTAGTAAACCGTATTCTGCGGATCGAAATTACACCAGCCGGCCATCCAGTTATCGGCAGGTGTTTCCGATGGACCGAAGGCGCCGATGTAGGTCACGGGACTGAAACCGGAGGAGACTTTCGCATGTGTCCATGCTGCGCCTGATGCCAACGGGCTGTCCGATGCGGGGAAAACCTGCGGACTGCCGGATAGTTTCAGCTCTGCAAGCGTAGCGAATGTTTGGTTTCCCCCTTCGGCGCGGTAAAAATAGGTATCGGCAAACGTTCCAGGATCGTTTGCGTCGAAGGGGGAATTGTTTCTCCAAAATTGAGCGTCCTGGAAGTTCTTGATTGGGCCGGCAAGGATGCAGTTGGCGACGTTGAGCTTGCCCTCGGTAGCCCATGTCTGCGCCGTTCCACGGCCGTTATCTTCGATGATCAGGCCGATGGGGAAAGCGGCTACAAGGGAGTTGAAGATGCTCAGTTGCGTGTTGCGGCGCAGGTGGAGTGCCGCCTGGAAACGGGCGTCGACCGGGCTTCCTTTGACGCCCGCCCTGTCGGTGTACGACGCCGGGTCGGTCACCGGCCCGAAGAGGCTTACGTTGGTAAAGACGGCGCTTGTATACGGTTCGGAAGTCGATCCGTTCGCATTGTTATCCGATTCGAAACCATTGGAGGCTGACTTATCTCCTGTTTCTGGATCACGGATACACAAGGCGAACTGGATCTTTCCGCTGAATCCGTTGTCGGTATCAAAGTCGTCGTCCCAACCGTGGTAAGCGACCAGATGCGTGGCATTCACCGTCCCCCCGAACCATTCAAAAGAGTCGTCGCCCGAATAGGAGACCTGCAGGTGATCGAGCGTCGTGCCGGCGCCTACCGATCCGAACGTGATGCCGTTGATTTCGTTATCGGTCGAGTATTCGATGCCGGCAAATTCGACGCGCAGGTAGCTTAGTATGCCTGAATTATCGTTGGCGTTCATCCCGCCATGTTTCGACCGGACGCCTCCCTCGATGGTTTGTTCGCCCATATTGTTGGGCGCATTGCCGAGCAGGATCAGTCCGCCCCAGTCGCCCGGCTTGCGGTTTCCCGGCGCTTGCGACGAGGTGAAGACGATCGGCAGCTCTTTCGTCCCTTGTGCGATGATCTCTCCGCCCCGTTCGACGATGAGCGTCCCCTTGCTGGCCTTGTCGCCTTTGACGATGACGCCGGGTTCGATCGTGAGCGTCGCCCCTGCCGCGACGTAGACAAAGCCTTTCAGGATGTAGGTATTCGGGTAGCTGAGCGTGAGGTCGCCCTTGATTTCGTAATTGTTTGACCCGTCGCCCAAGTCGATGACCTGTTTGACGAGCGTTTCGGTGACGGTGATCGCCAGATCGGTCGTTTTCCCATCCAGCGTGGCCGAGATGGTGGCGTTGCCTGCACCGGCGGCGTTCACCAGTCCGGAGGAGCGGCCTACGGTGGCGACCGTTTCGTTGGAGGTATGCCATACGGCCTCTTCGTTCACCGTCGCATTCGCGGGCGTCCGGACGAGGGTCAATTGCAGGCTTTGTCCTGTGCCCAGCTCTACGGACGTCCCCTGTTCGATCGTGATACTTTGCAAGGCGATGCTGTTGTCTTCATCGTCTTTACCGCAGCTTGCGCAGAGTAGCGCAATGCTGAATACTAAAAACATTCCTGTTCGTTTCATCTTTCTTTGTTTTTAATCGTTCATTATTCAATTTATTTTTAACGATATACCTAAGGAAATGGATTGTCCTGGTGTATACCGCCGTGTTACCTGTTCGCGATTGTAGACGGTTTCGTCTTTCCGGAATTTCGGGAACTGTTTGTATACCACCTCTTCGGAAAGGAGGTCTTTGACGGAAAGACGGATCTCTATACCTTTCCCGATCTCTTTGCCTATCGTGAAGTCGAGGAGGTTGCGGGGCATTTCGTAGGCGTCGGGGATGAGGGTGTTGATGTCCGGTTCGACGCTGTTGGATTTACCCAGCCCGACGATCCTCTTTCCGATACGGTTGTAGAGCAGGGAAGCGTTAAACTTCCCTTTTGCGGATTGGTAGAACAGCCCCGTATTGATCACGTAGGGCGATTGTCCTTGCATACTCCGGTCCGGCTCCGCGATGATCTCTCCCGCCTTGAAATGGATGTTGCTTTCGATGAGGGCGGCGTTCAGGATGACCGACAGACCTGGCATACCGATGAAATCCAGCTTTTTGCGCAGGTCGAGTTCGATCCCCCAGCTGTCGGCTCTCGCGGCGTTTTCGTAATTGTAGCGCAGCGAGCCGCCCATATCAATAAACGTCCATTCGATGGGATTCTTAAAGCGTTTGTAGAAAAGGCCTACGCTGACGGTTTCGCCCGAGGCGGGATAAAACTCGTACCTCAGGTCAAGGTTGTCGATCGAGGCCGTCTTCAGGTTCTCGTTTCCCCCGATTTCGCTGAACAGGTCGAAGTCGAAATAGACCGACGGGGAGAGTTCGC
>JAISQD010000108.1 GCA_031274415.1 Tannerellaceae bacterium | reverse complement strand
TTTAACCTAATATATTTGTATATTTGCGGCTTTTTAATAGCTTACACGCATGTGTGCGCTGCTCATGCAGGGCGCACTTGCTTCAGGCTTCGCCTTCGCAATGACGCGCGTTGTCATTTCCCTTCTTGTCGCGTTGTCATTTCCCTTAAACCTTGGTTTATTTGAATCTCGACATGACAGGGGATTACTTCGTCAGTTTCCTGTATCCGTAAACGGCTAATTTTCCCAGCTCTTCTTCGATGCGAAGCAGTTGGTTGTATTTTGCCATACGGTCGGAACGGCTTAAGGAGCCTGTCTTGATTTGTCCCGAATTGGTGGCTACCGCAATATCGGCAATGGTAGCATCTTCGGTCTCGCCCGAACGGTGCGACGTCACGGACGTGTACCCGTTACGATGCGCCATCTCGATAGCGTCCAACGTTTCGGTCAGCGTACCGATTTGGTTTACTTTGATCAGGATCGAGTTGGCGCTGCCGTTCTCTATCCCTTTTTTCAGAAATTCGACATTCGTCACAAACAGGTCGTCGCCTACCAGCTGGCATTTCGAGCCTAATACGGAGGTCAACAACTTCCATCCATCCCAGTCTCCTTCGTCCATCCCGTCTTCGATCGAATCAATCGGGAATTTGGAGACCAGCTCTTCCAGATAGGCAGCCTGCTCCTTAGCCGACCGTTTCGCTCCTTTTGCTCCTTCAAACTTGGTATAGTCGTATACGCCATCGGCATAAAACTCGGAAGCGGCGCAGTCCAGCGCAATCGTCACATCTTTTCCCGGCTCATACCCGGCAGCCTTAATCGCCTGCAAGATGGAGTTAAGCGCATCTTCCGTCCCGTCCAACGTAGGGGCAAAGCCACCTTCGTCGCCGACAGCCGTGCTTAACCCGCGATCATGCAATACTTTCTTCAGCGCATGGAAGACCTCAGCGCCCATACGGAGACCTTCGCGAAAGCTTCCCGCTCCCACCGGACGAATCATAAACTCCTGAAAAGCAATCGGCGCATCCGAATGCGACCCGCCATTGATGATATTCATCATAGGAACGGGCATGACATACGCGTTCGTCCCGCCGATATAGCGATACAGGGGTAAATCCAGGTAGTTGGCCGCCGCCTTAGCCACGGCAAGCGACACACCCAGCATGGCATTCGCGCCCAGTTTTGATTTTGTTTTCGTCCCGTCCAGCTCAAGTAACGTGTTGTCAATTTCGCGTTGATTCAATGCGCTCATGCCGATGATGGCGGGAGCGATGACCTTATTCACATTGCCGACAGCGTTCAGTACGCCTTTACCGCCATACCGTTTCTTATCGCCGTCGCGCAATTCAATCGCTTCATTTTCTCCGGTAGATGCACCGGAAGGAACAGCGGCGCGCCCGAAAGCGCCTGATGCCAAAAGAACATCTACCTCAACTGTGGGATTACCACGAGAATCTAAAATCTCTCTGCCTGATACTTTTACAATTTCCATACTACATTAATAGATTAATAACATTCTGTTTTAAAACAGTGCAAAGATAACGAAATTCACTATTTTTATCTAAGTTTGTACCCTGGTATAACACATAAAACAATAAATATGTCTACTTCACGCTTCAATGCTGTAGAAAAAGCTTCCAACCGTAAGGCTGTAGAAGCGATTGTCCCCCATCAGAAAGTCTCCTGTTATTACGGGGAGCATGTCTTTAACCGCATAGCCATGAAAAAATACCTCTCCAAAGAAACCTATCAGGCGATTACCCAATCCATCGACAAGGGAACGCCTATCGACCGGGAGATCGCCCACCATGTCGCCGCCGGAATGCGTATGTGGGCTTTGGAGAAGGGAGCTACCCATTATACCCACTGGTTTCAACCGCTTACAGACGGCACGGCGGAAAAGCACGACGCTTTTATCGAACACGATGGCAGTGGAGGAGCGATTGAAGAGTTTAGCGGCAAACTGCTTGTGCAGCAAGAGCCTGACGCCTCCAGCTTTCCGAGCGGAGGGCTTCGCAATACCTTCGAAGCAAGGGGATATTCCGCCTGGGACCCCTCTTCCCCCGCCTTTATTGTCGACGACACATTGTGTATCCCGACCGTATTTATTGCCTATACGGGCGAAGCGCTGGATTATAAAATGCCTCTAATCCGCTCCATAGAAGCGCTGGGGAAAGCGGCAAAAGAGGTGTGCGACTATTTTGAGGAAGGGGTGAATAACGTCATACCCTACTTAGGATGGGAGCAGGAATATTTCTTGGTGGATGAAGATCTGTATGCCGCCCGCCCTGATCTATCCTTGACGGACAGGACACTGCTCGGACACGAAAGCGCCAAGAACCAGCAGTTGGACGACCACTATTTCGGCGCGATCCCGCTACGCGTACAGGAGTTCATGAAAGAGTTGGAGATCGAATGTTACAAGCTGGGTATTCCCGTGAAGACGCGCCATAACGAAGTCGCCCCCAACCAGTTCGAGTTAGCGCCCATTTACGAGGAATGTAATCTGGCGAACGATCATAACCAGCTGTTGATGTCTGTGATGAAACGGGTTTCGTCCCGCCACAGTTTCCGTGTACTGCTTCATGAAAAGCCCTTTATGGGCGTCAACGGGTCGGGCAAACATTGCAACTGGTCGCTGGGGACAGATACGGGGATCAACCTATTCTCACCCGGCAAGGATCGTGAAGACAATCTTCGTTTCATCACGTTTGTGGTCAATACGCTCATGGCGGTGTACCGGTTCAATGCGCTGTTGAAAGCCAGCATCGCTTCGGCGTCCAACGCGCACCGTCTGGGCGCGAATGAAGCGCCTCCGGCCATCATCTCTTCGTTCCTTGGGAAACAGATTTCGGAGATACTGGATCGCTTCGAGAATAGCGCGATCGAAGATGCTATCGTGGTGGATGACAAGAAACGCTTAGCCCTGGGCTTTGGGCAAATACCCGAATTGCTGCTGGATAACACCGACCGTAACCGGACATCACCGTTTGCCTTCACAGGCAACCGCTTTGAGTTTCGCGCATTAGGCTCGTCCGCCAATTGCGGCTCAGCCATGCTGGCGCTGAACGCGGCCATGGCCTGCCAGTTACAGCAATTCAAGAAGGATGTGGAAGCGCTCCGCTCAGCAGGAAAGAGCAAGGAGCAGGCTGTTTTCGAAGTACTCAAAACCTACATCAAAGCATCCAAACCCGTTCGTTTCGACGGGAATGGCTATAGCGAAGCATGGAAAGAGGAGGCGCTCAGGAGAGGACTCGATTGCGAAAGCAGCGTCCCATTGCTGTATGATGCATACCTGAAGCCGGAAGTGATCCGAATGTTTGAAGAGACAAACGTATTGAAAAGGAAAGAGCTGGAAGCGCGCAACGAGGTAAAATGGGAAGTCTACATCAAGAAAATACAGATTGAAGCGCGCGTACTCGGCGATTTATCGCTCAACCATATTATCCCGGTGGCTATCCGCTACCAGTCTGTTCTACTGAAAACGATGACCGAACTGAAGATCGCTTTTGAAGAGGAAGAGTACAGCGAACTATCCGCCGAACCACGGCGCCTGACACGCCAAATAGCGAATCATGTCAGCGCCGTAACCCGAATGGTCGACGAAATGGTCGAAGCCCGCAAGCAAGCAAACAGGATCACGAACCTGCGTTCCAAAGCCATTGCCTACCACGATACGGTTGCGCCCTACTTAGACAGTATCCGCCGGCACGTCGACGAACTGGAACTGATGGTGGACAATCAGATGTGGCCGTTACCCAAATACCGCGAATTACTGTTTATCCGGTAAGAGCGCCTTGCGGCACGTTATCGTTTTACTTTTCCGGGGTTTTTGGCTAAGTAATCTTTCCAACCGGTATATTTCTTTTCAGAAACGGGATTGTTTGTCTGGAAAAAGTGACACACAGCGGCTGCTAACCCATCTGTTGCATCCATTTGCGGGATCATCTGTTCGTCCGTGATGTGGAGGAAGCGTTGCAGCATGCCTGCTACCTGTTCTTTGGAAGCCTTGCCGTTTCCGGTAATGGACATCTTGATTTTTAAAGGAGCATACTCATAAATCGGGATGTCCCGGTTCAGGGCAGCCGACATCGCTACGCCTTGTGCACGCCCCAGTTTCAGCATACTTTGGACATTCTTCCCAAAAAAAGGCGCCTCGATAGCCAGCTCGTCCGGAAGGTATTCATCAATCAGGCCGGTCACCCGTTCGAATATCTTACGCAACCGCAAGTAATGGTCGTCATATTTATTCAATTGTAAAACGCCTAATGCTTCAACATTAAGCTTGCTTCCTTCAATTCTTAATACGCCATATCCCATCACAATTGTGCCGGGGTCAATGCCTAATATGATACGCTCTTTTGTCATTCATCCTGTATGGTAAAAAAATCAGCAACAAAGATAACGTATATCTCAAGAAAACCGCTATATTTGCACCCGGAAAAGATACCGGGGCATTAGCTCATCTGGCTAGAGCGTTAGACTGGCAGTCTAAAGGTGACGAGTTCGAGTCTCGTATGCTCCACGATAATTCCCCCCCTTGCCTTGAAGGCCTTATCTTTTGACGTTCTTATTTATCAGAAACAACGATGCGAGAATGTTGAAGACAAGCACACCGCCGCAACAGGCAACGTAAAAGGCCAGCCATGGCTTTTCCCCTCTTAATGTAAAATAAAGGATCACCGTAGCCAACGTGGTGATAATGACCAGCCCGATAAGGACACGGGTAACTCGTTTTCTTTTATTCATATCACGTATTCATTCTAAATTATTTGACCTGCCATGCGAAGCAAAGATAACGGATTTTTTTCCGATAAAAAGGGAACGTAATGAAAAAAGACGTATATTTATTGCTCTTTTTCAATCGTATGATGTATGAAAAAATGGCAATGTGTATTATTTGTGACTGTGTATATGGCAAGTACTGTTGCAGCCCAGGATAGTCCTGTCTTATTATTTCCGAACGGAGCTCCCGGCGAGACGACCGAGTTAATAGAAAAAGCGGATTCCGATGGAGGGAAAACGGGCGGCGAATCTGTCCTGCGCCTCTCGAATGTAGGCGAACCCACTATAACCATCTACCATGCTCCCGAAGAATTGGCGACAGGATCGGCTATCATTGTCTGTCCGGGTGGCGGATACAATATTCTGGCCTACGACCTCGAAGGATCTGAGGTGTGTGATTGGCTGAACGATCTCGGCATCACAGCGGTATTGCTTAAATATCGCGTCCCGAGGCGGGAAGGACGGGAAAAGCACGAAGCGCCGCTTCAGGATTTGCAACGGGCTATCAGCTATGTTCGTGCCCATGCCGGTACGTTTAATTTGGATCCTCAGCGAATCGGCGTTATGGGGTTTTCGGCCGGAGCGCACCTCTCTGCAACCGCCTGCAACAACTTCCAGCAGCGTACCTATCCGGCTGTCGATGCTGCGGATAAAGCCGGTTGCCGTCCCGACTTTTGTCTTTTGGTCTATCCTGCTTATCTGGATAAAGAGCTTTTCCTGATCGCCCCGGAGCTTAAAGTCTCCGCACAAACTCCTCCCACCATGCTGATACAAACCGAAGATGACAAGTCTTACGTCAATAGCAGCCTCTTTTATTATTACGCTTTAAAAGAAGCCGGTGTCCCTGTCTGGATGCATTTATACAATAAAGGCGGACATGGTTATGGGTTACGCGATACGGGTGAAAGGGTAAACGAATGGCCGGACAGGGCGGAAGATTGGTTCAGGGAAATTGGAGTAATCTATTGATGATCGTGTTGCCAATCGGAAAATTTCATGTAATTTTGCGGGAATTGTATTAAAAATCACATCTATAATGAACGACATTCAACTGATGGACAAAGCAGCGGACAATATCCGCATATTGGCGGCGTCGATGGTAGAAAAAGCCAACTCCGGTCATCCGGGTGGCGCAATGGGCGGCGCAGACTTTATCAACGTATTATACGCCGAGTTTCTGGTATTTGATCCCGAAAGGCCTGACTGGGAAGAGCGGGACCGTTTCTTCCTTGATCCGGGGCATATGTCAACCATGCTCTACGCCGTACTCGCCCTTACGGGTAAGTATACGATGAGCGAACTTGCCGCTTTCCGCCAGTGGGGAAGCCCTACTCCGGGGCATCCTGAAGTGGATGTGGCGCGTGGTATTGAGAATACCTCCGGCCCGCTGGGGCAAGGACATACCTACGCCGTCGGCGCGGCTATCGCCGCCAAATTCCTGAAAGCCCGCCTGGGTGACAGGATGAACCAGACGATTTACGCCTATATCTCCGACGGCGGCATCCAGGAAGAGATATCACAAGGAGCAGGGCGTATCGCCGGTTCGCTGGGGCTGGATAACCTGGTTATGTTTTACGACGCCAACAATATCCAGCTCTCCACACGGGTGGAAGAGGTTTCGAGCGAAGATGTTGCGATGAAATATACGGCATGGGGATGGCACGTGATTTCGATCGACGGGAACAATGCCGGCGAAATACGTAAGGCGCTGACGGAGGCGAAAGCCGAATCCGGAAGGCCGACATTGATTATCGGCTCTACCGTAATGGGGAAAGGGGCTGTTGCAGAGGGCAATCTTTCGTTTGAAAACAAAGTGTCTACACACGGGCAACCCCTGTCGGCTGCCGGCGCCTCTTATGCCGGTACGGTAAAAAACCTGGGGGGCGATCCCGAAGATCCTTTCCGCGTATTTCCCGACGTCGCCGAACTATATGCCAAACGGATCGAAGAGCTGAAAGGGATCGTAGCAGAACGGCGGGCGACAAAGGCGGCGTGGGCGGAAGCGAATCCCGCCGCCGCGGCGAAGATGGAGCAATGGTTTTCCGGCGCTCTCCCCTGTATCGACTGGGAAGCGATCGAACAGAAACCGAACCAGGCCACGCGCGCCGCTTCGGCCACCGTGCTGGGCGTACTGGCCTCGCAGGTGGAAAACATGATCTGCGCCTCTGCCGACCTGTCCAATTCGGACAAGACGGACGGGTTCCTGAAAAAGACCCATGCCCTTGTCAGGGGAGACTTTAGCGGCGCCTTTTTCCAGGCCGGCGTATCGGAACTGACGATGGCCTGTATCTGTATCGGCATGTCGCTGCATGGCGGGGTGATCGCCGCCTGCGGTACATTCTTTGTGTTCTCGGACTATATGAAACCGGCTCTTCGCATGGCCGCATTGATGGAGCAACCGGTGAAATTCATCTGGTCGCACGATGCGTTCCGCGTCGGGGAAGACGGGCCGACCCATGAACCGGTCGAACAGGAAGCGCAAGTCAGGTTGTTGGAGAAGTTGAAGAACCATAAAGGGGAAAACGCCCTGTTAGTCCTCCGTCCGGCGGATGTTGTTGAAACGACTGTCGCCTGGAAATTAGCGATGGAAAACAGCAAAACGCCTACCGCATTGATTCTTTCCCGTCAGAATATTGTCGATCTTCCGGCGAAAGAGAGCCGGTACAAAGAGGCTTTACAGGCGGCGAAGGGCGCTTATGTGGTCGAAAGCGACGAGAGGCCGGATGTTGTCTTAGTCGCTTCCGGATCGGAAGTTTCCACATTGGCCGAAGGGGCGGCGCTGCTCCGTGCCGACGGTGTGAGGGTGCGCATCGTCTCCGTGCCGTCGGAAGGGTTGTTCCGCAGCCAGAGCAAAGCCTATCAGGATTCGGTGATCCCTCCGGGCAGTAAAGTCTTCGGGCTGACAGCCGGACTGCCCGTTAACCTGCAGGGGTTGGTCGGGGCGAACGGTAAAATCTGGGGGTTGGAATCGTTCGGGTTTTCGGCTCCCTATACGGTTTTGGACGAGAAACTGGGTTTTACAGGCGCCAATGTCTATCATCAGGTAAAGGCTTTTTTGTAAGATGAGTGTTATCGGATTATGCAGCGACCATGCAGGATTTGAATTGAAGGAGGCGATCAAGCGGTTGCTTGAAGCCAGGGGATTACCGTACAAGGATTTTGGGACGTACTCTTCCGAATCGTGCGACTATCCGGACTATGCGCATATGCTGGCTCATGCGGTCGAAGCCGGCGAGGTCTATCCCGGTATTGCCCTTTGCGGGACGGGAAACGGTATAGCTATCACGTTGAACAGGCATTCCGGCATACGGGCAGCCTTGTGCTGGAAAGGCGTATTGGCCTCTTTAGCCCGTGCGCACAACGATGCGAATGTCCTGGTATTACCCGCCCGGTTTATCAGTGAAGAGGAGGCGGCGGGCGTGATCGGTCTTTTTTTGGAAACCCCGTTCGAAGGAGGCCGGCACCGGAGGAGAATAGAGAAAATCGGGTGAGGATGTAGTGTTAAAAAAAACTATTTTGGTTAAGAATCCCATTGTTTTTAGTTGTCTATCCTTCGGTATTGGTTATATTTGCGTCACTCTCTTTAATTATTTAGAGTCATGTAAAAACCGAACTATTTTTAGTGCTAATCTATAAAAATTATTGTTATGACGAACATTTCAAGAAGGTCATTCCTTCAAAAGGGAACAGCTGCAGCAGCAGCCTTGACAATTGTCCCTAATTCTGTTCTTGGTAAAAGCCATGGATACACTGCTCCATCGGATAAGCTGAATATTGCCGGCGTTGGTATCGGCGGTATGGGTAATGCTAACCTGGGTAATTCACAGACAGAAAACATTGTCGCCCTTTGCGACGTGGACTGGAAGTATGCCAAGGGGGTATTCGAGAAATATCCGCAGGCGAAAAAATACTGGGATTACCGCAAGATGTATGATGAATTGGGGAAAAAAGACATCGACGCGGTGATTGTTGCTACCGCCGACCATACGCACGCGATTATCGCTGCCGAAGCCATCTCGATGGGCAAGCATGTGTATGTCCAGAAACCATTAACGCACTCGGTGTATGAATCCCGTTTGTTGACCAAATTAGCTGACAAATATCAGGTAGCCACCCAGATGGGTAACCAGGGATCGTCTGCCGAAGGCGTCGATTTGGTGTGCGAATGGATCTGGAACGGAGAAATTGGTGAAGTGACAAAAGTGGAATCTTTTACCGACCGCCCGATCTGGCCGCAAGGTCTTATGACGCCTGAGAAAGCGGACAAAATCCCATCTACGTTGAATTGGGACCTGTTCACCGGCCCGGCGGAATTGAAACCGTTCAACCATCTCTATCACCCGTGGAACTGGCGCGGCTGGTGGGCATATGGGACAGGTGCATTGGGCGACATGGCTTGCCATATCCTGCATCCGGTATTCAAGGGATTGAAACTGGGTTATCCGACAAAGGTACAGGGTTCTTCCACGTTGCTGTTGCAGGATTGCGCCCCGCAGGCACAGCATGTGAAATTGGTTTTCCCCGCCCGTGACAACCTGCCTAAAGTGGCGATGCCTGAAGTGGAAGTGCATTGGTATGACGGAGGGTTGAAACCTGATTTCCCACAAGGATACCCTACAGGACGTAATTTGAACGACAGCGGCGGCGCCGTTATCTTCCACGGGACGAAAGACACGCTGATTTGTGGATGCTACGGTGTAAACCCATGGTTGCTTTCCGGCCGTAAGCCGAACGCTCCGAAGGTATGCCGTCGCGTAGACAAGGCGATGAGCGGCGGACACGAACAAGACTGGATCCGCGCCTGTAAAGAAAGCCCTGCCAATCGCGTGAAGACAAAATCCGATTTCTCGGAAGCCGGTCCTTTCAACGAAATGGTGGTGATGGGCGTATTAGCCGTTCGCCTTCAGAACCTGAATAAGGAATTGCTCTGGGATGGTCCGAATATGAAATTTACCAATATCAGCGATAGCGAAGAGATCAAGATTGTGATCAAAGACGGCTTTACCATCAAAGACGGCCATCCGTCCTTCAACAAGACAGAGACCGATCCGATCAATGCGAAAGCATTTGCCGCAGAATTGATCAAACATAACTATCGCGATGGTTGGAAGTTGGTTGATATGCCTTGATAGTTAGAAAATCAAATAAAAGATCACGTTGAAATGAATAAGTTAGTATTAGTTGCAAGTGCATTATGTATGATGAGTTATTTCACGGCTTGCGGAGGAGGAAAGAAGACCGAAAGCGCGCCGGTTGTCGAAGAGACGGTGGAAGCCGAAACGCCTGAGTATGTCCTGTTGGACTTGCCTACGGTTGATTTGTCCTCTTTCCCGAAAGATGCCGATGGTTGGATTACCATATTCGACGGTAAGACATTTACCGGTTGGAGAGGGTATAACAAGACGACTGTTCCGGGGAAATGGATCATCGAAGATGGCGCCATCCGGTTTAGCGGAACGGGAGGAGGCGAAGCGCAGGAGGATGATGGCGGAGACTTGATTTTTGCCCACAAACTTAAGAATTTCGAATTTGAATTTGAATGGAAAGTGGCGAAAGGCTCCAACTCCGGCGTGTTCTTCCATATCCAGGAGGTAGAGGGGCAGCCCTCGTATATCTCTGCTCCCGAATACCAGGTGCTGGATAATGACAACCATCCGGATGCCAAATTAGGGGAGGGTGGCAACCGCAAGTCTGCTTCATTGTATGACATGCTTCCTGCCAAGCCGCAGAATGCCAAACCGTTCGGCCAATGGAACAAGGGTAAAATCCTGTGTTACAAAGGCACTGTGGTGCATTACCAGAACGACGCCGCTGTCGTGGAATACCACCTCTGGACGCAACAATGGAAAGAGCTGTTGGATAAAAGTAAGTTCAGCAAGGATAAGTGGCCATTGGCTTACGAATTGCTGTTGAACTGCGGCGGCGCGAACAGGGAAGGGTTTGTCGGTTTCCAGGACCATGGGGATGATGTCTGGTTTCGCAATATAAAAGTAAAGATACTGGATTGACCCTTTGGTGGGGATATTGCCGTTAAGCATTAAATACCCGGGATGTGAGCTATTGTTCATATTCCGGGTATTTTTTGTAACCGGTTCGCCGGAAGTGTAGTCTTATGATCAGTTATTCATTATTAAATAGTCAATGTCATGGTACAACTTATACCTATTGTTGCAATTATTTGTGTATTCGGCATTCCGGCGGTTGTGATCGCCATACTCAGCTGGAAGAGACAAGAAAGTAAACATACCGAACGTATGGCGATGATCGAAAAGGGAATCGTGTCGGAAGAACTTGAAAAGCCCGAGAAGCGGGCGAAAAAGTATACAGGCCTTCGTAACGGGCTGTTGATGATCGGGCTGGCGCTCGGGTTAATGGCCGATTCGACGTTTGATGTTGGGGCCGGATGGCATGGATTTGACGGGTGGCATGGACACGCCGAATTTCCGGTTTTTGCCATTCTCGGCGGGGGCATTGCATTCGTGATCTACTTCCTTATTGTCTATCGGATGGAGAAGAATAAAGAGTGACACGTGTGCGGATGGAGGAGCATAAGTGGATAAAGGACATTCTGGCGGGAGACAGGCATAGTTTCTCTTACCTTGTCGCGAAATATCAGCAAATGGCTTTCAGTATTGCTTTCCGGATATTGGGAAACAGGGAAGAGGCGGAAGAGGCGGTACAGGATGCCTTTGTGAAAATGTACCGCGCCCTGCCCGACTTCCGGTTCGACAGCAAGTTCTCTACCTGGTTTTATACGATTGTCTACCGCACATCGCTGACTGCTCACCGCAAAGAGCCGCTTTTTACCGACTACAACGAGGCCGTATCCCTGCACATCACGCCGGAAGAGGCCGACAATACCGCTTCGCTGCTGGAAAGCAAAGACAGGAAAGCGGTGATTTCGAACGTGCTGAACAGGCTTCCGGCCGACGAAAGCCTGTTACTCACGCTCTATTACCTGGAGGAGTGTTCGGTGGAAGAGATTCATCAGATCACGCAGCTCACGCCCTCCAATATCAAAGTAAAACTGTTTCGCGCACGCAAACATTTCTACGAAACATTGAAACACCTTATGAAACATGAAACTTATGCCGTATTATGAACAGAGAAGATAACCATATTGACCAATTGACGCGCGAGTTGTTACAGTCGGCCGGGGAAGAACCCTCTGCCGGTCTCAGCCTCAGGATTATGCAGCGTATAGAAAAGGAGGCTCCTTTGGCAAGGAGAAAGGTGGTGGTGTCTGCGGACGAAGAGTGGAAAACGACGCCGCTGATTGTTGCCGGCGTGGTGATGTACCTCCTGTTAGCGGGTTGCGTCGTCGGCTATCTGTTTCAGCCGGAGATCGTGGATCAGGCGATTGAGGAGATGAAGGACAACTTCTCCTATATCGTGACGATATGCGCCATTTTCGGGTCGCTCACCTTCTTTGCTAAACTGGATCGTTTGATAGCCTGACATGTGTGAGCCGAAAGCCGGACTCGAACCGGCGACCTATTCATTACGAATGAATTGCTCTACCAACTGAGCTATTTCGGCATGTCAGAGAGGAGACTGTTCAGAAATTCGTCCAGCTCCTCGTCCAGATCTTTCAGCAACGGGTCATCGAGGCGGAACGTATCGTCATCAATGTAAAGAAGCTCTTCTATGACGACAAAATCGTCATCAGTCAGGCTGACGGATAAAGGCTTCAAAAAGCGCGGATGATTAAACTGATCCTTCGTCGTGAGAATGGTCAGCACAGCCTTCAGTACGGCAATCACCTTTCTATTGAAAATATGTTCTTCTTCACCGCTGTCCACCCAATCAAAAATAGTCACCTTTTCCAATAAAGTCTCTTCTTCATCAAAAATCTGTAATTCTCCGCTTTCCGCATCTGCAATTACATACAGGTCACTGATAAGATTGGCCGATTCGTTAGCCGTAAGCTTCCGAATAGCGGCAGTAAACGTGTTTTCAATAACAGATTGTACCTTTGAAGTACTTGCACTCATAAGTCTCTTTTTTGTCTTTATCTTAAACAGCGGGTCAAAAGTAATAATAATTCATGAATAATCAACCTATTCTTCCCCAAATTGTACTTTTAACTTTTCTCCGGCGTGTATACGGTCGGCCAATACATCGACGTATGACTGGAGTAATTTTGTGTATTTGTGGTCGTTACCTCTGTTCTCTTCGAATAGTTTATGTGATTTCTCCGCCCATTCAAGCGCCGCCTTCATCTCGTCTTTTAACTCATAGGACAGCGCGATATTGGATGCCGTTTTCGCTTTTGTCTGCCAATTGGAGGATTGGGCATGGATGTGCTGCCATATATCAGCCGCCTGTTCCCATTTTTCGTTTGCTGCCAAAGCGGTCGCTTCCTTCCATTTAGTACCGAATCCGGTATAATACCACCGGATCGAATTGACCCAATGGGGCACAAAATAGGCATACGCCTTCTCCCCGACATACACCGCGGCGGTACGTAACGCTTCGTCGGCCGGCGGCAAGACATAGTCCAGCATGGCGACATTGTCGGCATATTCCCCCCAGAAAAGGCTGTCGGAGATCAACAGCGTCGCCATGGGCTGTTCCCTTCCCGGAAAATAACTGCGTATGACGGCGTTTACCTCGACCTTGATCTGCCCCTGCACATACCCGTCGGCAAAGGCTGATATGTTTTTTTTCATCTGGAACAGCATACGGTCGAGGGAGATGACAGCGTCCGTTCCCGTCTCTTCACAGAGCGACGCGACCTGCCCTGCCGTCAGCTTCAAATCAGAAAGAAAGAGGTCGTCTTCACGCGTACCTTCTTCGAAGAGTACCACGTCGTGAAAGAAATCCGTCCCGAAAATCGTTTCCCCCAACGTGCGGCAAAGATCGAACAGGGCGCTGTCGGCAGGCATACGGCACGTATCCTGATCCACGCCCAGCAATTTAAATTCGCATCCCGACTCCGGGTTTTGCGGCAACGCATTGTTTACGATCAACATATTCCTTACCCCTTCGGGATAGGTGATCTCCGCAGGATTATATGTATCTATGCCGATATAGCGCATCGACGTGCAGGCCGCCAGGAGAGCGGTGAGGAGGAAGAGGCAAAACGTTTTTTCCATAGCTATTCTATTACCATTCCATGTCGCTGATCGCTTTAAAGTAACCGATTGATTCGGCGATACCGAGAAAGGGATCTTTCATGCCCTTCTCATATTCCAGACTGCACATACCGGTATAATTCACTTCCCGCAGCATGTTGACGAAAGAGGGGAAATCAATCTTACCGCGTCCTATCTCAATCCCTACACCCGCTTTGGACGAATCGGTCACATCTTTGATATGGATATCGAATACGCGCGTGTGGTATTTCTTCAGGTCTTCGACAGGGTCGCATCCGTTGCGCAGGTCGTGCCCGATATCCAAGCACATACCGATACGCGGGTCTAACTCCTTCGTATGTTCCCAGACATCGGTGGCATCCGGATAGGTGGCGATGTCGGGGCCATGGAGGTGGATGGCGTAATGGTAGCCGTATTCTTTCACCTTTTTGTCGACGTAGGGCAGCAGTTCGTAGTTGGGGACGCCCACAATCAGCTCGACGCCTACCCGCTTCGCATACGCAAACGCCCGGTCTACCTCCGCTTCGCTTTTCATATAAATAGGGCCTACGGCATACCCCGTCACCTGATGGGCGGCGCATTTCTCATGGAACGCCTTGATTTGCTCGTCCGTACTGTCGAAAGGCAGGTGGAAGTCCTTGATGCACAAATAATGTCCCTCAAGCCGTTCCAATGTCTTCAACGTGGTATCCAGGTCAAAGTTCACAAACGTAAAACCGGCCATTCCGAGATGGAAAGGGTTGGAGGCTTTCTTTGCCTTGGGCTTTATCGCGCCGGAGGGCATGGCCTGTCCGACAGAGGGGAGGCCAAGCAGCAATGCACCGGCCAGGCTCTGTTTAAAAAAACTTCTTCTTGCATTTTTCATGATGTCATCTTATTTAGGATTGATTCTGTAATGCGGCAATCGCCTCTTTGAGGCTGTTTATTTTACTTTCGGCATCCGCCTGTTTCTTGCGTTCCGCGTCAATGACGGCGGCGGGGGCTTTACCGACGAAGCGTTCATTCCCCAGCTTCTTCATGACCAGCGCCAGGAAGCCCTCGACATAGGCCAGCTCTTCGTTCAGCTTCTCCAGCTCCTCTTCGACGTTGATCATGCTGCCTAAGGGGACGGCATATTCCGTCGTACCGACGAGGAAAGAGGCTGTGCCGGCTGTCTTCCCGCCGGCTTTGGCGATCGTTTCCAGGTTACACATCTTGGCGATCACGGGATTCCACATCGCGTCATGCTCACCCGAAACGAGCAAAGAGAGCGCCTCCCTGTTCGGGATATTCTTTTGCAGGCGGATCGTACGCACGCCGCCGATGATCTCTTTCACCCTCTCGAAACCATCGAGACAGGCCTCGTCGACCGGTTCGGCGACGGGCAGGAGCGATACCATAATACTTTCGCCCTCCCCGCGCGGCGTCAACGCCTGCCACAACTCTTCGGTAATAAAGGGCATAAAGGGATGCAGCAAACGGAGCAGGGAATCAAAAAAGGCCAGCGTCGCCCGATAGGTCGCCCCATCGACAGGCTGTTCATACCCGGGCTTGATGATCTCCAGGTACCAGGAAGAAAACTCGTCCCAGAACAGTTTGTAGGCCGCCATCATCGCCTCGCTCAGACGGTATTTGCCGAACAGGTCGTCCATTCCCGCAACCGTCCTGTCCAGCTGCATCTTAAACCACCTGATGGCGGTAGCGGACGCTTCGGGCTGCGGCGCGGCTTCGTCGACCGTCCATCCCTTGACCAGGCGAAAGGCGTTCCATATCTTATTATTGAAATTACGTCCCTGCTCGCACAGCGCCTCGTCGAAAGGGAGGTCGTTCCCTGCGGGAGAGGTCAGCAGCATACCCATACGCACGCCGTCGGCGCCGTAGCGGTTCATCAATTCGATCGGGTCGGGTGAGTTCCCCAGCGATTTCGACATCTTCCGTCCCAGCTTGTCGCGCACGATGCCGGTGAAATAGACGTTCCGGAAACAGGCGTCCCCGCGGTATTCATAGCCCGATATAATCATACGGGCGACCCAGAAGAAGATAATCTCGGGCGCCGTCACCAGGTCGTTCGTCGGATAATAGTAGTTCACCTCCGCATTGTCGGGGCGGTTGATTCCGTCGAAAACGGAGATCGGCCAGAGCCACGAAGAGAACCAGGTATCCAGGCAGTCTTCATCCTGCCTCAGCTCTTCCGCCTGCAACGCCTCGTTTCCCGTCTCTTTGCGGGCAAGCCGTAAGGCCTCCTCTTCCGTCGCCGCCACGACGAACCCGCCCTCCGGCAGGTAATAGGCGGGGATACGGTGTCCCCACCATAGCTGGCGGCTAATGTTCCAGTCCTTTACATTCTCCATCCAGTGGCGGTACATATTCTTGAACTTCGCCGGATAGAAGCGGATCGTATCGCTTTCCACCGCCTCCAACGCCGGTTTAGCCAGGCGTTCCATCTTCAGGAACCACTGCATGGAGAGTTTCGGCTCGATGGGTACGTCCGTCCGTTCGGAGTATCCGACGCTGTTGGTATAGGCTTCCACCTTTTCCAGCAGCCCCAGCGCGGCGAGGCCTTTCTCTACCTGCCGGCGCACGGCAAAGCGGTCCATCCCCTCGTATTGCAGTCCGTAGGCATTCAGCGTACCGTCGTCGTTAAAGATATCGATCGTTTCGAGATGGTATTTCTCACCCAGTATATAGTCGTTGATATCATGGGCGGGAGTGATCTTCAGGCATCCCGTCCCAAACTCCATATCCACATAATCGTCTTCGATAATGGGGACGACGCGCCCGGCAAGCGGGACGACGACCTTACGCCCCTTGAGGTGGGTGGTCTTCGGGTCGTTCGGGTTGATGCAGACGGCGACATCCCCGAAGATCGTTTCGGGGCGGGTCGTGGCAACGACGGCAAAGGCCTGCTCCCCGTCGCAGGGATCCACGATCGCGTACCTTATATAATAGAGCTTCCCATGTTCCTCTTTATGGATCACCTCTTCGTCCGAAATGGCGGTCTGTGCAGCGGGATCCCAATTGACCATCCGTATCCCGCGGTATATAAGCCCTTTGTTGTAGAGGTCTACAAAGACCTTGATCACGCTTTCGGAGCGCTTCTCGTCCATCGTAAAACAGGTACGGTCCCAATCGCACGAAGCGCCGAGCTTTTTCAGCTGTTCGAGGATGATCCCCCCGTGCTTGTGTGTCCACTCCCACGCATGTTCGAGAAAGGCTTCCCGGCTGAGGTCATTCTTGTTAATCCCTTCGGCAGCCAGCTTTGCCACCACTTTGGCTTCGGTCGCAATCGACGCATGATCGGTGCCGGGCACCCAGCAGGCGTTTTTCCCCTGCATACGTGCGCGGCGAACTAAAATATCCTGGATGGTATTATTCAGCATATGCCCCATGTGCAGCACACCGGTAACGTTGGGGGGAGGGATAACGATCGTATACGGTTCCCGCTCGTCGGGCGCCGACTTAAAGAACCCGTTGTCCGACCAGTATTGATACCATTTCCCTTCTACTTCCGCCGGGGTATATTTACTTGCAATTTCCATAATTCCTCTCTTCTACTTTTGTATTAATGACCTTACCTACCGAACAGGCTTCCCCTATTCAACCACAAAAGTATAAAATAATAGCGAATAGTGAACAGTTTATAGAGTTTTCGTTTTTTTGCCTTCACAGCTTCACCTTTCGTGTAACTTTTTGGCGGACAGGGAAATGTGGTGAAGGGAAGGTGAACGTAGGTGAATGTACGGTGAAACGGGGCGCTGGGGAGGGCAGTCTGGGCGGGGTGGCCTCGTCGGCATCCCATTTCGCCGTACATTCACCTACGTTCACCCTCCCTTCACCGCATTTCCCTGTCTGCCAAAAAGTTACACGAAAGGTGAAGCTGTGAAGGCAAAAAAACGGAAACTTTATTTGGGGGGATTTTTGCTCTTCCCGCTCTGTTTTGGAGTAAAAAGGACAAAATTTAACGGGAGCTATTCTAAACGGGACGGGAGCTATTCTAAATAGGTCGGGAGCTATTTTTATTTGGACGGGAGCTATTCCCGGTTCTACACAATTGTATAGCCCCGGCTACCTAACTGTGTAGTCCGGACTACACAATTGTCTGTGTCCGGCTACACAATTGCCTACGCCCGGCTACACAATTGTGTAATTACCGCTACCCGCTCAAGCAGATAAACAAGACAATTTGGAATGCACCCGCTTGCGCAGAAATAAAATTAATTACCTTTGTGAAATTAACTTTACCACAAAATAGCAATAAATGAAAATTTTGGATTTTACGGGCAAAACAGCCCTTATTACAGGCGCTGCCGGCGCCATTGGAAAAGCGGTAGCCCAACAATTGATCGAGGATGGCGCTACGGTGGTGATGACC
>JAISQD010000069.1 GCA_031274415.1 Tannerellaceae bacterium | reverse complement strand
CGCGGACTGAGGACTTCCCGTATCTCTTTAATGATTTCCCGTACGCCCTCTATTCCTCCGTAAAGGTTGAGGATGGCGTAGTAATCGTTTTCCCATCCCCGCTCAATCACTCTTTGTACGACAAGGCGCCGCATGGCGTACCAGTCAATATCCGACTTGTCAACATCCCAAAGCAAATGCATGGATACTTGCGGATTCTCTTTTGCTCTCTCTTTCCAGTCTTGAAACATCTCAAATAACTATAATGGGTTTATAATTGGTTTATGACGCAAATGTAGATAATTTTCTTATATATTTGCATCTATAACCGTCAAATATACCATTATATGAATAAGTTAGTTTGCCTGATGGCCTCTTTTTGCTTTCTCTTATGGCTTACAGGATGCCGTCCCGCAGCTTCCGGGGAGGCTGCTTTACCGTATAGCCCTTATGTGGAATCGTTTACTTCGGGGAAGATTTCCCGTTTCCATCCGCTCTACTTAGTTTTTAACCAGGAAGTACCCGAAGAGAAGATGGCGCATGTCGATTTGAAGAACCATGTCAAACTCAAACCGGATATCGCCGGCGAATTTTCTTTCGAGAACAGCCGTACGGTGGTTTTCCGTCCATCCGGCACGTTTGAACGGGAGAGGGAATACCGTGTGACGGTCGATCTGTCCGGTTTTTTCGAGGTGGAGAAAGCGGACAAGCTGTTTACCTTTTCCTTTTCCACGCTTCCGCTCTCCATACGGATAGACCGGAAATCCATGGATATGAACGCCGTGAATGAGGGCAACTACGACATCGGCTACTCCCTGTATACGCCCGACAGGGAAACCGCCGAAACCATCGAATCGCTTGTCCGCCTTTCCGAAAAGGCCGAAACCGCCTGGCAGCACCATGCGGACGAGAAAAACCACCGCCTGACACTGAAAAACATTCCTGCCGGCGAGAAGAGCCGCGCATTGACGGTTTCGGTAGCGCCCAACAAGCTGGGGCTGCCGGAAGAGACGCTCATCTCTACCGCTATCCCCGCAAAGGGCGATTTCACCGTATACGACGTCACCTTTTCGGGTGAACCCGAACGCTTTGTGGAGGTCGTTTTTACCGCACAGCTGGATGCCTCCCAACAGATGGAGGGGCTTGCCTCCATTGAGGGGAATAAGGATGAGAACGTGAGCATCGACGGCAATAAGCTCCGTATATACCCCGACGCCAATTTAACGGGTAAACAGACCGTACGCCTCCATGCCGCCATCCGCAGCAAAAGCGGTGCCACCCTGAAAGAAGACCGCGAAGAGGAGGTCGACATCAGCGGCGCACTGCCCGACGTCCGCTTTACGGGGGAGGGGACGATCATCCCGCTATCCACAGACCTGAACATACCGTTTCAGGCCGTTTACCTGCGCGGCGTAGTGGTGCGCGTTATCAAAGTGCTGGAACAGAACGTAGGGCAGTTTATGCAAACCAATTCCCTAAGCGGGTCGAACGACTTGATACGGGTAGGCCGCCTGGTCGCCCGTAAAACGATCTTCCTGGATGAAGAGGGGGCGGATCCGTCCGTCTGGAAAACATACGCCATCCGGCTGAACGACCTGATACAGCCCGAACAGGGGGCGATCTACCGCATAGAACTCTCGTTCAACAGGCATCTGTCAGCCTACCCGTGCGATCAGGCCGGGCGGGCGACGAAAGAACAGCTGCTCGCCGAAGACGCCGTCCGCTTCCGCGAGGAGTCGTCGCAGTACGACAATGGCGGTTACTATTATTATTACGGGGACTACGACTGGGATGATTACAGCTACCGGGAGCGGGAAAACCCCTGTTCAAACAGCTATTACTACAATCGCGTCGTGGGGAAAAACATCCTGGCCACCAACCTGGGGCTGATGGCCATGTCCGGCGGGAACGATGAAATCGTGGTTCTTGTCCATAACCTGCTCAGTACCTACCCGGAAAAGGGCGTGACCGTCTCCCTCTACAACCACCAGCACCAGGTGATCGGCTCGGGCATGACAGACGAAAAGGGGCAGGCCGTCGTCAGGACGCCGCACAGCCGTCCCTATTACCTGGTCGCCTCGCTGGGCAAGCAACGCGCCTATATGCACGTGGATGCCGGGTCGTCCCTTTCGCTGAGCGCTTTCGACGTAGCCGGCGAAGTGGTGCAGAAAGGGATAAAAGGGTTTATTTATGGCGACAGGGGGGTATGGCGTCCGGGCGATACGCTGCATCTGGGGTTTATGCTGAACGACCGCCAACAGCGTTTGCCGGCCGGCCATCCGGTCGTCATGGAGCTGTTTAACCCGCTCGGGCAGTCTTACCTGCGTAAAATACAGACGAGCGGCAGCCTGGGGGTATACGCCTTTGATATGCCTACCGAAGCGGATGCCCCGACGGGAGCGTGGAGCGTCCAGGTGCAGGTCGGCGGCGTCACGTTCAGCAAACGGCTCCGCATCGAGTCCATCAAACCGAACCGGTTAAAGATCAACCTCTCGCTCCCCGACAAACCGCTGCTCCGCGGCGAGGCGCTCCACGTCCCCCTGCATGTGGAATGGCTGCACGGCGCGGTAGCCCGTCACCTGAAATATGACGTACAGGGCGCCTTTACGGCCACGCCCACCAGCTTTAAGGATTACAGGGGGTTTCAGTTTGACGATCCTGCAAAGAGTTTCAATAGCGAAGAAAGCAAATGGATAACGGGTAAAACCGGCGAAACGGGCGATGCCACGATGGAGGTACGCTTCGACGCCGGACCAGCCGCACCGGGTATGCTGATGGCGCACCTGGTCACGCAGGTGTATGAAGAATCCGGCGACTTCAGTATCGACGGCGCCACGATGCTTTATTCACCCTACAGGCGGTATGCCGGCATCAAATCGCCGCAGGCGGATAAAACGCAATTGGAGACGGATAAGGCGCACACCTTTGACGTCGTCTCCGTTGACTACCTGGGAAAGCCGGCGGCCAATGTCCCGCTGGAGGCGGAAGTCTACAAAGTCAACTGGTACTGGTGGTGGAACGCCGACAACGAAGCGTTGGCCAATTACGTATCCGGCTCCTACCATGCGCCTGTCCGGAACATCAAATTGCAGACCGACGAAAACGGGCGGGCTGCTTTCTCCCTCAACATGGCGCATGGCGACTGGGGCGCCTACTTTATCCGCGTCAAAGACCTGGAGGGCAAACACACCACCGGCATCATGAGCTATTTCGACTGGCCGGACTATGGAAGCCTGCGCAACAGGAGCGGCGGCACATCGCCCGGTATGCTCACCTTTAAAACGGACAAGGAGCAGTACACCGCCGGCGAGAAGATGACCGTCACCTTCCCCTCGCCCCAAGGAAGCCGCGCCATCCTGTGCATCGAGAACGGGACGAAGATCCTCTCCGTCTCCGAACAGCTGTGCGAGGCAGGAGAAACGACCGTCCGGATAGACGTCACCCCCGATATGCAGCCGAACGCCTATATCTACATCACCCTGCTGCAACCTTACGGAAACAACGGCAATGATCTACCGATACGCCTCTACGGTGTGATGCCTTTCTCCGTCACTTCGCCCGAAAGCCGCCTCCATCCGCTGATCCGGACAACGGACGAGTTCAAGCCGGACGAGAAATATACGATTACCGTCTCGGAAAAGGAGGGGCGCGAAATGGCCTATACGCTGGCCATCGTAGACGAGGGATTGCTCGACCTCACCCGCTTCCCTACGCCCGACCCCTGGAAAGCGTTCAATGCCCGTGAAGCGTTGGGCGTGAACACGTGGGACGTATACAACGACGTGTTAGGCGCTTACGGCGGACGGATCGAGCAATTGTTCAGCATCGGCGGCGACGACGCCCTGAACAAGGGGCCGAAAGCGATCGTGAACCGTTTCAAGCCGGTCGTCCGCTTTGAGGGCGCTTTTCTGCTGAAAAAAGGCGAGAAGAGGCGCCATACCTATACGATGCCGAACTACAACGGCAGGGTACGCCTGATGGTCGTCGCCGGAAACGGTTCGGCCTACGGGCATACGGAGAAGAGCGTCGTCGTGCGCAAACCGGTGATGCTGACAAGCACCCTGCCGCGTGTGATCGGCATAGGGGAAGAGATGGTCGTCCCCTCTACCGTCTTCGCTACGGAAGAGGGCGTAGGAAAAGTCAAGGTTTCGATCGCCTGCTCCGCCAATATGGAGGTGGTGGGAGAGGCTGCGCATGAACTCTTTTTCGAGGGAAAAGAAGACAGGCAGGCGCTTTTCCGTATCCGCGTAAAAGAGCGGCCGGGAGCGGGACAGGTTGTCGTCACGGCAGAGGGCAAGGGGGAGAAATCCGTTTATACGACGGATATTGAGATACGTTCCGTCGAGCGCCGGCAGGTAAAGGTCTTTCCGGCCATTCTCGACGGGGGGAAATCATGGCGGGAAACCATCGCCATGCCGGGGATAGGCGGCACGAACGCCCTGACGCTGGAGGTGTCGGACATTCCGCCCCTCAACCTCTCTTCCCGCCTCTCCTACCTGTTGGGCTATCCGCACGGCTGCCTGGAACAGATCACCTCGAAAGCGTTCCCGCAACTGTACCTCCGTGACTTTGCCTCGCTATCGGGAGAGCAGGAGGGGGCGATAGAGGGCGCCGTCAAAGAGGTCATACGCCGTTACCGCTCCTACCAGATGCCGGACGGAGGGTTCGCCTACTGGCCGGGAGGGTCGGGCAACAATCCGTGGGGAACGGCCTATGCCGCCCATTTCCTGCTCGAAGCGGCGGCGAAAGGCTACCTGGTGCCCGACGGGTTGAAGCGTCAGGTGTTGAATCACATACAAAAAGCAGCCCGTAACTGGAAAAGGGCTTCAAGCGAATACGACAGCCAGTCGGAAGAGATGATCCAGGCCTACCGCCTCTATGTGCTGGCCTTGGCACAGTCGCCGGAGCTGGGCGCCATGAACAGGATGAAAGAGGGCAAAGCGCCCACCGTAACGGCACGCTGGCTGCTGGCTTCGGCCTACGCCTTTGTCGGGCGCGAAGATGTCGCCACCGCCCTGATCCGGGAAACGAAAGAGCAAAAAGCCTCCTATACCGCCGGCGACTACACCTACGGCAGCGATTTCCGCGATATGGGCATCCGCCTGCAAACGCTCTGTCTGCTCAAGAGAGGGGAAGAAGCGGCGGGCGTGGCGACGGAAATAGCGAACGTCCTGTCGTCCGACCGCTGGCTCAGCACACAGGAGACGGCCTACGCCCTCATTGGCATATCGGGCTATATGAGCCGGTATAAGGTGTCGGAAAGCATGGACTTTTCGTTCGACTGCGCCGGTAAGCGCGAAGAGGTGAAGACAGGTAAAAACAGCTGGTCGAAGAAACTGCTTGACGAAGCAGGAACGACAACCCCTCTGGAGGTAAAGAACAACGGCGGATCAACCCTCTTCGTGCGCGTCATCACCGAGGGCGTTCCCGCACAGGGCGAAGAGGAGGCCTATGAAAACGGCGTCTCCATGGAGGTGAAATACGTCGACGGCGACAACCGTACGATTGATGTATCCTCCCTCCCGCAGGGCGTTCATTTCTCCGCCGTAGTCACGGTGAAGAACCCGACGCCCAACATGATGCGGAACTTAGTCGTCACGGAGCTGTTCCCCTCAGGCTGGGAGATATTGAATACCCGCTTTATGAACGGCCAACCGGCACAGCCCAACGGCGTAAGTTACCAGGATATCCGCGACGACAGGGTCTGTACCTATATCGACAACCTCCACGCCGGCCACCAGGTGACATTCCGCATCAACCTCACCACCGCCTACGCCGGGAAATTCCATCTCCCCGCCGCCTACTGCGAAGCCATGTACGACCGCCTGATCAGGGCAAACACCAAAGGACAAGAGGTTATAGTGAATAGTGAACAGTGAACAATTAATAGTGAATAGTGAACAATTAATAGTGAATAGTGAGGAACGTGAAATAAATAACATATAATGATTGCATTTAAAATGATTAAATTTTGCAAGGCTTACATCCCGTTAGGGATGTATCGCTCTGTAGAATGGAATGCGCCTCTCCAATCCATGCATCCTGTTAAGGATGCATCCCTGACAGGATGCAGAAACAGCGGTGGCCTCTTTTTTCTACCGAGCGAGGCATTCCTAACGGAATGCCGTTCGGTATCACGAACAGTGAACAGTGAAATTTTCGTAATTCGTAATTCGTAATTCGTAATTGAAATGATAAAGCAGACATGGAATCTACTCCGGCAGGAGAAAGTATTCAGCGCGATATACATCCTGGGGACGGGGTTGTCTATCACTGTCGTCATGGCGATGGCTATCGTCTTCTACATCCGTATAGCGGATGTCTATCCGGAAACCAACCGCAGCCGGATGCTGATCGTCAAGTCGGGTACGGAAAGGCTGGAAAACGGAGGCTGGAACAGTGCGTCGCTCTCCGATGCCTATATCGAGGCCTGCTTCCGTTCGCTCGAAAGCGCCGAGGCGGTGGGCGCGGTATACAGGGAGTGGGAAGACGAACATTATGTGCAGCCGGAGGGAAGCTCCCTGCAATGGCCGGTGGAGGTGAAGCATGTCGACGACGGCTTCTGGCGGGTCTTCCCTTTCCGCTTTCTGAACGGCAAACCTTTCGGGGCGCCCGAATTTCAGTCGGGGCTGCCGGTGGCGGTCATCGCCTCTTCGCTGGCGCGCCGCCTGTTCGGGACGGACGAAGCGGAGGGGCGCTACGTGAGCCTCGACTACCACCCCTACCGCGTCTGCGGCGTGGTGAAAGACGCCTCCTACGCCACCGAACAGACATACGCCCAACTATGGCTGCCTTACACCCTGCTGCCGGATTATAAAGGGAGCTTTGGAGAGAGTGGGGCGTTAGGGCATATACGCGCCTATATCCTGGCGCCCTCGGCCGGCGAGGTTGGCCGCGTAAAGGAGGAGGCGCTGGAGCATATCCGCCGCTATGCCGCACAGTTCGACAAGGTAGAACTGAGCCTGAACGGACAGCCCGACCGCCATTGGCAGAGCGCTTTCCGCTTCTGGTCGAGCGACGACCCCGACTTCGGCAAAATACTCCTGCAATACGGGTTGATCTTCCTCTTCCTGCTGCTCGTGCCGGCTGTGAGCCTGTCGGGGATGACCGATTCGCGCATGGAACGGCGGCTGGCCGAGATGGGCGTACGCCGTGCCTTTGGCGCTCCGCGCACGACGCTGACCGGACAGATTGTGGCCGAAAACTTCTTCTTCACCCTCTTTGGAGGCATCTTCGGACTGCTCTTATCCTACCTGCTTATCCTGGCGGGGAGGAACTGGATTATGGAAATAGGGGTGGCGTATGTGGAGATCCCTCCCGAAGGCTCGGAGGTACTCTTCACCCCCGCCATGCTGCTCAACCTGCCCGTCTTCGGCATGGCGCTGGCGGTCTGTTTCCTGCTCAACCTCTTTTCGGCGCTTATCCCGGCCTGGAAAGCCTCGCATCGCGCTATTGTCCATTCGTTAAACACCTGATAAAAACAACACATTATGCTGAAATCAATCTTCACCCAACTGTGGAACCGCAAGCGCAGCAACGTCTCTATCTTCATCGAGCTTACGCTGGTATTCTGCGTCGTCTGGTATATAACGGATTACCTGTTCGTCTTCGCCTATAACAACAGCCTGCCGGACTACCGCGACCTCCGTCATACCTGGCAGGTGAATCTGGCCATCTTCCCCTCCGGCCATCCCGAATACCAGGCGGAGGCCGGCGAACCGGAAACGCTGGCCGCCAACCACCACCGCATCCTGCAAACCCTGCACAACTACCCCGGCGTAGAGGCGGTGGGTATCAGCAACCGCTCCTCGCTTCCCGGAAGCTCCGGTTATTGGGGCGCGACGTTCTGTTGGCCGGGCGACACGGCGAATACCGTGAGCGGGCAACGCATCAGCATCAGCCCCCTCGAAGACTTTTTCCGCGTATTCGGCCATACCCGCAACGAGGGGCGGGAAGCCGTTTCGATGGCCGACTACAACTGGAGCGATCCCCGCACGATAGTCATCAGCCGCTCGGCAGCCCGTGCGCTTTTCCCCGATGGCGAGGCGGTAGGGAAAGAGCTTAAGGACACCCGTTCGCCGGACGCCCGCTATGTCGTAGGCGGCGTGGTGGACGACACCAAACGCCTCAGTTACCTGCGCCCGCAACACGCCTGGTACCTGCCGATGCCCATGGACGACCCCAACGAGCTTTACCGGGCTGCCATCACCGTCCGCAGCCGCGCCACTATCCCGGACAGCCGCTTCCGCAGCGATTTCCTCGAGGTGATGAGCAAAGCGCTCCGCATCGGGAACTTCCACCTGCAGAGCCTGATCCCATGCGCTAAAATAGGGGCGGATACGACGCGTATGTTCGGCCAAAGCGGTGATTTGAACGTGCGTTTGGCGCTCTTCATCTTCTTCCTGCTCAACATCCTGCTCTGTGCGATGGGTACATTCTGGTACCGCGTCAACCAGCGGCGCGGCGAAGTGGGGTTGCGCAAGGCGATGGGAGCGACCCACGCCGGCATCAGCGCGGCGTTCTTCCTCGAGGGGCTTTGCCTGCTGGCGCTCAGCGCGGCGGTGGCGATGGCCATTGAGTTTCAGTTCGTCTATGCCGGCCTGATCGACACGTTGGGAAAGTACGACGACAGCATATACCTCCCCGACCGCATACCGCTGCGCTTCCTCATCACCAATGGCCTTACGGCCTGTACGCTGGCCGCCGTCATCCTGATAGCCGTATGGCTTCCCGCCCGCCGCGCCGCCGCCCTCCCCCCCGCCGAAGCGCTGAGGGACGAGTGATAGTGAAATTTTCGTAATTCGTAATTCGTAATTAATAATTGAATAGTCATGATTAAATTAAAGAGTTTAGCAAAAATCTACCGTACAAACGAGATTGAAACGGTAGCCCTCGACAATGTAAATATCGAAGTCAGGGAAGGTGAATTTCTATCCATTATGGGTCCATCGGGATGCGGCAAATCCACGCTGCTGAACATTATGGGTTTGCTCGATATGCCGACAAGCGGCAGTATAGTAATCAATGGCGTAGATACTTCGCAGATGAACGACAGGGCGCAGGCCGCTTTCCGTAACCGGCAATTGGGCTTTGTCTTCCAGAGTTTCCACCTGATCAACTCGCTCAACGTACTCGACAACGTGGAACTGCCCCTGCTCTACCGACACGTCTCCGCCTCCGAACGCCACAAGGCAGCCCAGGCCGTACTCGAAAAGGTAGGGCTGAGCCATCGCACCAAGCACTTCCCCACCCAGCTCTCCGGCGGGCAGTGCCAACGCGTAGCCATCGCCCGCGCCATCGTAGGAAACCCCCACATCATCCTGGCCGACGAACCAACCGGTAACCTCGACAGTAAGATGGGTATCGAAGTCATGGATATCCTCCATAAACTCAACCGCGAAGACGGACGTACCATCGTGATGGTCACCCACAACGAGCATCAGGCGCAGCAAACCAGTCGTACCATCCGTTTCTTCGACGGCCGACAAATTAGCTGAAAAGTCTAAGGAGAAATTTTACGCGGTCTAAGTCTTTCTTCGGAGAGGTCGTTATCCGTTTCTTATTTGACAGTTGTCGAACAGCTGTTTGACAAGGGTCAAACAGCTGTTCGACAGCTGTCAAACAACTGTTCGACAACTGTCGAATAAGATTTTGTTATAGACAAAAACAAGTATAGTTCTGCATCTGTGCAAAGATTGATCTAAGCATTCCGGAAAAAGCGTATCTACCCAAAAGGAGCAATATTTAAAAAATTAGTTCACCTTTACCCTGCCGTATCACTTCAAATTCATCAGTCGTACAATCCACCACGGTAGAGGGTTCTATTCCTCCGAAACCGCCGTTAATGACAATGTCTACCTGATGTTCGTATTTTTCGTGAATCAGTTCAGGGTCGGTCGTATATTCCATTACGTCGTCATCGTCGTGGATGGATGTGGTCAGGATGGGATTTCCCAACTCATACACCAACTGGCGGATAATCGCGTTATCAGGGATACGGATACCGACCTCTTTTCTGTTCTTATATCTTTTCGGCAATTCGCTGCTGGTAGGTAAAATAAAGGTGAACGGACCGGGAAGGTTTTTCCGCATCACCTTAAATGCCGCATTGCTGACTTTGGCATATCCGCTGATGTTCGACAAGTCGTAACAGATAATCGACAAGTTGCCCTTGTGCGGGTCAAGTCCTTTGATCTGGCATATCTTTTCGATGGCACGTACATTCAGCGCATCACATCCCATCGCATACACCGTATCGGTAGGATAGATCACCAACCCGCCGTCGCGCAAGATGTCGACGACTTTATTGACCTCCCTCGGGTTGGGGTTTTCCGGATATATCCTGATCAGCATGGTCTACAAGGGGTATTAACAGTGATCTTTATCCATAAACAATCCGTCCATTTTCGTCACAAAACTCCTCCAGCGCCTTACTGTACAGGTTCATCGCCCGCAAACTCATCCCCATGCTCGAAAAACCCCCATCGTGAAAGAGGTTTTGCATGGTCACCTTACGGGTAAGGTCTGAAAACAGGGTAACGCAATAATCCGCACATTCCAACGCCGTAGCGTTACCCAATGGGCTCATCCTGTCGGAAAAGTCCAGCAAATGGTTCATCCCTTTTATCCCGCTACCGGCAGTTGTCTGCGTCGGGGATTGCGAAATTGTGTTGATACGGACATTCTTTTCACGCCCGTAGATATAGCCGAAACTGCGCGCAATTGATTCCAATAAACTTTTGGCGTCAGCCATATCGTTGTATCCGAAAAAAGTGCGTTGTGCTGCCACATAACTAAGGGCGACTACCGAACCGTATTCGGCAATAGCATCCTGCTTTTTAGCCACCTGAAGCATCTTATGAAAGGAAAGCGCCGACACATCCAGCGTCTTTTCAAGCAAGCCGTAATCCAAATCGTCATATGTCCGTTTTTTGCGTACGTTTGGACTCATCCCGATCGAATGCAACACAAAGTCTATTTTCCCACCCAATATTTCTACCGATTTCTCAAATACCATTTCCAGATCTTCCACACTTGTGGCATCTGCCGGAATAACCTCCGCATTAAGCTTCTTGGCCAACACGTCAACTTCACCCATACGTACGGCTACCGGCGTATTACTCAGTGTAATAACCGCTCCTTCTTCTACGGTTCTTTCCGCTACTTTCCAGGCAATAGAGAGGTCATTCAGCGCACCGAATATAACTCCCCGTTTACCTTTTAACAAATCATGACTCATACCTTATTCTTAATTTAATCGACAGCAAAAGTACAGATTAAATGTTGTTTATTACAGGAAAAACACCTTAATTTGCCGGATAAACGTTTTAAAGAAGAAATAGTATGAAAAAGATTTTAGGGTTTATCGGGATTGTTATCATGGCTTTTATCGCCGTATCTGCCCATGCGCAAATACGTTTTGGGGTAAAGGGAGGGGCGAATATATCGACTGTCCGCTTTAGAAAAGATATCGTTGAATCGGACAATGTCACCGGCTTTCATATCGGGCCGATGATTGAAGCGATGGTCCCATATATGGGGCTGGGTATAGACGCCGCCATCCTCTATTCGCAGAAAGGGGTGTATGTGTCGAGAGGGTCATTGAGCAACGATTTCATTGAAATACCGGTCAATGTAAAATGGAAGGTCGGTATTCCCGTCATAAAAGCCTATCTGGCGGCCGGCCCGTATGTCGACTTCTGTGTGAGCGGTGATAAATTCTGGGAAACACCCGGTACAATCAAGTCGCAGATCGAAACGAAAACATTCTCCGCAGGCGTGAATCTTGGTGCAGGCGTGGAACTCCTGAAACATCTTCAAGTGGGCTTTTACTATAGCTTGGGGTTGACAAGCAATTATTCGATCAAGCAACCCAGCCTGGCAGAAGCAAAAGCGGGGAAAGACCGGACATGGGTGATTACTGCTGCCTTTTTATTTTAATATATAAATAAAGGAAGGGGTTAGCCGATCAGATGAAGTACGCAAATGTCATACTCCCGCTTCCTTTAGAGGACAGTTATACCTACCGTATTCCTCCCGAAATGGAAAAAGCTGTCACTCCCGGATGCAGAGTACTTGTGCATTTTGGGAAAAAGCGCTACTACACGGCTATTGTTCTTTCCATACATGAACGCACTCCGGATGCCGGCTTTGAGACAAAAGAGATATCTGCGCTGCTGGATACCGCGCCTGTCCTTCGTCGTCCACAATTACGCTTTTGGGAATGGATCGCATCCTATTATTTATGTAAAATGGGCGATGTATACAAAGCCGCGCTCCCTTCGGGGCTGAAATTGGAAAGCGAAACAACTGTTACCTGCAATCATGCGTTTGAAACAGACCTCCCTTTGCGGCCGAATGAACAATCCGTACTGGATGCCTTTTCCGGTAAATCGACATTGACCCTCTCCGAAGTGGAGAAAAAGTCAGGCATACGGAATGTAGTACCGGTTATTTCCTCATTGATGGCTCGCGGAGCAGTAGAAATAAACGAAGAATTAAAGCAGGGATTCGTACCTAAAAAGCAGGCATTTGTCCGGTTGCCGGAATTATACTACCGGGAAGAGAAGCTGAGGGAAGCCTTTCGCGAACTGAAACGCGCTCCCAAACAAGAGGCTATGCTGATTTGTTACTTAGATATGAGCCATGCCTTAAACCCGCAATTGTCCAAAGAGTTATCAAAAAAGGAACTGTTAGACCGATCCGGTTATACCCCTGCCGTATTGGACAGACTGATCAGGCGCGGCCTGTTGGAAAGTTACGAAAAAGAGATCGGACGCCTGCAAATCCCTGTTTGCCGGTTGGAACAGCTCGCTCCTCTCACGGATGCGCAACGGATCGCATATAATGAGATACTCCAGGCCTTCAAAAGTAAGGAAGTCTGTCTGTTGCATGGCGTGACGTCGAGCGGGAAAACCGAGATATATACCCACCTGATCAACGACGTACTGAAAAAAGGACGGCAAGTCCTGTATTTGCTTCCTGAAATTGCCGTTACAACTCAAATAACCGGACGGTTAGCCAAACTATTCGGCGATAAACTGCTCGTTTATCACTCTAAATTTTCTGATAACGAACGGGTGGAAATATGGAACAAACTCCTTTATGAAAAAGAAGCGAGACTGATACTCGGCGTACGTTCATCCCTGTTTCTTCCCTTTAAGGATTTAGGATTGGTCATTGTGGATGAGGAGCATGAAAACACGTATAAACAACAAGATCCCGCCCCGCGCTACCATGCCAGAAACGCGGCGATCGTATTAGCCGGTATGCATGGCGCAAAGACATTGCTGGGTTCGGCGACGCCATCCATCGATTCGTATTATAACGCAACAACCGGCAAGTATGGATTAGTAGAACTAAAAACCCGCTACGCCGACTGTCTCATGCCTGAAATAACAGTCGTGGATATCAAAGAGCTTAAACGGAAGAAAATCATGAAGAATACGCTTTTCTCCCCACTCATGGTTCAAAAGATAAACGGGGCGTTAGAGAATGGCGAACAGGTGATCCTGTTCCAGAACCGCCGCGGATTCGCGCCGGTGACGGAATGTCGGGATTGTGATTGGACCCCGCGTTGCATCAATTGCGATGTCAGCCTGACTTACCATAAATACGACAACCGCTTGATCTGCCATTATTGCGGTTATTCGGTACAGCGCCCCTTCATGTGTCCACAATGCAGCGGTACTGACCTGAAAATGTCGGGATTCGGAACAGAGAAAATAGAAGAAGAGGTCGGACAGCTTTTCCCTTCTGCCAAAATAGAACGCTTGGATTTCGATTCCGCCCGTACACGTACTGGCTACGAACGCATTATTGCCGACTTTGAAAAAGGGAAAACCCATATACTGATTGGTACTCAGATGCTTTCCAAGGGATTGGATTTCAGCAACGTGGGCATAGTAGGGATATTGAATGCGGATAGCATGATGAATTTTCCTGACTTTCGGGCGCATGAACGCGCGTATCAGTTGATGGTACAGGTCAGTGGACGTGCCGGACGAAGGGACAAACAAGGTTCGGTTATTTTACAAACGTCACAACCCGAACATCCGTTGATCCGTATGACCCAGCAATTTGCCTATGACGAGATGGTGAAGCTTCAATTGAGTGAACGAAGCATGTTCCGGTATCCTCCCTACTACCGGTTGATAACGATTGTCCTCCGCAGCCGCAATGAAGCGTCTCTGCAAGAGATGTCGTTGTTATACGCCGAAAAACTGCGTGCCCGTCTGGGTGAGCGTGTCTTGGGCCCGGTTTCTCCACCGGTTACCCGTGTGCAAACATTCCACGTAAAGAAGATCGTTTTAAAAATAGAAGTAACCGCAGCAATCACTCCGGTGCGTGAATTGTTGGAGAATATCCATGCCGCTATGCGGCAGCATCTTCCCTTTAAACAATTACTCGTCCACTATGATGTAGATCCTGTATAAAATAGTTCACAGATGCACTAAAATTCTATACCGATTTTGATACTCGGGCCGCCATTGTTTTTCACTTTCTCATATTGTTTATTATTAAGCTTATACGGATGGGTAAACGATTGAACTGAATATCCGGCGCTCAGATTAACGGCAAAGGAGGACAATAACGTGAATTTCACTCCCACAGAAGGCTCTAAATAAAATCCTACGCCTTCCATTTTCGTTTCATGTCTTTTTTTCTGATCGTCTGCATAATCCCTTATTGATATGCCCATCGTATACCCGGCTTTTAATCCGGCAAAAGGAATGATAGAAGCCCCTTCAATAAAATTTACCCGCAGATCGACAAAGACAGGAATAGTGACAGGGATGTTCAATGTGTCTTTTTTTACCGTTCCGCTGACCAGAATGGTATCTTTTGGAACGCCTCCCCTGTAATACAGTCCATCGCTATACAGGTTTACGCCAGCTCCTACACCAACAAAAAAGTAAGGATTGATCTGATATCCGTGACTGGTGGAGAAGGTTAACCTACTCGTTGAAATATCTCCCATCCCAATAGTGTATCCTGCTTCAAACATACCGCCATAACCGCTGATTTTGTAATCCGGCACCTGCGGGATCAGCTCCTGCTGCGGTGCGACGTACCTTGTCCCTGTGTTCCTCGACGTCTGGTTACGGGTGGTCTGGCTTCCGGTCGTTTGGTTACGAGATATGGCGCTTCTGGAGGTTTGGCTTCTGGCAGGAGTAGCGTTATCTTCCGTAGACCTCCCGGTTGTCGTATTACGGGCGCTCCTTGATCCTGTTGTCACACCTCTTCCGCTTTTTGCCGTTAAGGAAGGGATCTCATCCTGCCTCAAATCATTTCCTTCCACAAGTTCTTTCACCGATTTCTCCGTAAAATAGATCACGCTCCTGTTAGGCGTTTCCACCTTCATCCGGCCTTCATCGTCCTGTTCTGTCAACTGCCCGATCAGTATACTGCCATTATGCAGATAAACTGTCACTTCGTTCTTTAACGTTCTTCTCAATCTTGACGAACGCGCATTTTCTTCTACGATTTCCTTTATCGCTTTGTCGGTAAAATAGATGATACTCCCATTAGGCGTTTCCACAGACAATCTTTCATTGTTCAGTTCGGTCAATTCACCTATCACTATGCTACCGTTACGAAGATAAACGGTCACCTCCCCTTCACTTTGTGCGAAAGACCGCGGTACGGTCATTATCAGCAAAACAAGATAAAATAATACTTTTTTCATATATCCACCATGTAATAAATTTAACAAATGTACGAAGAACTATTGAATATGAAAGTTTTCGACCTTTTTTATCCTGCATTATTCAAAAATAGCTTGTCGCAGGCAAACTAAATGAGTAGGAATAATGCAGGATATTCACGAAAAGGATCTTTCAGCATAAATATCGTTACATCACTGGAGAATCAGGCACTTTTCCAGGAAGAGGCGCAACGCCTTCCTTATAATCCGGAAGAGGACCAAGCGCATATGTTTCAGGGCCATACCTCAGAGAGGAAGCCATGATTTCGTCCCATGTAATGGGTTTTCCCGTATAAGCCGACTCACGCCCCAGAATAGCAACCTGGGTGGAGTACGCCAGATCTTCCGCCTGATTGATTTTTTTGTCTAAACGAATCGATTCGACCAGATGAATATGTTCCTGATCGTAAGGATTCTTTACCGGATTGTTTGCGTAATCATACTTCCAGAGTACATTGCCGTTGTAATCGACAATCCTGGTATCGCTGCCGAGGAAAGCAATCCCTTTTGAGCCATACACCTGCTCGGACACATTCCCGTCGCAACCGTCTATCTGACGGGCAGTGGTCAACATGCGCTTATTGTGTTCGTAATAATAATCTACACTGAAAAAGTCGTAAATATCTCCAGTCAGACGCCGCGCCCTGCCACCGAAACCTACGGCTTTCACCGGACGTTGTCCCAGGAACCACGTCACCACATCAATATTATGGATGGCCTGATCAAGCAGATGGTCTCCACTGAGCCATTTGATATTAAACCAGTTGCGGATACAATATTCCATATCGCTCCATTCCGGGCGTTTACGTTTGTTCCACCATGCACCCTGATTCCAATGGGCGGTAGCCGACAGCACTTCGCCGATCAATCCGTTCCTTACCTGCACATAAGCCTCCCAATAATCCCGGCTATGCCTGCGCTGGTTTCCCGTAACGACGGTAAGCCCCTTGCCGGTGGCCACCTTGGCGGCTGCTATCACCGTGCGTATACCGGTAGGATCTACGGCGCAGGGCTTTTCCATAAAAACATGTTTTCCTGCGTCTACGGCGGCCTTGAAATGTTCAGGCCTGAAATGGGTAGGCGTACAGAGCAGCACCACATCAATGTCGCTCCGGCCAATCACTTTTTGATAGGCGTCAAAACCGAAATAGCAGTCTGCGTCCGCCACCTCGTTATTAAATTTTGTTTTCAATACCTCCCTGCATGTATTCAACCTGTCGGGAAAAATGTCGGCCAGTGCGATAATAGAGACATTCGGACCTGCCGAAAGGAACTGCGTAGCCGCTCCCGTACCCCTGTCGCCACAACCTACTAAAGCGGCTTTCAAGGGTTTACCATCCGGTGCGATATCCACAAAAGAATACATACCCAGCTCTTCCGGAGAATACGTTTTAACCGTACCCGTCTGCTGCGAATTACAAGAGGATAAAGCAAATGGGGCTGCCCCCAGAGGAATACCGGCACCTATAAGGGCCGTGTTAGCTAAAAAATCTCGTCTTTTCATGTGATAATAAATTTAATTATCGGCAAATATAAGAAAAAATAAGAAATAAAACAGCCTCAAAAAAACAAAAGGGGAACCGACATCACGTCGCCACCCCTCCCTTAACTTAAACGCCAAAACTAAATCTAAACAAAAAACACAAATAATGATAATCTTGTCTATTTTTCTTTATCTTCTTCTTTCTTGTTTCTGGGATCCCGTGTCTTAGGGTCTCCCATAAACTCCCGTACAAACCTGTGTTCTGCATTCTTGCATTTAAAAAGTTTTTCCGGCGAAAGAATTTTTTTAAACTTTTTATAGTATTCCTTCTCAAGCTCCATCTCCCTTATACCGGCATTTAAACATTCGTCTATAACCTCCGTATAAGCTGCATCTGTTGGAGCTTTACCCGTTTTTAATCCTTTTGAAAGCTTTCGACATTTTTGACCTGCCTCAAATTTCTTTTGTTGTAGTTCCTCAAAAAGAGGTATAAATACTGCGGCTTCTTCCGGTGTAAGGCTTAATTCCGCTGTAATAAAAGCACTTCTTTTTATTAAAAACGTCTCTTTATCAAAAAACTTATGATCCTCATTCCCCCTTTGCGCATGTAACGAAACAGGGAATAACGCCATAACCGCAGCAAATGTAATGAAATATATTTTATTCATACGAAAAATATCACAAAAATATGCAAATAACTTCATTTCTTTTCCATTTTATTCGTAATAGGCCAATTCTTCTGCTAAAATATAATCCGTATACTGGGATTCGAGATATTCCAAATACTCTTCATTTTCCCCCGCTTGCATGGAGGAAAACGTGTCGGAAGAGATCATTGTTTGAACAAAAAGTGAATCGGTCTTTACATCTCCACCTTGATCATCTGTCGCCAGAAAGATTTTAAAGAACAATCCCAAACCGGCAAAAACGGCTGCCATATATATCCACGGACGAACACGATCCATAAAGGTAACCTTCACCGCTTCCTGATGCGTTTTCTCAGGAAGCCGGGTCATGATCCGGGAGGTCAACCCTTCCATATATCCGTCAGGTACGGTAAAAGGATTCTTTCCTTTCATGTGCACCAGATTATTTGATTCTTTTTTCATATTTTGTGTCTTTTTATATGCTTTTGACCGATTATCTACCAAAAGGTTTAACTATCTCTTGTTAAAAACTCCTCTACCTTTTTCACGGCATGATGATACGATGCTTTCAACGCTCCGACGGATGTTCCGACTATTTCCGATATCTCTTCATATTTCATGTCGTCAAAATATTTCATGTTAAACACAAGCCGTTGCTTTTCCGGCAGCATCAGGATGGCCTGCTGCAATTTTGCCTGTGCACCGTCTCCGTCAAAATAGTCATCCCCCTTCAACCGTTCAAGTAAAAACAGATCTGTATCATCAACCGATACATGATGCATAGAACGTTGCCGGTTTAAGAAAGTGATACATTCATTGACGGCAATCTTATACAACCATGTCGACAATTTAGCCTCCCCGCGAAAATAGTCAATATTTGTCCATGCCTTCAGGAATGTATTCTGTAACAGGTCATTCGCATCATCATGATTCAATACCATTTTCCGTATTTGCCAGTATAATTTCTCACCATATACGTTTACAACCTGAGCGAATGCATCTCTCTGTTCATCAGGGTTACGTAGTTGTGCTACAATTTCATCTTCGATATATCGTTGCATCCTTTCTGTTTTGCCGTAAATATATAAAAAACTTTTTACTTTTGTTTCCGAAATAAATTGTTTTATTATGGAACTTCAGACAATATTAGTGGCATTTGGTTTAACGATGATCGCCGGTTTATCAACCGGTATAGGGAGTGTCATGGCTTTTTTTACCAAACACACCAATACCAAGTTCCTATCCACTGCATTGGGATTCTCGGCCGGAGTGATGATTTATGTCTCTTTTATGGAGATGATGCCTCAGGCAAAAGAGAACCTGACAGGATATTACGGACAACACTGGGGTATGCTGTACATGTTGTTCGCCTTCTTTGGAGGGATGGGACTGATTAACCTGATCGACTTTATGATACCCGAAGACAAGAATCCACATGAGATACAAAACGTGGAAGAATTGGACAAAAAACAGGCAGGACTGAAAAAGACAGGGTTGCTTATCGCCCTTTCTATCGGTATCCATAATTTCCCGGAAGGGATCGCCACATTTACATCTGCGCTCAACAGCATGGAGATTGCGCTCCCTATTACCTTTGCCATCGCTATCCACAATATCCCGGAAGGAATCGCCGTATCTGTTCCCATTTATCAGGCGACCGGCAAAAAGAAAAAAGCGTTTTGGCTCTCTTTCCTTTCCGGCATGGCCGAACCGGTGGGTGCGTTAGTGGGTTTTCTTGTCTTAATGCCTTTCTGGACAGGTTCTATCAATGGGCTGATCTTGGCGGCTGTCTCAGGTATTATGGTCTTTATCTCGATGGATGAACTGCTTCCCAGTGCGCAGAAATATGGAAAACACCATTTGTCGATGATCGGATTAGTCGCCGGAATGGTTGTTATGGCAGCCAGCCTGTTTCTGTTCATTTAATAACAGGGATAAAAAAAGAGGCGCCCCTTTCCGGAACGCCTTCTCCTTTATGCAGGACAGAACAAATTACATCATTCCGCCCATTCCACCCATACCTGGATTCATTGGCATGGCAGGAGCATTTTCTTCTTTCTTTTCAACGATTACACATTCTGTCGTCAGGAACATACCTGCAATAGAGGCTGCATTTTCCAATGCGACACGCGTTACTTTCGCCGGGTCAATCACCCCTGTCTTACACAGGTTTTCATAGACATCCGTACGGGCGTTATAGCCGTAATCGCCTTTTCCCTCTTTTACTTTCTGAACGACAACCGCGCCCTCTTTACCGGCATTGGCAACGATTTGACGAAGCGGTTCTTCAATCGCCCGTTTAATGATTTCAATACCTGTCGTTTCGTCTTCGTTTTCGCCTTTCAATCCTTCCAAAGCTTCAATGGCACGGATGTAAGCGACGCCACCTCCGGGAACCGTCCCCTCTTCAATGGCAGCACGTGTGGCGCTTAACGCGTCATCGACACGGTCTTTCTTCTCTTTCATTTCCACTTCGGATGGTGCGCCGACGTAAAGAACAGCCACGCCACCTGCCATCTTGGCCAGACGTTCCTGCAGTTTTTCTTTGTCATAGTCCGACGTTGTCGTTTCAATCTGCGACTTGAGCTGGGCGATACGGCCTTGGATTTCCGCCTTGTCGCCTGCGCCGTTTACGATGGTGGTATTGTCTTTGTTGACGGTGATCTTTTCAGCCGTACCCAACATATCCATCGTTGCGCCTTCCAGCTTCATGCCGGTCTCTTCGGAGATCACCGTTCCACCGGTCAGGATAGCGATATCTTCCAGCATCGCTTTCCGGCGGTCGCCAAAGCCAGGAGCTTTTACGGCACATATCTTCAACGAGCCGCGCAGACGGTTGACAACCAATGTAGCCAGCGCTTCGCTATCAATGTCTTCTGCAATGATCAGCAGCGGGCGTCCGGTTTGTACGGTTTGTTCCAGTATCGGAAGCAGCTCTTTCAATACAGAGATCTTTTTGTCATAAATCAGGATATACGGATTTTCCATCTGCGCTTCCATCTTCTCCGTATTCGTGACGAAATAGGGAGAAATATATCCGCGGTCAAACTGCATCCCTTCAACCACTTCTACGGTCGTTTCAGTACCTTTGGCCTCTTCAACAGTGATGACGCCTTCCGTTTTTACTTTCTTCATCGCTTCGGCAATCAGTTTACCGATACTTTCGTCTCCATTAGCGGAAATCTTAGCTACATTTTCAATCTTGTCAAGACTGTCGCCGACCTCTTCAGCCTGAGACGCCAAATGTTCAACCACCTTGGCAACCGCCTTATCAATACCCCGTTTGAGATCCATCGGGTTGGCGCCGGCAGTCACATTCTTCAACCCTACGCCGATAATAGACTGTGCCAATACGGTAGCGGTAGTCGTACCGTCGCCGGCATTGTCGTTCGTTTTGGAGGCCACCTCTTTGACTAATTGGGCGCCCATGTTTTCAAAAGGAGAGCTTAATTCGATCTCTTTTGCAACCGTTACACCGTCTTTCGTGATTTGAGGGGCACCGAATTTCTTTTCAATAATCACGTTACGACCCTTCGGACCAAGCGTTATTTTAACTGCATTGGTCAACTCATCCACGCCTTTTTTAAGCAAGTCGCGGGCTTCCAGATTGAATTTAATTTCTTTTGCCATAATTCTATTATGTGTTTATTAGTTCTTAAAAACGATTAGATAATTGCTAAAACATCCGACTGGCGCATGATCAGATACTGATCGCCGTCGAGATCAATTTCCGTTCCGGCATACTTGCCATACAATACGACATTCCCGGGTTTCAAAATCATTTCTTCCTCTTTAGTTCCGTTACCTACAGCAACAACTTCACCTTTCAATGGCTTTTCTTTTGCCGAATCGGGAATAATGATTCCACCAACCGTTTTTTCTTCTGCTGCAGCGGGCTTGATAAGCACTCTATCTGCTAATGGCTTAATGTTCATTTTCTTTGATATTTTAATGTATTCGTAAATAATTATAATTGATTTAATTTTATCTCGCCAAAGAGACTTACGAATATTGTGCCAAAGAGATAAAACTGACAGGATGACGCTATGCCTGACAGCAAACAGAACGTTTTGTCAGCCCCTATTCAATCATTAATGTGGCAAGCGCATGCGCTTTTACAAAGGGACGGTATATCCGGCCATCCACCCTGACGGTGATATAGCGGTCTTCACGGCTTTCGTTAGCCAGCACAACGACTACACTTTTATCCGGATTCCGGAAAGAGAGCAGGTTGGCATATTCGCCTTTTGTTTCCAGACGCCAGGCTCCGGGCTGTACATAATGACTGACATGTTTCATGACATAATATTCATATGTATAACGAAACGAACGGGTATCTGGATCAACAACCACCAATGAGTTCTGCGCCCATCCCCACCGGCTGATTCCACCCTTGTCCAACGCAATATTCCAGTACAGATAGGCGGATACACCATTTTCCAGATAGTGACGCATCAGATTCCAAGAATACATGGCGCTCGGCCAGCTATTCCTCCCGTCGCCGCACTCCTGTTCCGTCTGATATAATTTCATATCCGGATAACGGGCATGGATACCGGGAATAGCCCCTTTTCCAGCCCACTGAAAGCCAACGCCTTTCACATACCGGCTACAATCGGGATCCTGCAATACCGTATCGACCAATGCTTCATTTTCCCGCTCCATCGTGCCGAACAGGATATCCACCTTTTCCTTTTCCATGGCAGGCCCCAGATAGTTCCCGATAAAACGGGACAGCGATGTGGCCGTCCAGCAACAACTGGGGAATATCTGTGCCGAATTGAACTCATTCTGCGGCATAACGGCAAAGATATCAATCCCCTGTTCCCTGTAAGCGGATATAAACCGGGAGAAATAAAGGGCATACGCCTGCAGATAAAGGGAATCCTGGATAAACATGTCTGTCCCTTCACGCCCGATTCTATCGGCCGGAAGGCCATTGCGGTATTTCTCATCCACATCCGCGCCCGTATAAGCCGAAGCATAATGTTTGTTGTATTTCATCCACGAAGGCGGAGACCAGGGGGATGCCCAAAGACGTAAGTCCGGCCGGTATTTTTTTGCATTCCTGATGAAAGGGACAAGCGTTTGCAGGTCGTTGGCAATGGTAAAATGCGCCATGCCGAAATCACCGTCCGTTTCGTCGTATGAATACCAGTCGCGGGAAAAATCATTCGCCCCTACCGGCATACGGCAAACAGTAAAATTCGCACCTGATCCGGGAAAGAACAGCTCTTCCATGATCTCTTCGCGGACAGCAGGTTCCAATTTGCTCAAAGAGAGCCATCCCAACTCATTGAAACAGGCACCGAAACCATCTATCTGCTGCTGCTTACCGTCCGTCTCTATGACCACATCCACCTGCGAGGCGGCATCCGCCTGAGCAGCTAAAAGAGGTTCCTGTTTTTCCCAAGGTGCAACCTCCGTTGTCATCACCCATTCAGCCCGCGGCTGAAACGAGCAGGAAGAAATACCGGCGCTCACAATCAAAATGGCATGTAACATGATATATGACTTCATCATAATAGAAAATTTATATAGATTATACTTTCATCAACGTATGGATCAATTCGTCCGGCGTGACCGGAAACTGTTCGCCGGTCAGCATATTTTTTAAATTGATTTTTCCCTCCGCCATTTCATCCTCGCCGGCCATAGCGACAAAAGGAATCTGCTTGGCATTCGCATAGCCCATCTGCTTTTTGATCTTGGCCGCTTCAGGGTAAAGTTCTGTCCGGATACCGGCCGCACGTATCTTGGCCAGCAGGGGCAGCACATACTCCTCTTCCTTCGATCCGAAGTTGACAAACAACAGTTGGGTAGTCGACAGCGAACCGGCCGGATACAGTTCCAACTGGTTCAACACATCGAAGATACGGTCTGCACCAAAAGAGATACCGACACCGGAAATGCCATCCAGTCCGAAAACGCCGGTCAGATTGTCATACCGCCCGCCGCCCGTAATACTGCCTATCCGGACATCCAACGCCTTGACTTCAAAGATTGTCCCCGTATAATAATGCAACCCGCGCGCCAGCGTAAGGTCTAACTCCAAACCGGCCTGTAGTCCGGTGCAGCCCAGCCTGTCTAAGATAAACGTCAGCTCATCCACGCCTTTCAGCCCTGTTTCGGAAGAGGCGAACACCCGCCGGAGTTCCGTGATCTTTTCGCTGTTCGTCCCGCGAAGAAGCAGGATCGGTTGAAGCCGACCGATCGCCTCTTCCGACAGCCCTTTCGAGCGAAGCTCTTCATTGACGTCCGCCAAATCCGTCTTGTCTAATTTATCAATAGCAACGGTGATATCGACAATCTTTTCCGGCTCGTTGATGATCTCGGCAATGCCGGAAAGAATTTTACGGTTGTTTATTTTAATACTCACCCGGATACCCAACCGGCGGAACACCTCATCCATAATCAGCACCAATTCCACTTCATTCATGAGTGAATCCGAACCGATGACGTCTCCATCGCACTGGTAAAACTCGCGGTAACGCCCTTTCTGCGGACGGTCGGCACGCCATACGGGCTGTATCTGATAGCGTTTGAACGGGAAGTTGATCTCATTCCGGTGTTGCACGACATAACGGGCGAAAGGAACGGTCAAATCATACCGCAACCCTTTCTCACACGCTTTCACGGCAAATTTCACGGCATGACGTTCCAACAATTCCCCGTCGGAGATGCCGGCAAAACAGTCGCCGGAATTTAATATCTTGAAAAGAAGTTTGTCACCCTCTTCGCCGTATTTCCCCATCAAGGTGGAAAGATTCTCCATGGCCGGCGTTTCTATCTGCTGAAAGCCATAAAGATGATAGACGTCGCGGATCGTATCGAAGATATAGTTCCGTTTCGCCATCTCTTCAGGCGAAAAATCCCTTGTCCCTTTCGGAATGGATGGTTTCTGCATGATCAATCGTTTTTTAATTTGAACGGCAAAGATACGATTTTCAAGTGAGAACTATCGGCCTGTAGCGGGGGACTAAACTTTTCATGATACACCACCCTATCAGATAAGAGACGGCGCAGATCGAAAAGATAATGAAATAGCCGGCCTCCTCGCCTTTGAAACCCATAAACAGCATCCCGGTTTTACCGGAAAAATCGAACAGCGTCCCCGCTCCCTTCTGAATAATAAAAGAGCCTAATCCGCCGGCCATACCGCCAATGCCGGTGATGGTGGCAATCGTGGATTTGGGAAACATGTCGCCGACAGTAGAAAAGATATTGGCCGACCACGCCTGGTGCGCAGCTCCCGCAATACCAATGATAACGACCGGCAGCCAGTAGGAATAACTGCCAAACGGCTGAGCCAGCAATGCCAGCAACGGGAAAAAGGCAAAAATCAGCATCGCCTTCATTCGTCCCGCGTAGGGATTCATCTTTTTCTTGTCGATGAAATAAGAGGGTAGCCAACCGCCAATGATCGACAGCATGACTACGGTATAAAGGACTGTCAGGGGAAGCACCTGGTCTGTCCCCTTCAGATTGTATACGGATTCTAAGTATTTGGGCATCCAGAAGAGGTAAAACCACCACACACCGTCCGTCATAAACTTCCCAACCGCGAAAGCCCAAGTCTGTTTGAACTTGAAACAATCCAGGAAGGATATCTTTTTTGCCGGCCCCGCCGGGGTGCCGTCTGCTGCGTTTTCACCCACTCCCGGGTCTTTATCTTGCAGGATATAGGTGAGTTCGGCCCGGTTGACCTTGGGATTCACTTCCGGCTTTTTGTAGAGGAAGACCCAGAATCCCATCCAGATGAAACCAAGGAGGCCGATGATGATGAAAGAGGCCTCCCATCCCCATGCCGCCGCGATATAAAGAATACAGGCGGGAGCAATCATAGCGCCTATGGTAGCACCTGAATTAAAGATACTGGTAGAGAATGCCCGGTCTTTCTTGGGGAAGTATTCGGCCGTTGCCTTGATAGCCGCAGGGAAATTACCGGCTTCGCCCAACGCCAGCACCAAACGGGCGCAAATAAATAGCGTGACGCTCACCGAAGTAATCAAAGCGCCGTTTTCTACATGCGAAAGAATGTCACGCGCCCCTTCAAAACCCGTCAACCATTCGCCGGCAACGATGCCGGAAGTGGCAATGCCGCAAAACGCATGCAGGCAAGCGCCTATCGACCATATACCGATGGCCCACAAGAATCCTTTCTTCGTGTCCAACCAATCGACTAAACGTCCGGCAAACAACATGCAGAGCGCATAAAAGATGGAAAACCAGGCCGTAATATCGCCATAATTTTCATTTGTCCAATGGAACTCAGGCCCGATAAAACTCGGCCATGTGAGCGATAACACCTGACGGTCTAAATAATTAATCGTGGTAGCAAAAAAGAGCATAGCACAAATAACCCATCTGTATGAACTCATTTTTCCGCTTACTTTTTCTGATATGTGCATGACATCAATTTTAAATTTCAAGGAGCGCAAATATAGTAAAAAATACATGATAAGCAAAATGGCACACCGGAATCAGAACTCATTTACGTTTGCTCCGGCAGAGGATTGGAAGATGCGTAAAATAATTATTACCTTTGCAGCTGTTGAAAAATATCGAACAAGATGGAAATAGTAGTAAGTGGTATCCGGCCGACCGGGAATCTGCATTTAGGGAATTACTTTGGCGCAGTGAAGAGCTTTCTCCAATTGCAAAACGAGTATAATTGCTTTTTCTTCATTGCCGATTGGCATTCGTTGACAACCCATCCGCATCCCGACAATATACGGAAAAGCGTAAAAGTGATCCTGGCTGAATACCTGGCTTGCGGCATTGATCCCGAAAAAGCGACCATCTATATCCAGAGCGATGTGCGCGAAGTGGCGGAACTGTATTTGTACCTGAATATGAATGCCTATCTGGGCGAGTTGGAACGGGTGACCTCTTTTAAAGACAAGGTACGCCAACAGCCGGACAATGTCAATGCAGGACTGCTGACCTATCCCTCGTTGATGGCGGCGGATATCATCATCCATAAAGCCGTAAAGGTGCCGGTAGGTAAGGATCAGGAGCAGAATATGGAGATGGCGCGCCGGTTTGCCCGCCGGTTCAACACCATTTATGGCGTGGAGTATTTTCCCGAACCGGCTTCGTTTCATCTGTCCGAAAAGGCGGTAAAAGTGCCCGGGCTGGACGGATCCGGTAAGATGGGAAAGAGCGAAGGAAATGCGATCTACCTGATAGACGACGAAAAGACGATCAGGAAAAAGGTGATGAAAGCGGTCACCGATTCCGGCCCGACAGAGCCGGACAGCGTAAAGCCCGAACCGGTGGCCAACCTCTTTACCATGATGGACATTGTCTCAAGTAAAGAGACGTATGACTATTTCAACGAAAAATATAACGCATGCGAAATCCGTTATGGAGATATGAAGAAGCAGTTGGCTGAAGATATTTGTACATTCTGCGCTCCTGTCCGTGAGCGTATCCTGGATATTATCGCCGATGACGACTATATAGATAAAGTGGCGCGTACGGGCGCTGAAAAAGCGGCTGAAAGCGCAGCAAAGACCATTCGCGAGGTTCGCCGGATCATAGGTTTCCGTCCATGATCGATTTTATCACATGTTGCGATTACGCCGGCACTTTTGCTTTTGCAATAAGTGGGATCAGGCTGGCATCCGCCAAACAATTTGATTGGTTCGGCGCGTATGTTGTCGGCTTTGTGACAGCTGTCGGCGGCGGGACAGTCAGGGATATTTTACTCAATTCCACCCCTTTCTGGATGTTACAACCTTCTTATTTGATTGTCTCGGGACTGGCGCTTTTGTTTGTTATTATTTTCAGGAAGTATGTGATCAGGCTGAATAATACATTCTTTATTTTTGATGCGATCGGACTCGGGCTGTTTGTAATCGTCGGGATCGTTAAGACACTGGATTTCGGTTTCCCGGTGTGGGTGGCGATTGTTATGGGGACGATTACCGGTTCGTTCGGCGGTATGATGCGGGATATCCTGATCAATGAGGAGCCGTTGATTTTCAGGAAAGATATTTATGCGCTGGCCTGTGTTTTCGGCGGTATAGCCTATTCTATTTGCCTGAAACTGTCGTTGCCGCCGGCTGTGTCGCAATCGATTTCGGCTGTGAGCGTTTTTGCTGTACGTATTCTTGCCGTAAAATATCATATTAGTGTTCCGGTATTGAAAGGGGAAGAATAATTTGATTACTTTTGTGTGATAATGACAGGACATGTACACATGCAACGGGACGAGGCCTCTATCTTGTTGATTTATACCGGTGGAACTATCGGAATGATAGAGAATCCGGAAACGGGTATACTTGAATCTTTTGATTTTCAACATTTAAAAGATCATATGCCTGAATTGAAGAAATTAGGATACGCCGTATCGACTTATCCATTTAATCCCCCGATGGATTCGTCGGAGATAGGGCCGGATTGCTGGATGAGGCTTGTAAGAATTATTGCCGACAACTATCAACAATATGACGGTTTTGTTGTATTACATGGTACGGATACCATGTCTTATACGGCATCTGCATTGAGTTTCATGTTGGAAAACCTGAGTAAACCGGTGATCTTTACCGGGTCTCAATTGCCTATCGGCATGTTGCGGACGGATGGGAAAGAAAATCTTATTACAGCCATAGAGATTGCTGCCGCAAAAGAAAACGGCATGCCGGTTGTTCCCGAAGTCTGTATCTTTTTTGAGAATGATTTGCTCAGGGGGAATCGTACCAGGAAAATCAACGCGGATAATTTTAATGCATTCCGCTCATATAACTATCCTGTCTTGGCGCATGCAGGGATTTATATCAAATACGATGCGACGCAGGTATATCGTCCGGTATCACGCAAACCGCTGAAACCGCACTACCTGTTGGACAGGAATATTGCCATACTGAAACTGTTTCCGGGTATGTCGTCGCAGGTGATAGAGAGTATCCTGACCATTCCGGGGCTTAAAGGGGTTGTACTGGAAACCTTCGGGAGTGGAAACGCCCCTAAAGACGATTGGTTTCTGAAGATGTTGAAAGAGGCGGTAGAGAGAGATATTGTGATCGTAAATGTGACCCAGTGTGTGGCGGGGAGCGTTGAAATGCACCGGTACGAGACGGGGCAGAAGCTGTTGGATGCGGGTGTAATCAGCGGGTACGACAGTACGACGGAGAGTGCGGTAACTAAATTGATGTTTCTTTTCGGGCATGGGATGACTTCCGCAGAGGTAAAAGATCATATGAATTGTTCGCTTATCGGAGAAGTCACTATTTCTGATAAATTAACGATAAATTATTAATTGGTTGATAAGACATGAAACTATCATTTCTGAGTCTGGCAAGTGGAAGCAGTGGAAACTGCTATTATCTGGGGACGCCTGAATTTGGGATATTAATTGATGCAGGGATCGGCATCCGGACTATTCTCAAAACATTAAAAGAGAAATCGATTGATTTTTCTACTATTTTGGCCGTCCTTATCACCCATGATCATGCCGATCATATCAAGACGGTCGGTTGTCTGGGCACAAAATATTCGCTTCCCGTATATGCAACTGAAGCCGTTCACGCCGGTATTGATCGCAGTCGTTATGTGGAAGAGTCGTTAGGGTCATCCCGCAGGACGATAGAAAAAGAGCATTCATTTATGATACGTGATTTTAAAATCACGGCATTTGAAGTGCCTCACGACAGTACGGATAATGTGGGTTTCCATATTGAATATAAGGATCATGCCTTCACCTTTGCCACAGACGTGGGGCATATAACCGGCACAGTGAGCAAATACATGTGCATGGCCAATCATCTGATCATAGAGGCGAATTACGATGAGGAGATGTTGAGATCCGGGAATTATCCTGTCTTCTTAAAGGAGCGTGTAGCAAGTCCGACCGGTCATTTAAGCAATCGTGAAACGGCAGAATTTCTGGCCACTCATTATCATCCGAGATTAAAAAATATTTGGCTTTGTCACCTCAGCCGTGACAACAATCATCCCGAATTAGCCTACAAAACAGTCGATATCCGCCTTTTTAATGAGGGTATCCGCGTTGGAAAAGACGTAACTCTTACGGCCTTAAAGAGATCAACACCTTCAGAGCTGTTCGAGTTCGACTAAAAGAAAAAAAGAAAAAAAACTTGTAGGTAACATATTAAACGTCTATATTTGCACCCGCAATCACAAAGCACAAGACTCGGTAGCTCAGTTGGTAGAGCAAATGACTCTTAATCATTGGGTCGAGGGTTCGAGCCCCTCCCGGGTCACAAACAAAAGAAAAGCATGGCTATAAATCATATAGTTATGCTTTTTTACTTCTTCCTGTTTAAGAAGTTCGAACGCTCTGATTTTTGCAAAATTCAAAAACTTTATTACTTTTGTTTCTTATAACTAATTATACATCATATGATAGATATAAAGCAACATGTAATAGCTACGGAAGAGAAAATGTCGTATGCCATTGCTCATCTCGACGAACAATTGGCACATATTCGCGCCGGAAAGGCTAATGTAAAGATTCTTGACGGAATCAGGGTCTCTTATTATGGAAGTATGGTTCCTCTTTCAAACGTGGCGTCCGTAACGACTCCGGATGCTAAAACCATTCTTGTCACCCCATGGGAGAAACCATTGATAAAAGAGATTGAAAAAGCGATTATGAACTCGGAAGTGGGTATCACGCCGGAGAATAACGGCGAAACAATCCGTCTGGGGATTCCTCCCTTGACGGAAGAGAGACGTCGCGTATTGGCCAAGCAATCGAAACAGGAAGCGGAAAACGCGAAAATCAGTATCCGGAATGCACGCCGCGATGCGATTGAGGCGTTGAAGAAAAGCGTGAAAGAGGGGGTCCCCGAAGATGTGGAAAAAGATACGGAAGCTGAAGTACAGAAGATACACGACCGGTTTATCAAGAAAGTAGACGAACTGTATGCGGCAAAGGAAAAAGAAATCATGACAGTGTAGCCGACATTGAAAGGGTTAGTGATAAAAAATACAGGTAGCTGGTATACGGTTCATGCGGATGATGGGCGGGATATAGACTGTAAGATAAAGGGGAATTTCCGTCTGCGGGATATTCGCAGTACCAATCCGGTCGCCATAGGAGACCGGGTGGAGATTGATATAAACAATGAAGGAACCGCTTTTATTACAGAGATCGAAGAACGGAAAAACCATATCATCCGCCGAGCTTCCAATTTGTCTAAACAGTCGCATGTCATTGCAGCGAACATCGACCTGGCGCTGCTGATTGTGACAGTCAATTACCCCATTACGACCACCATATTTATTGACCGTTTCCTCGCAACAGCCGAGGCGTACCGTATTGCCGTCAAGCTGGTATTTAACAAGATCGACCGTTTTCACGGTTCGGATAAAGAGGCGATGGATGGACTGATCGCGCTTTATTCCGGGATCGGTTATCCCTGTGCCAAGCTTTGTGCAAAGAGCGGGGAAGGGATGGAAGAGTTGCGGAGTGATTTAAAAGACAGGATCACACTCCTTTCGGGTCATTCCGGCGTCGGTAAATCGACCATTATCAACAGGATGATTCCCGACGTCAACCTGAGAACCGGCAGTATCTCCGAATACCATAACAAAGGGGTGCATACGACCACCTTCTCCGAAATGATTCCTATTCCCGGCGGCGGCTACCTGATTGATACACCGGGAATAAAAGGATTCGGTACCATTGAGATGGAGGGGGCGGAGATCTCCCATTACTTCCGCGACCTGTTTGCATTCTCCTCCAATTGTAAGTTCAGCGACTGCACCCACCGCCATGAGCCAGGTTGCGCGGTGCTAAAGGCGATCGGCGAACGCCGCATCAGCCTTTCGCGCTACAAAAGTTACCTGAGTATTATGAAAGATAAGAAAGAGAGTAAATACCGCGAAGAATATTGAATACCGCACGGGGTCAGACGGCGGGCAAGCTCATACCTGTCACTTTCCGGTACAGGTCTAAGGCATAGATATCGGTCATCCCCGAAATATAATCCAGCACGCATTGTATCCTGCCGTATGTCGTCGGCGCATTGATATCGTATTGTTCCGGGATACGTTGTAGCAATAATTTGCTGTAAGCATGTCCCTGATTGATGACCGCCTCGGTCAAACTGTCGATTAAACGGCTAAAGATATGATGACCGGCCAGCTCTATATCCAAGACCTCTTTTGCGCGGTATATCTTCTTATATGCCACACGGGAGCAGGCGGCGTAAGCTTCTCCGGCATGTTCGCCAATTCGTTTGATCAGCGTACCGTCGAAGTCTCCTGCCATGATCGCCTCTTCGTTCTCCAGAAATACGCGCGAACACTCATTCACCAGCAGCCCGATAACGCCGGAACGCAGATAGGCGATCCGTTCATTCGTATCATCCACCATCCGCATCACGTCGATCACATGCGCCAGACGCTCTCCCTCAAAAAAGTCAAGCAGCAGTTGTATCGTCTCCTCGCTGCTCAGGATACGGAGTTTATGCGCATCTTCAATATCCATAATCTGATAACAGATATCGTCCGCCGCTTCGACCAGATAGACGAGCGGATAACGGATATAACAGACCGGGTTCATCTGCTTGTTGCGGATACCCAATTCTGTGGCGACCCGGATATAGGTCTCTTCTTCAGACTGGAAGAACCCGAACTTCCCCCCTTTTTCCAGCGACGTGGAAGAATAAGGGTATTTCACGATCGAAGCAAGCGTACAATAGGTAAGCGCAAAACCGCCCTGTCTTCTTCCGGCAAACTGATGGGTAAGCAAACGCATCGCATTGGCATTGCCTTCAAAATGGAGAAAATCTTCCCAACGTCCTCCCTCTTTACGAACGTCCGCCTCCAATTTCCTACCGTTTCCTTCGGAGAAATAGGCCGATATCGCCCTTTCGCCCGAATGTCCGAACGGCGGGTTCCCCATATCATGCGCCAGACAGGCGGCAGAAACAATGGCGCCGATCTCAGGGAAATTAATGCTGCCTTCCGGATATTTCCGCATCAATCCTTTGGCCACATTATTACCCAACGAACGCCCGACACAGGAGACTTCCAGACTATGCGTCAAACGGTTATGCACAAATATGCTTCCGGGAAGAGGGAAAACCTGCGTTTTATTCTGTAACCGGCGAAAAGGAGAAGAAAAGATCAACCTGTCATAATCGCGTTGAAAATCCGTACGCTCATGTTTGCGCTCGTGGTATTCTTCCATACCCAACCGCCTGCCGGAAAGTAACTGTGCCCAGTTCATCGTTTTTTTGCTATTACCTGATGTTATTTATTTTCTGTCAAAAGTACGCATTATATGCAAGACCTGCAAACGGCGGAACGGCAGTACAGGATCGACGCATGTCGATCCGGCAAGTTAAAATATACATAAAAGCAGGAAGTGTTTCAATTCTTCTTTCAGGATCTCGATCGCCCTGTTTCGATACCGTTCGACCGTCCTTGTGGAAATCCCCATTGTTTCGGCTATCTCGGACACGTTTTTCTGGTCAAAACGGCTCATGATAAAGGCAAGCCGGTATTCTTCGGGTAGTTTCTCCAGTGTTTTCTCCAGCATATCCTGTAATTCCTGCAATTCAAACAGTTCATCAGCTCCTTCGGCATACATGGGCGGTTTTACGGTCTGTTTGTCCATGTAATCCTTTGCGTAGCCTTGTTTACGCAGATAATTCAGGCTGGCGTATTTGACACAAGTCATCAAATAATTTTTTGCAGAAACCTGTGGCGCCATATCTTTTCTTTTTTCCCAGACGGAGAAAAACACATCCTGAACGATATCTTCCCTGGTTGATTTGTCTTCAATATACCGTTTGGCAAACAAACATAAAGAGGCATAATACCGCTCGAACAGCAAACGGTACGCCCTTTCATCATCATTAGCGGAAATACGCCACAAAAGATCGCCAATCCCAGGAAGCGCGTTTGATCTTTCCATAACAACTCAAATTTGAATGCCAAGAATGAACAAAGATAGTGAACAGGATTGTTAAAACGATGACTTACAGTAAAAAATCGATGTAATCGGAAACCGGATTACAAATTCACCGACTGTTCTTTCTATTACCATAGTTTTATTTTTTGATAAATTAACGTGAGTTCGATATAAGAAAGAGCCGTCCTGCACGGACCTGTCATTTCTCCTCCCAGAGTTTTTTTTCGGGCAAATCGCTGTCACTTTTCTTGTAATCCATTGCTATTCAATAAAT
>JAISQD010000056.1 GCA_031274415.1 Tannerellaceae bacterium | reverse complement strand
TCTCAGCGGTTCGGCCCGTCGCGACGGTCTGTCCAAACGTCCCCCCGACACCCGTTGGGGTACGTTCTACGGCGGCTCCTTGGCCTGGCGTTTGTCTCGCGAAAGCTTCTGGGCGGAATCGTCCATCAGTTCATGGTTCAACGACCTGCGTCTGCGTGCCAGCATGGCGACCATAGGTAATTCCGATTTGGGAAGCGATTTCCCCTATCTGGGCACCTATTCGGCCAAAGACCTCGGCGCCCAAAAAGGGATCGCATGGAGCAATATGGGGAACGACCGCCTGAAATGGGAATCCACCCAAACCTATGACCTGGGAATAGACGGTACCTTATTCGACGGACGCCTCTCCTTCGAGTTGGCGTATTTCCAGAAAGACACCCGCGACCTGGTCATGGAAGTGCCCACACCTCCGACTTTGGGTATCCCGGAAAACCGTTATTACGACAATATCGGCAAGATAAAGAACTCGGGCCTTGAGTTCTCAGTCTCCGCGACGCCGCTTGTTTCCAAGGGGTTCACCTGGCAGACCGATTTTAACTTTACCTTGGTGAAGAACAAAGTGGTAGCCTTGCTCAACAACCAGGACATCATTGGCAAGTATGTGATTACCCGCGAAGGCGAATCCTTCGAATCCATCTATGGATACGACTACTACGGCGTCAACAAGGAAAACGGTAACCCCATCTGGAGGAAAACAGACGGCTCGCTGGTACAGTTTGACACCTTCGGTTCCTACGACTATGCCGTCTATGACCCGTCCAATCCGGCTGATGTTTCCAAGCCTTCCAGCCTATCGACCACCGACGACCGGAAGATATTGGGTTCCTCTCTGCCTACCTGGTTTGGAGGATTCAACAACACCTTATCCTATAAGGACTTCGATTTGAATATCTTCCTCCGTTTCTCGGGCGGCAACAAGATCATGAATGCCACGCGCCAGAGCTCACTGCTCAACCTGGACTTCTCCAATAACGGAAAGGAAATACTGGGACGCTGGCAGAGCAAGGAAAATCCGGGCGACGGCCTGACGCCCAAGATCGGATACGGAGATGATGACCCCTTGTTCAACCCCTCGTTTGCCGATTCGCATTTCGTAGAAAACGGTGCGTTCCTGAAACTCTCGAACATCACCCTGGGCTATAGCTTGCCGCGGCAATGGACTTCTAAATTGGACATCAGCAAAATGCGCTTCTATCTGCAAGCACAGAACCTGCTGACAATTACCGGTTATAGCGGCCTCGACCCCGAAACGTTTACCCGACGGGGTGCGGACTGGGACGGTATGCCTCAACAACGTATTTTCACCGTAGGTGCGAATATTACATTTTAATCAAATCGTTTAATAGATAAAAAAATACGACTATGCTACATATTCGAATAGTAAAAAGTATAGCTTTCGCTACCTTGGCTTTTGCGCTGACGGCGATCACTTCTTGCGAAGACCAGGTGGTGGATTTAACGCCTGTGAATAAACTTTCCGACCTGACGGCTTACGAGACGCCCGAGCGTTGCGAATTGTCGGTAATCGGCGCTTACGACGCCGCCCAATGCGGAGTATACAACGGCAGTTATGCACGCGGCTATCCATTCGGAGCAGCCAGTATCATGCAGGGTGAAATGCGCGGGGAAGACATGAACCTGACGGCTGTGTTCTACGACGTCACCTATTCCGCTACCTATACTACGGCAACGGCGAACAACCAATTTTATTGGGAAGCCTCCTTCGAGTGCATCAATCGCGTAAATACCGTGATTAACGGCATTTACGCGGCGGTAGAAAACAACGTGCTGACAGCCGATGCAGGAAATGCCTACTTGGGCGAACTCCTCTTCCTGCGTGCGCTGACCTATCACAGCCTCCTGACCCACTTTTCGTTGCCTTACAATGTGCAGGGGAATAACAACTACGGACTTCCGCTCTATCTGACAGCGTTCAATACGCCTGCCGAAATCGCGGAAGGACTGAAAATAGGACGTTCTACTGTGGAAGAGACTTATGCCCAGGTATTGAAAGACCTGAATGACGCCGAATCGCTGTTTTCGAGCAACGACCGTCATAGCGTAAACGGCATTTCCCGTGCCTCCAAAGGTGCGGTGATCGCCCTGAAGACACGTGTCTATCTGCACAAACGCGACTGGAGCGGGGTAAAGACCGAAGCGGCCAAATTGGTCAACGGCACAACGGCGCCCTTCACCAGCCCCATCGGAGGCTATACCCTGGAGGCTTCTCCCGGAACACCCTTCACCTCGTACAGCAGCAATAGCGAATCCGTATTCTCCATCGAAAACAATGTGGACGACAACGGAAGCGTAAACGGCGCTATGGCGGCTATGATGTCGGCCCGGACGGGCGGACGCGCCATTGTCACCTCTTCGCCCACCCTCTATAACAGTACGTACTGGCTGAGCGACGACAAACGCCGCGGCCTCTTGTTGTACAGGGCAAGTGACCAGTATTATTTCTGCGATAAATACCAGAATGCCCAGACGCGGGAAGAATATGCTCCTCTCATTCGCTATGCCGAAGTGTTGCTGAACTACTCGGAGGCAGCGCTCCGTTCCGGCGACAAAGCGCTGGCGCTTGAATTGCTCAATGCGGTGCGCAACCGTTCGTTGGCCGACCCGGCGACCCAAGCTTACAAAGCGTCGGATTTCGCCACCGACCAGGCCTTTATGGAAGCCATCCTCTGGGAAAGACGCATTGAGTTTCACGGGGAAGGACGGCGCTGGGAAGACATTCACCGTCTGGCCGCCGATGACCTGACACCCTCCGGCGGTATCCCGGCCAAGATAGAATATAATAACGCGAAAGAAAAAGGCGCCTTTGTTGTAGGCGGGGAAATAAAAAATGAATGGTTCACCGCCAGCAGACAGTTTATTCCCTATACCGACAAACGGTTCCTCTGGCCTGTACCGGTGAACGATTTGGTTCGTAACCCGACATTATCCGGCCAGCAAAACGCAGGATGGTAAGACACGAAGATGTACAGGTGTATTAGGTAACAATCGAATTAAACACACGAACCTGTACAGTATAAGAAAGGAGCGCTCGTGAGGGCGCTCCTTTTGTTGTTTCGGATGTTGACCTTAATTCAATCCCCTGTTTTTCAGCAAAGGCGCGACGCCGGGTTCCTGTCCGCGAAAGTTTTTATACATCTCCATCGCGTCGTCGATACCACCTGGCGTGAGTACGTATTTGCGGAACCTGGCCGCTACGTCGGGGTGGAAAATATCGCCTGTCTCTTTGAACGCTTCAAAGGCGTCGGCATCCAGCACTTCCGACCATATATAGCTGTAATAGCCGGCCGTATATCCGCCTCCCATCGTATGGTTGAAATAGGTCGAACGGTAGCGGGGAGGGATCTGGGCGGGTAAGCCCCGTTTACTCAACGTGCCGGCCTCGAAGGCAAGGACATTCAGGTTCTGTGTTTCTTCGTTGGCCGGTACATTTTTCAGCACGTGATAATCCATGTCTAAGAACGAAGCGGCGAGGTATTCGGTCGTCGCAAATCCCTGTCCGTATTTGCTTCCCCTGTTTAATTTTTCTATGAGGGCGGCTGGAATCACCTCTTCCGTCCGGTAATGCCGGGCATATACCTTTAATACTTCAGGCTCCAGCACCCAATGTTCCATCACCTGGGAGGGCAATTCCACAAAATCGCGCGGGACGCCGGATATGCCGTAGTAATGGACGTCGCGGAAAAGGCCATGAAGGGCGTGTCCAAATTCGTGGAACAGGGTTTCGGCCTCATCGACGCTCAGAAGGGCAGGTTCTCCGGCGGCAGGGGGCGTGAAGTTGCATACAATGGTGATAACGGGTGCTACACGTTTGCCGTCTTTATACGTCTGTCCGCGATACCCTCCGCACCATGCGCCTCCCCGTTTGCTTGCACGCGGGAAGAAGTCCATATACAACACGCCCAGATGCGTTCCGTCGGCTTCCCTGCATTCAAAAGCCAGCGCTTCGGGATGGGGTAGGGGGATCTCTTTGATAGGGGTAAAGGTGATGCCGTATAGCTTGTTAGCCACATAGAAAGCGCCTTCGCGTACATTTTCCAATTTGAGGTAGGGGCGTATCTGGCTCTCATCCAGGTTGAACTTTGCCTTCTTGGCTTTCTCGAAGTAATAACGCCAGTCCCATCCTTCGGCGGCGAAGGTGTTCCCCTCTTTTTTTATCTCTGCCTGGATATCCGACAGTTCCTGTTTGGTGACTTTAAGGGCAGGCTCCCATATCTTGTCTAACAGGGCATATACATTGTCCGCCTTTTTTGCCATACGTTCTTCCAGTACAAAAGAGGCATAATCGGCATACCCCATCAGTTTGGCTTTTTCGAGACGCAGGGTGACAAGCTGCTTCACTACATCCTTGTTGTCGTTGTCGTTGTCGTTATTGCCCCGCATGATATACCCTTTGAATATCTTTTCGCGCAGTTCGCGTTTATCCGAATTTTGCAGGAAAGGCATGATGCTGGGATTTTGCAGGGTAAAGAGCCATTTGCCCTCTTCCAGTCCGGCGCGTTTGGCGGCTTCGGCGGCGTTGGCGATCTGGGCTTCGGTGAGGCCGGAAAGATCGTCTTTGTTGTCGATAACTAACCGGAAATCATTGGTTTCTTTCAGCATATTCTGTCCGAAAGTGAGCTGGAGCAGTGCGATCTGGCTGTTCAGTTCGCGCAGTTTGCCCTGATCGCCGGCGTTCAGGTTTGCCCCGCCGCGCACGAATCCTTTATAGGTCTCTTCCAGCAGTTTGGCCTGTTCTTTATCCAAAGACAGGCTTTCCCTTTTCTCATACAGGGCTTTCACACGGGCAAAGAGAGCGGGGTTGAGGGAGATATCGTCGCGGTGCTGTGACAGGAGAGGTGAGATTTCCCGGCTTATCGCTTCCATTTCGTCATTGGTATTGGCGCTGTTCTGGGCAAAAAATACCGTGACCACCCGGTCGAGCAGGCGTCCGCTCTGATCCAGGGCAACGATGGTATTTTCAAACGCCGGCGCTTCTTTCAAGTTCGCGATAGCCTCTATCTCTTTCGTGTGTTCCTCTATCCCTTTTACAATAGCCGGTTTGTAGTGCTCGATCTTTATCTTGTCAAAAGGCGGGACGCCGAAAGGCGTAGCATATTCCGTAAAAAACGGGTTGTTCGTATCACTTTCGTCCGATGTCTTATCCGACAACGCACATGCGCTCAAAAGCGTAGCTGCCAGTCCGGCAGTAACAATTGTTCTCTTTCTCATTGTATAATAATCATTAATAAATATGTTAGATAATATTGGTAAGACGTTATAGCCCTACAACAGTGATTGTTTGGGCTCCTGCGGTCTCTTTTCGCATATATATTTTGTCGTCCCATTTCCTTTCTGGGCGACGGTCGAAGATAGCGAGCCAACCCTCCTTGCAGCCGTAGCTATCCATGTAGCGGGCGGTTTGTTCGATGCCCTCTTTTAACGTCTTTTCTCCGCGCCATATTTTGAGTTCTATCGGGTATTTTTGACCCTCATAGACAAGGCAGATGTCTAAGAATCCTCTTCCTGCCGTCATTTCGCGGTGGATTTGTCCGCCTCCGTTGACAACCCGTTGCAGAAAAGCCATCAGGATCAGATGGGGCGCGGC
>JAISQD010000019.1 GCA_031274415.1 Tannerellaceae bacterium | reverse complement strand
ACTCTCTCTTCCCTTATTTGTGTCATCATAATAAGGGAGGAAAAGGGATGGGGCGGTATTATGGCTACTGAGGGAGCCTTTGAAGAGAAGGGCTTTATAACACACGCGTCATTGGTAGGCGAAGCCTGGCGCCATCCAGAAGGGGGCACGCTGGATTGCTTCACTTCGCTCGCAATGACGTCTAAGTGTTGATTTTCAGTAGATTGTATTTGTCGTCATTATAACCAAGAGAGCGAAGCGAACGCGCGGAGACATCTCACCATAGCACCTCAAAAAAAGATTTAGCCCTTTTTATAAGGAGAAACTACCTGCGTGTTCGGTATGTAGTGATCGTTCGCCAATTGGCGAACGATCAATGTGTCGGGAGGAAGGTGCTACTTGTTGCCGACAAACGAGCTACTTGTTGCCGAAGAAAAAGGTAAGGTCTCCTGTATCGTTTTAATCGTTGTCACTTTTGGCCAATGGTCGCCCTGAGTGGGAATAACGGGGCACTTCGGATAGACCGGAAGGTGACTGCCCTGCAGGCAATCCTGCAAGGCATGGAGACCCTGAGCGGCGGCGAGAAAACAAAGGTATTCCTTGCCGGCATACAGATACCTAAAAAAACAAAAATGCAGGCAGTCATGGCTTTTCGGTGAAAGTCTACGGAACAAAGTTTAATATGAAGGCGAACGAGGATAATCTAAATGTCAGCTTGTTGTGCGGTTCCCTGTCGGTGACGTCCGGAGAGAAGACAACGTTTATAATTCCGGGTGAGAAAGCCGTGTGTATGACAAAGGACAGAGAGATCTGTCATTAGACGAAGCGATATTGGATGTCTCTTTCATCGGATATGAGAAACAGTCTGTGGTGGTGACCGGTTTCGGGTTATCACAGAAGAAAGCGACATTAACAGGTGCTATCTCGGCGATTCATTCGTCGGAAATCAGCCGCTCGCTCGCTTCTACGGCTATTCAGATCCGCAACATGGGTACGCCTTTATACGTCATCGACGGTATCCCGTCGGACGAAGGGCAATTTAATAATGTAGACTTCAATGATATTGAAACCATATCCATCCTTAAAGACGCATCCGCTGCCATTTATGGGGTACGGGCGGCGAACGGGGTGGTAGTCATCACGACAAAAAAGGGGAAACCGCCCCACAATATTACCTGAATGCGAATGTATCGGGGGGGATCGGATAAAATCAACTATTATTTCTCGTTGGGGCACTTGAACCAGGATGCGATGATCGTCAACTATGGAGGCTTCCGGCAGGATATCCTGTCGGCTGACACAGGCGGAAACAGCGATGTGGCAAATGCCAAAGCATTGTATGGCCGCGTAGGAGTGAAAACCGAAGGAACGGAACAAGCTGTCTGGACACCGGTTGTTAAACTGAAATAATCTCCGGACGAAAATCGTTTTTCTTTTTTTAGGTAGGCCGGAAGAGTAGGACAGGTGTCCTCTCTTCCGGCTTTGTCAGTGATACATTTAAGCATTGGGTAAAAGATATCTACGGATTTATACTAATAAAAGGGTAAAATTATCGAAAATAACAGATTATTGTATATATTTGTACCATTATGATTTGATTAGGTAATATTATGAAACACCATTTTCTTGCAGCGCTATTGGCTGTATTCGTTATTTTTCCCTCATGCACACAGACACCCCGGCGGCAAGTGGTCAGCCTCAACGGGGAATGGGAAATGGCTAAAACAGATGGAGAGTTACCGGATGTTTTCACGTCAACCACTTCGGTACCCGGACTTGTTGACTTGGCTGTGCCGGCATTGGATAAGCCCGGGACAATCTATCAGGACAGCAGTTGGTACTGGCACAAACGGATGTTCAACGTGCCGGGGACAGACTTTGATATCATTCGTCTCAAGGTGTACAAGGCTAAATACCATACCAAAGTCTATGTCAACGGGCATTTTGCCGGCGAGAACGAATACTGTTTCACGCCGTCGTACTATGACATCAAGCCTTTCCTCCTGCCCGCCGGACAGCCGAACGAAATCCTGATCGGCGTCGGTAGCAAGGCGCAACTGCCGGACGGTATCCCAAACGGAAACGATTATGAAAAGATAAAATACATCCCCGGTATTTACGACGATGTGGAGATTACGCTTTCCGCCCGCCCGTTTATCAGTCATATACAGTGCGTGCCGGATATCCGGAAAGAGACGCTGCGCGTGGTCGCCGAGATAGAAGCGGATGCGCCGGAAGCCGTGCAGTTGTCGTACCGTGTGTCCGAATGTTCGTCCCAACGGGAAGTATCCGCACAATCCGTTTTATCCCGTCCCAAAGTGGAAAACGGCCTTGCCGTACTTGATTTTGACATAGACATGAAAGGAGCGACGCTGTGGACGCCCGAAACGCCGTTTCTATACGAACTGACCCTGAGTACGGGTGTGGACAACAAGCAGGTGCGTTTCGGAATGCGGTCGTTCCGCTTCGATGCGGAACGGAAAATCGCCCTGCTGAACGAAGAACCCTATTACCTGCGGGGAACGAATGTCTGTATCTTTCGTTTCTTTGAAGACCCCGACCGCGGAACGCTGCCCTGGGATACGCAATGGCCGGTCGAACTGCACAAGAAGTTCAAGGACATGCACTGGGATATCGCACGTTATTGCATCGGATTCCCGCCCGAACGGTGGTATGACGTCTGCGACAGCCTTGGGTTTATGATACAGGACGAGTTTCCGATATGGGGTATTTTCAACTTTAAAGCGCCCCTGATTGCCGAAGAATACCGGCGATGGATGCGTGAACGCTGGAATCATCCGTCGGTCGTCATTTGGGACGCACAGAACGAAACCGTAGCTCCTGAAACCGGACAGGCCGTCCGGGAGGTTCGCGAACTGGATCTTTCCGGCCGCCCATGGGATAATGGCTGGTCAGAACCCCAGGCGGCTACAGACCTCATCGAATCGCATCCCTACCTTTTTATCAAATACACGACCGAAAACGAACCGGAAGAGGGATACCGGAAAGAGTTGTTCGGCCGGGTGCGTCGTGCGGACAACGATGCCAGCGACCATTCAGCAACCACCGAAGGAACCGGCATCATATTCCCCAATCCGGTCGTGATTAACGAATACGGGTGGCTATGGCTGAACCGGAACGGGACAACGACGACGCTGACCGACCAGGTGTACGAAACGCTTTGGGGCGGAAGCAAACTGACATCCGGGGAACGCCTGCATCTCTATGCCCGTCACCTGGCTATGTTGACCGAATACTGGCGGGCGCACCGGCGAGCAGCCGGAGTACTGCATTTCTGCGGACTGGCCTACTCCCGTTACGGCGACCAGCGCGGCCAGACATCAGACCACTGGATTGATCTTCGTAACCTGACCTTTGAACCGGAGTTTTATCGCTACGTGAAGCCCTCCTTTTCTCCGGTCGGTTTGATGATCGACCTCTGGGAAAAGAGCTATTCCGCCGCCGCACGACTGACGGTTCCCGTTTACGTGATCAACGACCTGAAAACGCCGTTTGAACAGGAAATCATATTGACAATACAGCTGGGCGACCGGATTGTATCGACCTGCCGGCAGCCGGTGAGCGTCAACGCGTATGAAGTGGCGGTCATTCCCGTTGAAGTCACGTTGCCCGATGTTGCCGGCGATTACCGGATGAAAGCCGGCATCACCGTCGGAGGCGAACAGGTATCCAGCTGGAGGGATATCCCCGTGAAAAGCGAATGATATAAAGTCTCGGCAAGGCTTCTGCCAACTACCGTAGCAAATTAATAATGAATTCAAATATAGAAAGTAAATATCATGAAAAAAGTAAATCTACTTATTATTCTATCGGTTTTAATATCCTGCCCGCTTCTGGCGCAGGTAGAGGTTGTGCGCGATGAGAAAACGCAAGAAGCAACGGTTATCAACGTGAAACCGCTGAAACCTGAAATTGAACGTTTTGAGCCGTTCGTATGGAAGTCCGAAACGCCGGCAGACTGTCCGTTTCCGGCATCGAAAACGTTCGGACAAATCAAGTTTACCGGACTTAAAAGCGGCTTTTATTTTGCCGATACCTTTTATCCGAGCTGGGGCGACGACGATTTGATGTATTCGCCCTATACCGACGG
>JAISQD010000164.1 GCA_031274415.1 Tannerellaceae bacterium | reverse complement strand
AGCACGAAGTATGCCGTCATCGTGCCCGACAACCAACAAAAGGCGAAAGCCGCACAGTTCTTCAAGACGCCGTTGATTTTCAATATACAGGAAGCGAAAGGGTTGGAGTACGAAAACGTCATCCTCACCGACTTTATTTCGAACAACGAAGCGGCATTTCGCGAAATCATCTCCGGCGTGAGCCTGGAAGACCTCAAAAAAGAGGAGCTGCGCTACAACCGCGCAGCCGACAAGCACGATAAGGATGCCGAAATCTACAAGTTCTACATCAACTCCTTTTACGTAGCCATCACAAGGGCTGTCAAAAATATTTACATCTTCGAACAGCGTTCCGAACATCCGATGCTGCGGCTCTTGCAGATGCAGGAGAATACATCCGACATTGCCGTCAAGGAGGCAAAATCCTCGCAGGATGAATGGCTCGACGAAGCGCGCCGGCTGGAAATACAAGGCAAGTATGAACAGGCCGAACAGATACGCGCCAAATACTTAGGCTATGAATACCTCTCGCCCGAACAGCTGGAAACAATCGCAGCCCTGGCGCTCGACCCCGCGAAAAAAGAGGCGGAAGTGAAAAAAGAACGAAAGCAGCTCTTTAACTATGCCATACACCACCGTGAGTATGACTGGATCGAGCAGTTATCCAAACTGTCGTTCCAACGGGCTATCCTGTATATGAAAGAGATGCGCGGCGACCGCAAAGAATACGAAAAACACCTGCGGTTGGGCAACAAGGACAAGGTCTCCTCTTTCATCCAGAAATACGGCGTTGATTTTACCCTCGAAGATGGCGTTACGGGCTTGATGCTTGCCCTGTCTTACGGACAAAACGAGGTGGTGAAAGTGCTGCTCGCCCACAATGCCTCGATTACCCCCATCGACAAAAACGGTAAATGTGCATTGGATCATCTACTGTCGGCCTACTTCAGCCGGATACGCGTCAAACACAAACAACAGGAGCTCCCATCGGAACAAACCCTGATCCGTTTCTTGGAAAGGATCCGCCCGCAAGAGTTTGTCTATGAATTTGAAAATCGCCAATACCACATCAACTCGCGCAGCATGCTGTTTTTCCTTATTTACATGATGCGCAATACGTGGCAGAACCAGTATAACAAAGCCGATATTTGTACCCTTGGGAAAGAAGGGGATGATACCGCCACTACCTGCTTTTTTGACATAAATTCCTTAGTGGAACTTGCCGGTATGATTCCCGACGAAATACTTCCGCCTTATCGCAAAAAGCGTTCTTACATCAACAGCATAATGGCATTGCACGAATGGAACAAAAACTCTCCTTATTGCAAATCCGCTTTCATCCGGATAACCAGAGGGCACTACATCCTCAATCATCATGCGGGCATTCCCAATCACCCCCTTATCACAGTGAAAGACGCCATGAAGTCTATCACGGAGCGGATAATAAGGGAGTGAATGTGTGACTATCCGTTCGTCACCGGGCAATCTTCTCCAGCCATTTCAGCATATACAGCATGGTGAACATGGAGATGAGGCAGGCGACGACAAAGACGCACCACGTTGCCCAGATCGGGATATGCTCATACAGAAGCGTACCGACGACCAGCAACTGGTTGCCCAATGCCGTAGCGCCCAACCAGCAGCCCTGCATAATCCCTTGGTATTTGGGAGGCGCCACTTTGGAGACAAACGACAATCCCAGCGGACTGATAAACAGCTCGGCCACGGTCAGTATAAAATAGGTGCCGATCAGAAGGAAAGGCGTGACGCGCATGACATCCGAAAGCCCGCCCATCTCCTTTGCCGCATCCGCCGTAGGCAGTCCGGCCGAACCGATTGACATGACGACGAACGCCGTTGCCGCAATACCCATACCGATCGCAATCTTTTTGGGCGTGGACGGCTCTTTGCCGCGCGCCCTCAGCCATCCGAATATCCCGATCACAATCGGGGTAAGGAAGACCACATAGAAAGGATTGAAGAACTGGAACACCTCGGCGCCCTTTATCACTGTGAATCCAAGATCAATAGCAAGGACGTTCAACTGTGTGTAATCGTTGGCAAAGAAGGTCAGCGTGACACCGTTCTGATGGAATGAGAACCAGAAAAAGATCACCACCGCAAATACCGAGAAGAGGGCGTACAGACGCTGTTCGGTTTCCGCACTGCTCATTTCGGCGACAGGAGCCGCCGCATTTTTGCCGGCGCCGACGGCCACCGTCTTCAAAGATGGATCAGGCAGGCGTTGCTTGTTCGTGATGAAAATAACCAGGGAAATCAGCATGGCCACAATAGCCGCTCCAAAAGCGTAGTGGAATCCGGTATTGAATATATTGAGGTATTCATTGGCAAAAAGAGTGAGGTCGGCAGGCGCCTGTGTGCTGACCGAGGCGGAAAGTTCCGCGAGGCGTTGGGAGGCTTCCGGCGTGATCGTCCCTTTCAGGTATTGATGGCAAAGCGCCGGCAGGTCTGAATTGTAGGCATACCCGTTATGGCTTACCCACCAGTTGCGCAACCCTACGGCGATAATGGGAGCGATCGCTGCACCTACGTTGATAAACATATAAAAGATCTGGAATCCGGTATCCCTTCGTTCGGCATATCGGGGGTCGTCGTACATTTGCCCCACCACGGCTTGCAGGTTTCCTTTGAACAGGCCGTTGCCGAAGGCAATGACAAACAAGCCGAAACAGGTCAGCACAAGGAACAGCGGCAGGTTGGGGACGGGCGTCGGGGTCGGTATGGCAATAATCGCGTACCCTACCGACATCAGGATTAACCCGGTCAGAATCGTTCCTTTGTACTTCTTTGTCCTGTCGGCGATGTACCCTCCCGCAAGAGCCAGCAGGTAGATCAGGGCATAAAAGACAGAATAGATCCATGTAGCCGCCGTTTTCTCCAATCCGAATTTGGACATCAAAAAGAGAGAGAGGATAGCCATCATGATATAAAAACCAAAGCGTTCCCCCATATTGGAAAGAGCCGCAGCAAGTAGTCCTTTAGGATGATTTTTGAACATGTGTCTGGTGTTTTAAGGTATATAATTTATTGAATAATCTGCTTGATCGCACCGGTTTCGGGATAGAAATAGACTTTTACCGGCGCCTTTTTATCTTCAAACATGACCGGCGCCAGACTTTCGCGGCTGCCGAATTGCGTGACCTGCACTTCGCCTTTAAACAGGGCGCTTTTGTTCATGGTAATCTCAACGGCGGCTTTACCCGGCACATTGTATATAATGCCCTTCATCGCTTTCTCCTTCTTCGCCTCCTCTTTGATATCGGGAACGGGGGCGCGGTCGATCGCTCTCAGGTTCATATAGACGGGCGTCCCGCCCAGATCATCGGCCGCAACGATCCCCAGCAGATCGGAGAAGCGGAACAGCACCTCCTTTTCCAGATCTTCATGGGGGATAACCGTGATGTCGTAATAGTTCGTCTCCTCAGTACAAATCCCTGTAAAAAGGGTGGTAAGCGCTTTCTCCTGCTCTTCCAATTGCTGGATCACCAATTTCATCGCTTCACCGTCGGGAGGTAAATGGTCGGATTCGCCCGTCAGGATGTTCATCCGGCTCTCCCTGATCCGGTAAATCTGCTTGGCCGCTACTTCCGCCTCTTTCGTTATGGAACCGGCCATCAGCAATTCTTCGGAGAAGACCGACACATCCGCTATTTTTGCAGGGGAAGACTGCTGTTTCTTTACCGTCTCCAGTTCGGATGCAACAGGGGTATATTCCGCATTGACTGCACAAAGCAGTCCCTCTTCCGTCAGGTAGACATAAGGCGCTACTGTCCCGCTTTTAAATTCGATCATATACGCATTGTCGGTGTCCGGCAATCCCTTGTTGATTAAGTTGATCTTTCCCAATTCATAGTACACCTTGTCTTCGGTTACGACATCTTTTGCTCCCAGGTATTTTTCCGCGTACCGGTAGTAAGGGCCGGCTTTACAGGCTACTTTAGTCACTTCTATATTCACAATCAACGATGTCTTGGGGAGCGAATAGGTAACGCCAAAATTGTTGCTCTTCGTAGCGACTTTCTTCACCACTTTCGTCTGCGCAAACAGTGACATGCTTAAAGAAAGGCCGGCAATGAGGAATAAATAGTTCATATGTCGAAATTAGTTTGATACATACAATAAACAATTATGCAAAACTATGAAATAATCCGTAAAAACCTACCAACTATTATTGCCGGATATTGTTTATTATCTATTTTTGTACGAATTGTGGCGATATGAAATAATTATATATAGATCAGACATGGATTTTAAATTAAATAGAGGCGGCTGTTGCATGGGTAAAAAGGGGTGCAGCAGGATACAGAATAACAAACTCAATACATATGATTGGCTGTGCGATGTGCCGGACGCAGGAAATTCAACCGATTATGTGGAGGTTCAATTTAAGAATACCAGGAAAGGGTATTTCCTGAACAGCACGAAGATCCCTCTCGAAAAGGGGGATGTGGTGGCCGTTGAAGCAAGTCCGGGACACGATATCGGTACGGTAACGCTCACCGGCAAACTGGTTCTCTTACAAATGAAAAAGAACAATGTCCGCACCGAAAGCATCGACATAAAACGCGTCTACCGCAAAGCAAAGACCAATGACCTGGAGAAATACGAAGAGGCTAAGGCAAAGGAACATGCAACGATGATCCGCTCACGCCATCTGGCGGAAGAGCTGGGGTTGAATATGAAGATCGGGGATGTGGAATATCAGGGAGACGGCAATAAGGCGATCTTTTATTATATAGCTGACGAACGCGTCGATTTCCGCCAGTTGATCAAAGTGCTGGCGGATACGTTCCGCGTACGTATCGAAATGAAACAGATCGGGGCGCGCCAGGAAGCCGGACGGATAGGAGGCATCGGGCCGTGCGGACGGGAACTGTGTTGCTCAAGCTGGATGACCGGTTTTGTCTCCGTAGCAACCGGCGCCGCCCGTTATCAAGACATATCCATGAATCCGCAGAAGCTGGCCGGACAATGCGCCAAACTGAAATGTTGTATCAATTATGAAGTCGATACCTATGTCGAAGCCCATAAACATCTTCCTTCCAAAGAGGTCGCGTTAGAGACAAAAGATACGACGCATTATCACTTCAAGACGGATATCTTTAAACGGGAGATTACCTATTCGACAGACAAAGTCATTGCGGCTAATTTAGTTACAATTCCTGCCGCCCGGGCATTCGATATCATCAACATGAATAAAAAAGGGATAAAACCCGAGTCGCTGGAAGCGGACAGTAAACCGCAACCGGCCAAACGCGACGCCCATGATATCCTGGGGCAAGAGAGCCTGACACGTTTCGATGCTACGGTAAGGAAGAAGAAAAAGAAAAAGAAGATCATCTCCGGTACGAACAATAGCGGCGAAGAACAGGCAGCTCAGAAGCCAAAAGTAATCAATGACAAGCGGGTGAATAATGGGAAGCTTCAATCAAATGTCAAGCAAAAGAATTAAAGGACTCCTGATTGCCATCGGTTGTTTTGCTTGTGTCTCGTGTGAAAACAAGGCCGTTTACGACCAGTACCAGGTCATAGAAAACGCGCTATGGGAAAAGGACAAGGAATATTATTTTACCTTCGAGGTACAGGATATTTCCGTTCCGTATACGATTACGTTCGAGGTGAGAAACAACAACTGGTATCCTTATCAAAACTTATGGATCTTTTACAGCGAAGAAAAACCCATCGGCTCTATCCGGCGGGATACGCTGGAATGTATGCTTGCCGATGAGACCGGCAAGTGGTACGGGCACGGCATTTCGCTCCATCAGTCCGGCTTTCCGGTACGGACAAATTATCTCTTTCCTCATGAGGGGCAATATACGTTCGGTTTCAGGCAAGGCATGCGGAACGATGCGCTGAAAGGCATACAGGAGATTGGCCTCAGGGTAGAAAAAGCCAGGTAGACCTGTCGCTTTTGAGACGACACAGGAGACCTTACCGCTCTTTTCTTGACGCGTCTAACCGGAGAAAGATAAAGAGCAGAATGGTAAATCCCCAAAGCGAGGATCCCCCATAACTAAAGAAAGGAAGCGGAATGCCTATCACAGGCGTAATCCCGATCACCATCCCGATATTAATGACTAAATGAAAGAAGAAGATAGAGGCAATGCTATACCCGTAAACCCGTCCAAAGGTATTTTTCTGTTTCTCCGACAGGGCAATCAGCCGGATAATGAACGCCGCAAACATAATCAGTACAACGGAAGCGCCCAGAAAGCCCTTCTCTTCTCCTACCGTACAAAAGATGAAGTCGGTATCCTGTTCGGGAACATATTTGAGCTTTGTCTGCGTACCGTTTAAAAACCCTTTGCCCATTAACCCTCCCGAACCAATGGCTATTTTCGATTGATTGACATTATACCCCGCGCCGCCCGGGTCGTCTTCCAAACCGAGAGAGACCTTAATCCGCATTTGCTGATGAGGCTCAAGGATTTTATTAAACACATAATCGACAGAAAAAAGAAAACCAACCGAGCCTATGGCAAAAAGCATAATCAACACATAATGCCATACCCAATTCTGAATGGAAAGATAGATCAGATAAAGCGAAGAGGCCACGATCAGACCTATCGCAACCCATGAATAATCAACCGGCACAAACCGCGAAACAACATAAGCGGCCAGATATACCAGCGCATTGATCCCCAATAAAATCCGGACGGCCAGACGATTTCTCCGGACAACCCCTACCAATCCGATCGTCAAAACCTGGATGATGCACAAGACGATCCATTCCCCCAGTGGCGTGATGCCGGCAACAACATCCGAATATTTCATGCTCAACACAAAATAGGTGACCGAACAAATACCGGCAAACAACACATACCCCGTCATCCCCTCACGGTACAATACCAGAAAAAAGGCCAAATAGACCAATGCCGATCCCGTCTCTTTCTGAAGCAGGATACACCCCATAGGAAAGAGGATAAACAACAGGGTCAGGGCGAAATTCTTGAACGTCGTCAGCCGGAAACCGTAAGAACTCATCAACTTGGCGATCGCCAGCGCGGTGGCGAACTTGGCAAATTCGGCCGGCTGCACACGCAACGGCCCGAATACGAGCCAGGAGCGCGACCCCTTGATGTCGGGCGCAAGGAAGATCGTCACAATCAACAACACAATGATAGCCGCATAGATCAGGTAGGCAAACACATGAAAGAAGTCCGCCTCCAACATCAACAAAATAAATATCAGGATGAAAGACAAGCCGATCCAGATCAGCTGCGAACCGGGACGCCCGGAAGGATCGAACAGCCCCACATGCCCGTATTCATAGCTTGCCCCGCAAATACTAAACCAACCGGCTGTTATCATGAGCAAATACAAAACGATCGTGAACCAGTCGACGGTCTTCCATATTTCTGCTTTCTTATAAGGCATTTCGCGGTAATATTACGGCATTCAAGAAAAATTCTTCCCACGCCCGGTCACTTTCGGCAATGTCTCCCTTAAAATATTGCTGTAACATCAGCTTTGCCACAGGCACGGCATATGTAGCGCCATACCCCGCATTCTCCACCAGTACGGCAATGGCCACTTCCGGATTGTCCTGCGGCGCGAACCCCATAAAGATCGAATGGTCTTCCCCGTGGGGATTCTGGGAGGTCCCCGTTTTCCCGCAAACGGCAATATCCGGCAATGCTACCGCCCGGCACGTACCGCCCGTCACAGCGTTCCGCATACCCTCTATGATATAGTCGTAATACTTGGTGTCGATCGTCGGGTAATGCTTTTGCGTATATAGCTCATCCAACTGCCCATCCTGTATCTCTTTTACGATATGCGGGATATAATAGTAGCCGCGATTGGCGATCGTGGCCGAAAGGTTGCATATCTGGAGCGGCGTGGCCTCGACTTCACCTTGCCCGATCGCGTTGGAAATGATCGTACTGGACGACCAGCGCCCTTTGTACACCTTGTCATAGAATTTACTGTTGGGGATAGAACCGGCTACCTCTCCCGGCAAATCTATACCCAGCCGGGAACCATAACCCATACTTAACATATGATTCCTCCAGACCTCAAGCCCTTCCTGAACTGTCGGATAACGCCGCCGGCTGTCGATCATATCGCGCAATCCCCAACAGAAATAGGCATTGCAGGATGTCGCTAAGGCGGGAATTAAGCTTAAAGGCGAGCCGTGCGTGTGGCATCCCGGCTTGCCTCCCAATACGGGATAGCCATGCGCACAGGCATAAGCCGTCTCCGCCGTAATCACTTTTTCCTGTAAAAAGACAAGCCCTTGCGCCGGCTTAAAGGTAGAGCCGGGCGGATACCGCCCCATCAACGGACGGTTTAAAAGCGGCTTCAGCGGATCGCGCTGCAGCGTCTGATGGTTCTTCCCGCGCTGACGCCCGACCAGGATACTCGGGTCGAAGGTCGGGGACGACACCATACAGAGTACTTCTCCCGTCGAGGGTTTGATCATGACGATGCTCCCTATCTTATTCCGCATCAGCTTCTCGCCATATCCCTGTAATGCGATATCAATGGAAAGGGTCAGGCTCTTACCTGAAACGGGAGCGATGTCGTGTATCCCCTCTTCGTACTTTCCCTTTATCCTGCCGTGCGCATCGCGAAGCAGGATTTCCACCCCCTTTTCGCCTCTCAATACCTTTTCATAGGAGCGCTCCACACCGGTACGGCCGGAATAATCGCTCTGCACATAATAGGGATCCCGCTCAATATCTTTTTTGTCTACCTCGCCGATCGTGCCCAATACATGGGCGGCAAAAGAATATTCATATTTCCTGATCGTGCGGTTCTGGATATAAAATCCGGGGAATTTATACAGCTTCTCCTGCAATACGGCATAGTCCTGCACCGACAGTTGATTCATAAACACCTGCGGCACATACGACGAGTAGCCGGGATTCAGGCGGCGGTCCTTTATTTCGGTAATCCGCTTGTTAAACTGCTCCTTCGTGATCCCTACCGTCCGGCAGAAATCCAGCGTGTCGAACGGTTGTATTTCCCGCATAATAAACATAATATCATAGGCCGGCTGGTTATATACCAGCAATTTCCCGTTGCGGTCATACACGATGCCCCGCGAAGGGGGGAGCGTCTTCTTCAGAAAGGCGTTACTGTCGGCCCACGCTTTATATTCGGTATCTACAATCTGCAAATAAAACAGGCGGATAATGAAAATAACAACGACCAGGACAACGACCCCGTAGATCACATAACGCCTGTTCTCCAGCGTATATTTTAAATTATTTTCCACTTTTCTGGGATTCGATATTGAAGGACTCGACGATACACATCAGGAGTGTTGTCACAGCAACGCTTGCCAGAATACGGATGACAAAGAACAGGGGATCAAACAACGTCAGCGATTCAATAAGGAACAATGTCACGTGATGAAGGATAACAAATGTAATGACATAGCGGAAAAAGCCGCCGTACCCAAACGTCCTGAAAGAGGGGGAAAGCCCTTCGACCAGATCCTTTCCCATATACAGCTTGATAATCGCCGGCCTCGAAAATCCGGCCAACGTACACGCCGCCGCATGCATACCGGGCGTATTGGAAAACATATCAATGATAATCCCGATAAGGAAAGAGAGGAAAGTCATATTCACCGACGACGTACTGACAGGCAATTTGACAATAAAATAGAGGTACAGAAAAGGGGTAGCCAGCCGGAGGAAATGGATATTATTCAAGACCAGCACCTGAATGAGTACAAGCGTAACAAAATAAACAATCCCTTTTATCACATGATCAATCATCTCCTCTCGCCTCCCGTTCTACCTGTTTTTGTTCATCCTGATAATAGTTGCGGATAATCATCACATTATTCAGGCGATGGAAATCCGTCGTCAGTTCAACCTTTAACGAATAAAAGTTATCATCCCTCTGTTTCTCAAAAGAGGAGACAAAGCCGACCATAAGCCCTTCGGGGAATATCTTGGAATAGGCGCTGGTCACGATCGTGTCTCCGATCTGAAATTCCACATGGCGGGGCAGCTCGTCCAGATTGGCGTACCGCGTACTGCGCCCGTTCCAGCTCATCGAACCGAAAGAATTGCTTCCCAACACCTTGCAACTCAAACGGAACTTGGGGTTCAATATCGGGATAGCGACCGAATAATAGTCGGATACAGTCAAGATAATCCCGACAATACCATTCTCCGAGATGACGCCCATATCAGGAGAAACGCCGTCTTTCAGCCCTTTATTCAGTGTCATGTAATTGGATGCATACGTCACGCTGTTGTTCACCACCTTGGCCATGATAAAGTCGTAAGGAAACCGTTCGGTCGAATCGGGCACAAAACCACGGAACGACACCGTATCCGCTATCATGGCATCCATCCGGTCACGCAGCATCAACAGCTCCATTTCCAACTCCCCGTTACGCTCAAGCAATGCCCTGTTTTGTTCCCGCAGATTCAGGTAAGAGTTGACGCTGCCTGACAGGGAAAGTATTTTAGCCGTGACGACATTGGCCGTGCCGAACATGATATTCCGCTGATATGCATTGTTCCGGTAAACCAACGTCAGCGAAATAATTTCAAGCAGGACGAACAGAAACCAATGTCTTTTTCTTATTAGAAAATCAAGCAATTTATGCATAATCAATTCGGGCGGCAAAAGACTATTGACAAGGGACGATCATTTTACCTGATAAGGAAATTAAATTTATCGATATTCTTTAAGGCGATGCCCGTTCCTTTAGCGACGGCATGCAGCGGATCTTCGGCGACATGGAACTGGATATTGATCTTTTCCGTCAACCGCTTATCCAGCCCTCTCATCAACGCGCCTCCGCCGGCCAGGTATATGCCGTTACGCACAATATCGGCATACAGCTCGGGAGGCGTTTGTTCCAATGCGCTCAATATAGCCGCTTCCATCTTCGAAAACGATTTCTCCAGGCAATGCGCGATCTCCTGATAGGACACGGACACTTCCATAGGAAGAGCCGTCATCTGGTTCGGGCCGTGTACGATGTAATCTTCGGGAGGGTTATCCAGGAAGGTCAAGGCAGAGCCTACATTGATTTTGATCTGCTCCGCCGTTCGCTCGCCCACCTTCACATTGTGTTGCCGGCGCATGTATTCCATAATATCCGCCGTCAGGTCATCCCCTGCGATACGGATGGACTTGTTCGACACGATCCCGCCCAGCGAGATCACGGCAATCTCCGTTGTCCCGCCGCCGATATCGACCACCATATTCCCTTCGGGCGCTTCCACGTCGATCCCGATACCTATCGCGGCAGCCATCGGTTCATAGATCATGTAGACATCCCGTCCGCCGGCATGTTCGGCCGAATCGCGGACAGCACGCAGTTCCACTTCGGTACTGCCCGATGGAATACAGACCACGATACGGAGCGAGGGGGAGAACCAGCGATTTTTGGGACTGATCATTTTGATCATCCCGCGAATCATCTGCTCTGCAGCAAAGAAGTCGGCAATCACGCCATCCCGGAGAGGGCGGATTGTCCGGATATTTTCATGTGTCTTACCATGCATCTGACGCGCCTGCTCTCCGACGGCCAGCACCTTGTCCGTACGCCTGTCCAACGCCACCACCGAAGGAGCATCCACCACGATCTTGCCATTACTGATAATAATGGTATTCGCCGTCCCCAGATCCATCGCTATTTCTTGAGTAAAAGAAAATAATCCCATATTGTTTTTCGTATGTTATAATCTTAATGTTTAAAATGACGGACGCCCGTCTTTACCATCGCCAAGCCATGTTCGTTACAATAGTCTACCGACAATTTATCGTTCACCGAACCGCCCGGCTGAATGATCGCCGTTATACCCGCTTTGCCGGCAATCTCCACACAATCGGGGAAAGGGAAGAAGGCGTCCGAAGCCATGACCGCGCCGTCCAGGTCAAACTGGAACGAACGGGCTTTCTCTATCGCTTGCTTCAATGCATCGACACGGGACGTCTGTCCTACCCCGCTGGCGCAAAGCTGCTTGTTCTTTACCAGCGTAATCGCATTCGATTTGCTGTGTTTCACTAATTTGTTGGCAAACAACAGGTCGTCCACTTCGCGGGGATCAGGATACTTCCCGGTCATGGCTTCCAGATCCATTCCCGTCTGTATGCTCAAATCCTTATCCTGCACCAACACCCCGTTCAACAGGGAGCGGTATTGCGTGGGAGAAGTCCCCTGTTCTTTACGGATCAAAATAATACGGTTTTTCTTCTGCATCAATACATCCAGGGCATCCGTATCATAATCGGGGGCGATGATCACCTCAAAGAATATTTTATTGATCTCTTCCGCCACCTCCCTGTTAATCGCTACATTGGTAACTAAGATTCCACCGAAGGCCGATACCGGATCACCGGCCAGGGCATCCTTCCATGCCTCCAGGACAGAGGCGCGTGAAGCGATACCGCACGCATTGTTGTGCTTGAGTATGGCAAATGTCAATTCGTCAAACTCATCGATCAGAGACACCGCCGCGTTGATGTCCAGCAAGTTGTTATACGAGATCTCTTTTCCGTGTATCTGGTCGAACATATCTTCAAACGCCCCGAAGAACTGCGCTTTCTGATGGGGGTTCTCCCCATAACGCAGATGCATCGGCTCGTTTACCGCCACACGGAATGCCGAATCTTCCTGGCCGTCGAAATAGCGGAAGATCGCCGTATCATACCCCGAAGAGACGGCAAAGGCCTCTTTGGCAAACCACCTGCGGTCTTCAAGAGAGGTCTCCGCCCCTTTTTCTTCCAATATATGCATCAGGGGGAGGTATTGCGTTTTCGATGCGACGATCACCACATCTTTGTAATTCTTCGCCGCCGCGCGTATCAGCGAGATGCCGCCAATGTCTATTTTCTCAATAATAGCCTGTTCGCCGGCGCCGGAAGCGGCCGTCTCTTCAAAAGGATAGAGGTCGACGATCACCAGGTCGATTTCCGGAATATCGTATTCTACGAGCTGCGCCTTGTCGGTCTCGTTTTCCCTGCGGGCAAGGATACCGCCAAACACTTTCGGATGCAACGTCTTCACGCGGCCTCCCAGAATGGAGGGATAACCGGTCAGGTCTTCTACCGCGTCGCAAGGCAAACCCAGTGATTCGATAAAAGCCTGCGTGCCACCCGTAGAGACAAAAGCCACCCCTTCGCTATGCAGTTTCACTAAAAGTTCATCCAATCCTTCTTTATAGTAAACGGAAACCAACGCTCGTTTCATTCGTTTCGTTGCAGTCATGTTCTATGATTTACTTTATTAATGCACAAAAGTAGATAATTATTTCTAATTAGGTCATGATGCATCTACTAAAAAAAAACATATCGTATACCTTTTTTGTGGTATTTCGGGGATGAAAGGGAAAACATATCTTTACACCGGTTTTAAAAAGGAAAAAAATGAGTCATACGATCAATTTTCAACAGGCGGGAGAACAGACGAAAGCTGTTCATGCCGGGGAATATCCCGACCCGGCCACAAACGCTTCGGCGCCCAATATCGTCATGTCGACGACATACGTGGTAGATGCCGGAACGACATTCTCCGTCGAAGGATTGGAAGAGAACGAAAAGTGGATTTATACCCGCTGGGGGAATCCCACTATCCGGCAGCTGGAAGAGAAGCTGGCCGTGCTGGAAGAGGCGGAAACGGCGGTCGCCTTTGCCAGTGGGATGGCGGCCATCAGCGCCCTGCTGCTGCATTGCCTGAAAGCCGGCGACCATGCCGTAGTCAGTGATGTGGCCTATGCCGCCCTGTCGGAAACCACGAATGAGATGATTCCCGCTTTGAACATCGGGATCACGAAAGTGGATACATCCGACCCCGACGCGGTACGGGCAGCCTTGCAACCCAATACCAGATTAGTCTATGTCGAAACGCCCTGCAACCCCCTGCTGCGGCTGACGGATATCGAAGCCGTCGCCACACTGGCGCACAACGCAGGCGCCCTTTTGGCGGTGGATTCTACCTTTGCCACGCCCGCTGCAACAAAGCCTTTGTTGTTGGGAGCGGACTTTGTCATCCATTCGCTGACAAAATATTTAGGCGGTCACGGGGATGCTTTGGGCGGCGTCATACTGGGCAGGAAGGCCGACTTGACGCCTTTGCGCAAAAAGACGGCTATCCGTCTGGGCGGGACGTTGAGCCCGTTCAACGCCTGGCTGATCCTGAGGGGGATCGCCACGTTCCCTATCCGTATGCGGGTACACCAGGAGAATGCGTTGGCCGTAGCCGCCTACCTGGAGCAGCATCCCAAAGTGAAGCAGGTAGTCTATCCCGGACTGCCTTCGCATCCCCAGTACGACCTGGCGCGGCGGCAGATGCATAACTTCTCCGGCATCCTTACTTTCCGGACGGAAGACGGCCCTGCCGTAGCGCGGCGGCTGGCGGAGAAACTGCGCATCATCCACTACGCCGTATCGTTGGGGCATCACCGTTCGCTCGTGTTCTATCTCAGCAGCCGGGAGCTGCTCCAGACCTCGTTCCATTTCTCCACGCCGGAGCAATTAGCTTCGTGGAACGCTTTTGCAGGCGACGGTATTTTCCGTCTTTCCGTAGGTTTGGAAGATGCCCGCGACCTGATTGCCGACCTGGAACAGGCGATCCGCGACTGATCATCGATACTCCCGTTATTTCCCCTTTTGTAATATATGAAATAAACGCCTACATTTGTTCCTATGAAAGAGAAAAGAGATTTTACAGATGAAGGTATGTATTGCTGAAAAGCCCAGTGTGGCGCGGGAGATTGCCGGAATACTCGGGGCAACGAAGAAAATGAACGGGTACATGGAGGGAAACGGGTATCAGGTAACATGGACATTCGGACATCTCTGTACGCTAAAAGAGCCGCATGAATATGCTGCGGAGTGGAAATTCTGGACGCTTGGCTCGCTGCCTATCATTCCTCCACGCTTCGGGATAAAACTCATCGACAATCCGGGATACCGGCAGCAGTTCAGCATCATCGAAGCGCTGATACAAAAGGCGGAGATGGTCATCAACTGCGGAGATGCCGGGCAGGAGGGCGAATTGATCCAACGGTGGGTCATGCAGAAAGCCGGATGTAAATGCCCCGTCTATCGCCTGTGGATCTCTTCCCTGACAGAAGAGGCGATCCGCGAAGGGTTCGGTAAATTAAAGGATCAATCGGAATTTACCAGGTTGTATGAGGCCGGGCTTTCACGCGCTATCGGAGACTGGTTGTTAGGAATGAATGCCACCCGGCTCTATACGTTACGTTACGGCCGGAACAGGCAGGTATTATCCATCGGTCGGGTTCAAACGCCCACCCTTGCACTCATTGTCAACCGGCAGTCAGAGATAGACCGCTTCACGCCCGAACCGTATTGGGAATTGAAGACCATCTATCGTGGTACGACCTTTTCAGCCGTTAAAGGCAAATTTACAAAAAAGGAAGAGGGGGCAGCGTCACTCGAAATGGTTCAACAAAAGGATTTCACAGTGACCGATGTCTCGAAAAAGCAGGGAAAGGAATACGCCCCCCGCCTTTTTGACCTGACCTCTTTACAGGTCGAATGCAATAAGAAGTTCGCTTTTACCGCCGACGAGACACTCAAGCTGATCCAATCGCTGTATGAGAAGAAAGCGACAACCTATCCGCGTGTCGATACCACTTTCCTGAGCGATGACCTGTATCCCAAAATACCGGCTATCCTGAAAGGGCTAACAGATTACTCCGCCTATACAGCCCCTTTGCTGGAAAGTAAAATCCTTAAAAGCAAACGGGTATTCGACAACGCCAAAGTCACCGACCACCATGCGATCATCCCCACAGGTGCGCCCATCCGGAATCTGACGGAGAATGAACGGAAAGTCTATGACCTGGTGACCAAACGTTTCATCGCCGCTTTTTACCCCGACTGCGAAATCTCGACAACCACCGTACTGGGAGAAGTAGAAAAGATCACGTTTAAAGTGACAGGTAAACAGATCCTTAAACCCGGATGGCGGATCATTTTCATGGTAGAACAAAAAGAGGCGGAGGATGAGAAAGAGGAAGAAGAGGTCGTATTGCCGGATTTTATAAAGGGAGAATGCGGCCCTCATACACCAACGTTGGGTGAGAAATGGACGCAACCCCCCAAGCCCTATACCGAAGCGACGCTACTCAGGACGATGGAAACCGCCGGAAAATTAGTCGATAACGACGAACTCCGTGATGCACTGAAAGAAAACGGGATTGGCCGTCCTTCGACACGGGCCGCCATCATTGAAACATTATTCAAACGCAACTATATCCGCAAAGAACGAAAAAACCTGTTCCCCACACAAACCGGCATGGAACTCATCCGTATCATACAGGAAGAGTCGCTTAAAAGCGCGGAGTTGACAGGCCTTTGGGAGAAGAAGTTACGGCAGATCGAACGCGGTACATACGAAGCCGGCAGGTTTTTGGACGAGCTGAAGCAGTTGGTCGGTAAAATTGTACTGAATGTATTCTCCGATCAAAGCAACCGGTCAATCACGATTGACGAGTCCAAACAAAATAACTAGTGTCACGTCAACATGATAATGTCTAATAAAATTGCCACCTTTGCCACAAAAACGGCTATGGTAAGATATAAAGTAACATTAACAGAGGAAGAACGTAAAGTGTTGGAAGGCATAATAGGGAAGGGAAAACATACCTCACAAGAATTTCGCAATGCGTGTATATTGCTTAACAG
>JAISQD010000161.1 GCA_031274415.1 Tannerellaceae bacterium | reverse complement strand
CGGTCAATCGTTCGCCATATGGCGAACGATTGACCGCCAATTGGCGAACGATCAAGACATCGGGAACAACGACTTAGATGATCCTGAACAAAAGGTTAGATGTTCCTGAACAAAAGGTTAGATGATCCTGAACAAAAGGCTACTGCTCTTAGACGTAATCCGGAGTGGGCAGGTATACATCCGGATTGTTTCACTTAATATATAACAAAAAACAGGAATTTGTTCGGAAAGTGGTGGAGATATCACTTTTTTATTTAAGTTTGTCTCTCAATACATATAGAATGATCCATGAAACAGCTATTATTACCGGTCGTTTTATTATCCGTCCCTGCATTTCTTTTTGCCCAGACGGATACGGACTATCTTGCCGGCGCAGTCCCTGAAGAAAATGGGAAAGTCATCTTTTCCAAAGAGATAAACACCCCTGCACTTTCCAAAGATCACATCTATGAAAGCATATTATCGTGGGTACAAAGCTATTTTAAGGGAGAAAATAACAGGCTTGTCTATTCTGATAAAGAGAAGGGGGATATTATTGTTGCAGGGGAGGATTATTTGGTCTTCTCAAGTTCCGCCCTGTCTCTGGATCGTTCGCTGATGTCGTACCGGATGATCGTCAAGTGCGGGGATAAGGGCTGTAAACTATCCGTCACCAATATCCGCTATAAATATGGCGTCTCTTACCAGCAAAAAGCGGAACAATATACCGCAGAAGAGTGGATTACGGATAAAAATGCGCTGACTAAACGCAACAAGCTTAATCGTGGAAATGGCAAGTTCCGCAGGAAGACGATTGATTTTATACACGATCTTTTCCAAAAAGCCGAAGCCGCGTTGGCTGCTGATCCCGCTATCCAACCGACCGTGCCGGAAACACCGCCCGAAGTACATGATCCCATCGCGCCTCCCCCTCCGCCTGTCGCTGCGGCGCCTGTCTCTACGGCGATGGAAGGATACCGGCATATGGCGCCGGGCAACATACCGGGTAATATCATCAAGATGCTGTCGGAAGACTGGATGCTCATCACGGCAGGAAACGAAACGGCCTTTAATATGATGACAGCCAGCTGGGGAGGATTGGGTCACCTGTATGGTAAACCGGTCGCCTTTTGCTTTATCAACCCTGCCCGCTTCACCTACCGGCTCATGGAAGAAAACGACACCTATACCCTGACGTTCTATACCGAAGCATACCGGAGCGCACTTGAATACTGTGGGAAAGCATCGGGAAAAGATACGGACAAGGTAAAAGGCTCGGGGCTTACCCCCATTACAACGCCCTCGGGAAGCAAGGCCTTCAGCGAAGCCTGGATGATTATTGAATGCCGCAAACTGATCGCCCAATCCCTCAACGCCGAATCCCTCAACGCCGAAAAGCTGCGCAAGGAGTGGACAGGCAGAGAGATGCACAAAATGTTTGCCGGAGAAATTATACATGTATGGATTAAATAAAAAATGATGAAGAAATATCTGGTTCTATTACTTGTTATATGCCCCGCGCTGGTCATGGCGCAGGGACATAAGGGGAAGGTTGAGACATGCGCCCCGGTGAAAAACGGGAAAATCTGTTACACCGACGAAGTAAGCATGCCAAACACGACAAAAGCCGGGCTGTATAATGCCATCAACGCATGGGCAAAGAAAAGTTACGGGAAAGACATTTTCCTTTCCAATCACTCTTCCAACAAAGCGAAAGGGACGATACAGGCCAGTTCCAAAGTTGAGCTGTTATTGAATGAGACAGATAAGACACTTGTCAAATACAAGCTGAATATCACCTGTCTGGACGAAAAGTATACGGTAGAAGTAAATGAGATCACGTACCAATACGACGCCAATAAAGACAAACAGCATAAAACGTATAAGGCAGAGGATGTGATTACGAACAACGGGAAAGACAATAAGGTAGCGGCAATTAAAGACCCGCTCCTGTTCTGCAATGCCACCTATTTCTTTGTTGAAAGCCTGTTTGCCGACGTCTTCAGCGCGGCAAGCGAAGCGGAATAGGCATCAGTTCAAGGCGAAATAACACCATACGGGATAGTGGTCGGAATATTTCTCCTTATCTATCGTACAATTGATGGCTTTCATATTGGAAGAGTGCAGGATATGGTCTATCCTGAACCAGAAGAAGTTTTGATTATAGGTCACGCCGACTCCACGCCCCGATTCGGCAAAGGCATCCTTCAGTGTCCCCTGCACTGTCCGGTGGGTATACGACACAGGGGTATCGTTAAAGTCGCCGCATACGACTGTATAGTCGCTTTTAATCCGCCTGATCTCTTCCGCTATGGTGTCAGCCTGCTTCGCACGGATGAGGAATGCCGGCCCCAGTTTCTGTTGTATAACGCCCCTTAACTCATCAAACGTATCAGGGCCTACCCCTTTGATAAAACCCGAATAACGGCTCCTGTCTTCCGCTGTCAGCTTAAACGATTCCAGATGGTTATTGATCAATGTCAACGTTTTCCCGTTGATATCTATTGTGTGAATGGACGACCCGTTATTCCGGCTGGTATACGACACCCGCCTCGACGCAGAAATAGGGTATTTGGAATAGACGGCCAGCCCCCATTTGGATGAGGATGAGCTATTAAAAAACACCGTCGAGCGGAAAGGATACATACTTAAAGCCCTGATTAACTTCTCCGACGTCAGCAGTTTATTCGATTTACTGACCATATACTCCTGCATACACACAATATCAGCGCCCGAATCGGCAATATACTTGACAATCATATTCGGTGAATCCGCCGTATGGTCCTTATCGGCAAAACTCATGACATTATATGTCAATACTTTTATGACATGCTCTTCCGGGATCAGATCCGTGCGCAGGTGAAAAGGGAAATAGTTCTTCACCGGATTCCAGCAAATCGCAAAAGCCCCCACACCGATCAGCACATACCGCCATTGTAACAGACAAACCCAATAGATGACAAAACACACATTCAGGATACAAATAAAAGGAAAGAGCAAGCCCAGATAAGAAAACAATAAACTCCTGTCCGGAGAAA
>JAISQD010000146.1 GCA_031274415.1 Tannerellaceae bacterium | reverse complement strand
CATTTCCATGACTACATCTGGCCTATCCGCGACAAACAGTGCTTTGTGCTGACAGGCAAAGGCTCACCCGTCCCGTTATACAACCGCGGCCTGCTCCGCTTCGAGCTGCTGACCTCCGACGACGATCACGGCAAGAACGCCCTACACTACATCCGCGAATTACAGTCCCAACCCGGCGAAGGCGATATCTGGGTGATGGGCGACTACCGCCTGACGGCCTCCCTATTGCAGCACGACCTGATCGACGAAATCAACATCCTGCGCCTGCCGATCACGTTGGGTAGCGGGATCAGCTTCCTCACCGGCTTCGGTGCGGAGCGAACGTGGGAGCTTTGCCAGGTCGCAGAATGCGCCGGCGGCGCCGTCCTGACCCGCTATCACCGCCTCGCCGCTGCCGCCGCCCAGAAAGCAGGATAATAGGACTTGAAATCATCTCAGCCGGAGGCCATTCATTTGACGAGAACAAAAAAAGTTTTCTAAAGCACGTCATTGTAAGTTTCCAATAAACTGCGTTTATCAAAAAGAGACATGACACATTCGTCATTGCGAACACAAAGCCTGAAGCAATCCAGAGGTGCCCACGTACACACTTCTGGATTGCTTCACTGCGTTCGCAATGACGGGCGTATAAACGTTGGTTTTCAGGCGATTGTCGTCATTGTAAGAATGTTACGCCGGAGGCGTTTCCTCTAAATAACCCCGTTCAAGCGAAGCGCAGAGCGGGGTATGGACAGCCTACACCGGACATAACACCGCAAGGTGTTTCCCTGTAGGGATGGGTAACCCCATCCGGGGTTACGTGGATGGCGGTATCTCCCATACCCTGCTCTGCGCTCCGCTTGAACGGAGTTATTGAAAGGCAACGCCTCCGGCGTTTAGTTACACCCGCAATGACGAGGGACTAAACGTTGATTTTTCAGGCGATTGCGTGATTTTCATGTAAAGCCCTTATCTTAAAAGGCTCCTTTAGTAGCCTCAGTAGCCAGAATAAATCGAACTCACGTTGATACAGGAAGAGGGGAGTATCCTGTTTCCTTGTTGCTCTTTTTATTTATTGTCCTTCAGTATTCCCCGTATTTCTTCTTTTGTCAAACCGATAAGCGCCTGGATTTGGTCTTCTGAAAAACCGTTCCGGACGGCTGTCAATACAACTTCGGTCAGAGCTGTTACACGACCTTCCTCTCTACCTTCTCTCCGACCTTCCTCTCTACCTTCTATCCGGCCTTCTTCTCTACCTTTTATCCGGCCTTCTTCTCTGCCTTCTTCTCTGCCTTCTTCTCTGCCTTCTATCCGGCCTTCTATCAAACCTGTTTGAATGACGCTCCGCTGGTAACGCACTGCTTCCATGTGCGATTTATAAACGGAGCGTTCTTCCGCAGACATCCGGTCTACCCGTAGACGCTCGCGTGCTTCGGCCAGTCCGGGCGCTTGGGCGTCGTCCGGTATATCGCCTGTCTTCAGAAACGATACCCACTCGTCCAGCGAATCCACCGCCACCTTGTCAAAGTCGTCCACGCGCAAGATGTAATACTCGGGGTAGAGGTCTCCGGCTGCACTATACCGGAACTGCTTCTGCTGCGCTTTGGTCAGCAGAAGCTTGTCCTTTTCGTGCAGTCCGTAAAATTCCGTTCTACCGTGATAGACATAGTCTTTTCCCTGACCCAAATCAAAATACACGATGTTCACCGAATAGAGTTTCCGTATCTGGCTGTACGGTTCTCCTTCGCTGATGTACTCTGTAACCGCCTTCGCTGTGCCGTAAAGCATCCGGTGGAAATAATCCAGCTCGCGGTTGTTCTGCACTTCGATAATAACAAGTTCGCCGCGGCTATTTTCGGCCAGCATGTCCAAACGATTGAACTTGTCGTCTTTCGTCGTCTTGTTGCCTTCACTTTCAAGTATGCGTTCAATCCGTATTGTTTCCCCCAGCAGGGAGGTGAGAAAGCCCTCCAGTACCACAAAATTTGCCTTCTGCCGCAGCAGCCGTTTGAGCGCCCAGTCAAACCGGATGTATCTGTTCATCATTCTATTCTTCCTTTCTTTTTCGATAAAACAATGTCCAAAGATACATAAAAGAAAACAGATATCCAATCACTATCGCTGTGTGAGTGTAAGCTTGACCATGACGGGGAAATGGTCGGACGGCGTCCGCGCCTTCCCGCCTGAGGGCGAGCGATAGGTATCGGTCAGTATCCCGTAACGAACCGTTTCGAACGAAGGGGTGACGAAGATATGGTCGATGCGGTCGTCCGTTTTGATGTCGGGATCGAAGCCATTGAACGTCCCGTTCAGTGCATAGCGTATGTGCGCCTTTTCATACGTGTCGTCCAATATGTCCGAAGCCTGCAGAAGGGCGTAGCTTTCGTTGTGCTGGTCGACGTTAAAGTCCCCCATAAGGATGACCGGATCATTTCCGCACATCTCTCTTATCTTGCTCAATACTAATTTGGCGCTTTCGCTCCGCGCCTTGACGCCAATATGATCCATGTGCAGGTTGAAGCACCAGAACGTCCTGTCCTCCATTTTAAACAGCCCCCATGTACAGATGCGCGGAATGGCGGCATCCCATCCCTTGTTGGGCGTAGTGGTGTTTTCCGAGAGCCAGAAATGGCCGGAACGGAGCAATTCGAACTTCTCCTTTTTGTAGAATATGGGAACATATTCGCCCCCTGTCTTTCCGTCGTCGCGCCCTACGCCGGTGTAGGCATATCCGGGCAATCCGTCCAGCATATCGTTTACCTGCCCGTGCAACACCTCCTGTGCCCCGAACAGATCGAAATCATAAAATTGTACCTGATTGCAGATGACCGGGCAACGCTGTTTCCAGCCGTCTCCCCTCTCGGCATCACCCGGATTCTCGTTCCGGATATTATACGAAGCGACCGTTAAATCCTGCGCATAGATACAAACGCAACATAGAAATAAACACCATACAGTAAACATCTTTTTCATGGGATAATGCGTATTTAAGTGTGACATGACGATGGGATGAGGGCGGCAGCGCCCAGAATGGCGATGTCGGGATTGGTCGAAATCCGGATATGCAGCTTCTCCAGCGACTTGGGGTAAAGAAACGACTGCAGTTCGTCTTGCATGCTCTTTGCGAAAAGCGGATAGGCCTCCGTGATGCCTCCACCGAAGATAATGGCTTCCGGGTCGTAGGCATACAGTATGGCTTTCACCAATTCGCCGAGATGCCGCCCGTACTCTTCCCATATCCGCAGAGCCTCCGCATCGTTGTCCCGCGCCCGGGCGGCGGCCTCTTTCCCCGTCATGTTGTGGCAGGCGGTAAAGAATGTGCTGGCGCAATAATATTCATACACCTGGTCGAGATAGCGCAGGCAGCCGATCTCGCCGGCTCCCGTATTGCGTCCGTTGTATAACTCGCCATGGATGATCACGCCGGCGCCTACGCCCGTCCCCAACGTGACGCCGAGCATATTGGCAAAGGGCTTCCCTTCGCCGAAACGCTTTTCGCCCAACGCAAAGCAGTTGGAATCGTTATTCACAAAAACGGGGATATGAAACGCCTCTTCCAGCAAGCTCTTCAGGGGCACCTCTTCCCAAGAGGGGATAAACATGGCATTGTACACAATCCCCTCTTCCACATCCACCACCGAAGGGACGCCAATACCTATACCGCTCACTTCCGGCGAGAGCAAGGGCGTAATAAGGGATTTCAGATACGCGATGGAATCTTCCACATTCATCTGCGATGGGCTGGCGGCCGCCACTTTCCGGATCATCTGCCCTTCGTGCAGTTTCCCGATACGGATATTTGTTCCCCCGAGGTCTATTCCTATTTTCATGGTCATTCGTTTTTTAACTCGTTCAATAATTCAATAACTCTATATATTTCGGAATATGAAATTTCATCTTCCGGATTCAATTTACTTAAAATATTCCGTACAAGGATGAGTCTCTATAAAACACACATCTTTAAACGCTTTTTTTCTTTTTTCTATTTGGTATTTTTTCAACTCTGCCGGTACCTGTTTCATTCTATCCATATCTATTAGACATAGTACATAATCAAATTTCTCTCTTATATATTTTTCAGCTAAATTTAAAATATGGCCAATATCAGAATGACTTGGCATGCCAGGTACCAATTTGAAAGGATATCGCTGTGTTATTCGCAAAGAATCAAAATAAAACCATTCAGTCTCACCTTCTCCAATGATTGCTAAACTTTTTTTTATACTACCTCTTCTCATTTCTCCATAGTTAAGTAAATACTTCCAAGAAATGGCAATTTTACTAACTTTCCTTGCCGGTACGCATTGTATGGTGACAAGTTTTTGTGCAATCCTAAAGAAGAGAGCCTTGTCAGTTTCGTTTCCCCACAACTGTCTTTGTCTGTAAACCAAACTGTATCTCTACGTACAAAATCTTCATCAAGTAAGTTTATGTCATGAGTTGTCAATATCAGCTGAGAACTCCCATTACTATTGGCGAGAAAAACTCTGATAAAATAGGATAAAAGCTCGTAATGAAGGCTTGTTTCTATTTCATCTATACCTATAACTCTATTTTCTTCTAATAATTGCTTTAATAAAACACCCAAGCCCATAAAGCGAATGGTACCTTTTGATTCCAAATCTTCAGACAACGAAAATCCCCCATTATCCGTTTCGTGATAAAAAACAAGTTCCGCATTCATAATGGGTGCATCTTCTTCCTTTATTAGCGCTAAATTGCTAATATTAAAATCCGATGCTTTCAAGAAATGAATCAGGAATCTTTTCAATTCGTTATTTTTATCTTTATCTAAATGACGTTTAGTATATTTCGTCAGTAATGTTTGAGGGCGTAAAACATCATTTATGTAGTTTGAGAAAAACCCATAAACTATATTTAACCGGGAAGATTCTACATTTGATTTGCCAAATGCGGCTAATACAGTGCAATTATTTATCGTATTGCCTGTAATGATCAGTTGCCCATTCTTGTTTATCTTCAATTTATTTCCAAAAGTTATTTCTGTAGAGTCTGTTTCCGGATTATAGCTTCTATAATATAAATTTGCCGGTTGAGTTCCAGGATAGAAATCCAATTTCTCCGTATAAATTCTATCATTGTCAAATACGATTGAAAGAGTGTACCGTTCGCTTTCTAAATAGAAAGACATCGCCATTTCTGTTTTATCATTTCTTGACTCACTATCTAATAAGAATGGAGAAAATCCTATTTCTTCTGTTTTATCTATCGGTATGCCTATCATTAAATCACGAAAAAAAGATAAGGCCATGAGAATATTCGTTTTACCCGATGCATTTGCTCCATAAATCATTGCAATTTTCAGAATTTTCACACTGTCTTTTACGTTAATGCAATATTCGTCACCTTTAAAAGTGTCGGAAGTGGGTTCAAAGCTTAAGATTTGCTCCGTCTTAACTGAGTAAAAGTTCTTAACTCGAAATTCTGCAATCATAGCTGTATTCTTTTATAATTATGCGGTAAATATACAAGTAAAAAAATGATATATCATAACTTTACTTCGCTTTTTCGTACTATTTTTACTAAAAATGCAAAGACACATTCGTTTTTTTGGTTTTTATATAGATGAGGCACGCCGTTAGCCATGCCCGGTGGCTTCCATCCGGTAGCCGGTGCCGGATACGGTATGAATCAGTTTTGTGGCGAATCCTTTGTCTATTTTTGTCCGGAGATAATTGACGTAGACATCCACGATGTTCATGTTGCGGTCGGCCTCCTTGTCCCATACCTGTTTGATGATGTTTTGCCGGGTCAGGGCTGTCCCTTGATTGGCCATCAGGTATTCGAGCAGGCGGTATTCGCGGACGGTCAGGTCGATAGGGATACCACCCCGGACGGCGCGGTGGTTTTCCGTCTCCAGGACAAGGTCGCCACAGGTAAGGACCGGACTGGTTGATCCGGTTTTTGTACGGCGCAACAAAGCCTGTATACGGGCTTCCAATTCCGCAAAACTGAACGGTTTCACCAAATAGTCATCTGCGCCTGCTTCCAGCCCTTTTACAATGTCGTCGGTCGTGCCCAAGGCGGTCAGCATAATGACGGGAGAGGCATATCCATAAGCCGCCCTGTATTTGCCGCAAAGCTCCAACCCGTTCATCCTTGGCATGATCACATCTACTATCAGCAGTTGGAAACGTTCTTCCCTGATGCGTTCCCAACCGGCCGCCCCGTCGTATGCCACGACGACTTCGTGCCCGGACTCCCGCAAGCCCCGTTCGATGAAAGAGGCTATATTGACTTCATCTTCAACTAACAGGATCTTCATTCTGTGAATCCTTGATCAGGGTGAGCAGTTCGGCCAGTGACAAACGGGCTGAGCGGTCGCTGCCTTCGAGCAGGGATTCGGCCAGGTCGCGTTTGGTATGGTGTAATTGTAAAATCTTCTCTTCGATGGTGTTTTCGGCAACTAAACGGTAGATCGTAACGGGGCGCGTTTGCCCGATACGGTGCACCCGGCCGGAAGCCTGGTCTTCGGTTGCCGGATTCCACCATGGGTCTAAATGGATGACGAAATCAGCGGCGGTAAGATTCAATCCCAATCCGCCGGCTTTCAGGCTGATGAGGAAAAGTTCGCCTTCGCCGCTCTGGAATTTCTTGACGTTTTGATCCCGCTCGGCCATCGGCGTGGTGCCATCTAAGTATTGATAAGAGATGCCTCGTTTGTCCAACGCTTTCTTGACAATGGCGAGGTGCGCCACAAACTGGCTGAACACCAATGCCCTGTGTTTATTTTCGTGCAGTTCGGCCACTATTTCAAGGAACGCATTGAGTTTCGATGACGAAGAAACAGGGATATTCGGGTTGATCAGTTTTGGATGGCAACTGGCCTGACGAAGTTTGGTTATTTCGGCCAACGCCTGTATTTGTTTCGTCCCGTTTTTCGTTCCGCTTGTGGTCAGGTTTTCAATGGCTTGCCGGCGCAGGGCTTCATAGAAAGCCATCTCTTCGCCGGAGAGTTGTATTTTCTTTACAATTTCGGTTTTCGGCGGCAATTCATCCAGCACGGCCGTTTTGGTGCGGCGGAGAATAAAAGGGGCAATCAGTTTTTTTAGGGATTTACGTGTTTTCTCGTTGCCGGGTTTGATAAACGTATCGCTAAAATGTTGCAGACTGCCCAACAGTCCGGGATTGATAAAGTTGAAAATATTCCATATCTCGACCGTATGGTTTTGTATCGGCGTACCGGTAAGCGCCACACGGAAAGAGGCTTTCAGTTGCATGGTGGCTTTGGACGTTTTGGTGGCATAGTTCTTGATGATATGGGCTTCGTCGAGTACGAGGGTTGCAAAAGTCTGTTTGCTCAGCAGTTCGCTTTCCGTTTGTATCAATCCGTAGGAGATAATCAACAGGTCGCCGGGTTCGAGCGACTGCACCAATTCCTTCCTGTTTCCGATGGTGTTACCGAGCGTTTTGATCTGCAGCGTGGGGGCAAAGCGCTCGGTTTCGTGTATCCAGTTACTGATGACCGACAACGGGCAAACCACCAGGGCTGGGCCTTGTTGCGCCCGGTGCAGCAATACGGCCAGTGTCTGCACGGTCTTTCCCAACCCCATATCGTCGGCCAGGCATGCGCCGGCTCCCCATTCGGCCAGCTGGGCGAGCCATTTGAACCCTTCTTCCTGATACGTCCGAAGCTCCGCCTTCAAATGGACAGGGATGGGTATGCTACCCGCATTTATGTCGCGCACCCGGTTCCGGAACTCTTCCCACGATGTATCCGTTTTCAGATCTTCGACCTGATTAAAGAAATCGTTCAGCGCTACTGAAGCGAATTTGTTCACTTTCACCTCTTTTTTCCCGACAGTAGAAAACAGGCGCAGCTCATCTAAGTTCTTTTTCAGCTCGTTGCTTAACACCAGAAATTCGCCCGGGTTCAGCTCTACAAAGCGTTTGTGGCTTTTATTCATCATGGCAAGCAGTTGCTGGAGCGAGACGACGGTATTTTCATCCACTTTCAGTTCACCCTGCAGGTCGAACCAGCTTATTTCACTTTTCAGCCGGATACTGAGGTTCCCGAGTCCAGCCTTTCCGTGAAAGCGGAAACGTTCGCCTTCTGGCCATTCCACTATGCTGATATCCTGATGTTCAGACAGGATTTCGAGCATGGAGAGCGAGTCGAGCGGATCGCTGAAGGTGATCAGGTCACCCGTCATATCCAAGCTTTCCAGGCTTTGGATTTTAGTCAACAGGATTTTTTCATTTTCCAACTCCTTTTTGAGATTCCGTTTTACCTGTAACTGTATGTCGTTTTCGTTTGTAATCAGCGCACTGCCCCCTTTCCCGGGTTTACAGTAGGGCAGATATGTTCCGAAAGGTTTGCTGAACAGTTCCGCTCTCAGCCCGTTGCCGTAAGGCAGAAGTTGTACGCGGATACGTGAATCGGGTGGTATCTCCATCACCTGCTGATTGCCATCCGTAGCCAGCAGGTCGGAATGTACATTGATTCCCTGCGCACTGAATGTTCCCAACAGTTCGATCAGTTTTTTCTTACCCTTTTCGGGTATGACAAGTCCGGTGATGATCTGCAGGATTTGCATTTGTTGATCCGTAAGGACGTAAACAAGATAGCGTGTATTGGTCTCCTTTTGGACGGAAATCCTTTCGGTGGTCTCTGTCACATTGGTAGAAAGGGTGTATCCTTTCGGCGATTTGGACACTTTGATAATCGGTTGCGTGATGATAAATTCCACAGAAATATCCACGCTGTTTTCAAGAAAAACATACGGATGTCCGGCTAATTGCAGATAAACGTCTTTCGTAAATTCGTAATACTCATTGTAATAGTTCCTGTGATGTTTGATCGTCTTGGCAATACGCAAATCATGGTCGCTCATACCTTGAACAGTGCCTTCAAAAAAATGCTTGAGGGCGATATTCCTTCCGGCCGACCAGCTTCTCGTCTTACGGGTCTGTACCATCGGCTGGATGAAGTTCTGTTTGGGATTGAAGAAATAAACGATCCGTGTTTTGTTCTCTCCCTCTTTCGCGGCTTTAGGTGATGAGAGTTTCAACCCCAGCAGCAGATTGACGGATTTTTCCCAGTCTTCCTGATGTGTGATATGGGAAAGAACGGGCGGGTAGAGCAGTTTGGAAGAGATTTTCTGAAACAATTTGTCCGACCGGTTATCGTCAAACCACGATTTCAACACATAGGCCGCCTCATACGCCAATATGAGATAACCGGATTTGAACGCCTTTTCAACGATGGGAAGAATCACATCCGGCACGATGGACTTCATTTTCCGGTTGACCATATAATAAACCAGCACGGAGATGAGTTTCAGGTATTCGCATTCGTCCGCCACATCGTGAATCCGCTCGTTCAATACGGCAAGCTCTTTCATTTCCTTTTCTTTCATATTCAATACATGATAGATCAGGACGACAAAGACAGACATGGAACCCGGGTGGCCGTTGTGTTTGCTTATCCATTGTTCCATTTTCTGGAAAACAGGAGTCGCTATTTTCGAATCAATGCTCTGTAAGGCGATAAAATAGTAAAAAGCGATGTGCGGAAAAGCGGGGACTAATGCATCCCTGTAGGATTTCCGCTGTGTCTTCAACGCCCCTTCGAAAATGGCAAAGGCCTTGTTCATTTCTCCCTGCGTAACCCTGATTATCGCCTCGATATAATCCAGCTGCACAACATCCATTTTATTCGTCATCTCGATCGCTTTCCGGAAATAACCGGACAGGAGAGCTATTTTCTTTTCGACAAACATCGCGTCGAACGGCTCGGTTTTGCGGGGCTGCTTGATGGTACGTTCAAAAAAACGGTGTATATCGGGCAAAGGCGTCAAGGTATACATTTTTGCGGTTATGGCAGAGGATAACGCCATATCTATCAGGTCTGTCCTGATCAGCTGAAGCCTGCTTTCGTACCCCTCTGTCTGGATTAACCCGGTATAATAGCTCCGCTTCTCGGCGGTGAGGTTCTGGCAAAAGAGCGATTCATATCTGGGATAATCACTTGGTTCATGCAAGAGGGTGTAGAGGCAATTACGGAATTGGGCGATGGGATTATCTATGGGAGAATAAAAAAAATTGCCGCGCTCATTTACTATGGCCGGCCATATCACTTTCAAATCGGTCAATTCAGGATAAATAGACAGCATGAAATCCGGGCGGACGGTATATTCCGTTATGTAATTGTTTTGCTTCTGGAACAGGGCATAGCGGACAGCCTCATCCAACGTCTCCCGGACAAATTTCTGCGTGATCTTTTCAAAAAAGAAAAGTTCAGCGATTTTATATTCGCTGATAGAGACTGCTTTCAGGGCTGCTATTTTCAATACATCTTTCCCCTTTTGGGAAAGTCTGGTATAATAATCAATCTGAGATTGGTTCATAGAGTATTAAGTTAATGTGGGCGATATAACCGCTCAAAAAAAACGGCTTATTCCGTAACCGTATCTTTTGCGCATGTAAAAATAAGAAAAATGTATTAACCGGCAATGTCGAAACGCACAATTTCCACCTATCTGGATATTCTCTTACATTCTCCCTGCCAGCTCGCTGAACAGGGCGGCCATTGTTGTGGTGGCGGCATGGGCGGCGCGGAGGACGTCGCCGGCGTCGTTCACGAAATCGTCGGCAAAGTGGTAGCCTTCATTGGTAATGACCGACATGCCGAAGACGCGCAGTCCGGCGTGGCGGGCGACGATGACTTCCGGGACGGTACTCATCCCGATGGCGTCCCCGCCGGCTTTTCCATAAAAGGCATATTCGGCGGGCGTCTCATACGAAGGGCCGGTAAGCCCTACATATACACCCTTTTTCAACCGGACGCCCCGGCGGGCGGCAATCTCCTCCACCAGGCGGATCAGGTCGCGGTCGTAGGCGCGGGTCATGTCGGGGAAACGTGTCCCGAAGCTCTCGTCGTTAACGCCGATCAAGGGGTTGGGCATCATGTTGATATGGTCGCGGATGATCATCAGGTCGCCGGTATGGAATGTCTCATTGATCCCTCCGGCGGCATTGGAAACCAACAGGTTCCTGATCCCCAGCCGTTGCATGACACGAACGGGGAAAGTGACCTGTTGCATGGTATATCCCTCGTAATAGTGGAAACGCCCCTGCATGGCCAACACCGGCTTCCCGCCCAGGCGGCCGCAAATCAGGTTCCCCTTGTGGCCGGTCGCTGTGGCGTGTGGGAAGTGGGGGATTTCGCGGTAGGGTATCACCGTTGCCTCTTCTATCCTGTCGGCCAGTGCACCCAGGCCGCTTCCCAGTATAATGGCCGTTTCAGGGCTTTCCGTGATACGGCTTGCCAGATAATTGGCCGTCTCCTGATAGGTATCTCTCTTTTCCACGTGTAATCGCTGTTTGTTATGGATGTTTCGGGCGGCTGAACTCGCACCCGCAATATGTTTGATTGTAAAAACCGTTTGCTTCGACAAGTATCCTCCGCCGTTCGCTCAGTCCGTCTTTACGCCAGTTTTTCTCCCAGAATGTAACGGGTGCGCATTGCGCCGCCGCCCAGTGCCCTGCCTCTGCAATCTGGTGCAGACTTTTCCAGCGGGAAGAGGCTAAGGTGGTGGCAAACCGGTCGAAACCAAGATTGTGCGCCATATGCGCCGTTGCCAGGAGCCGTATTTTAAAACAGTGCAGGCAGCGTGCGCCCCGTTCCGGCTGCTCTTCCATACCGGCAACAGCCTGCAGCCATGCGGCATGGTCATAATCGGCATCTATCCACTCCAGCCCTTGCTGCCGGGCATAACGCGTACATTCCGCCTTGCGTTTTTCGTATTCTTCCTGCGGGTCGATATTCGGGTTGAAATAGAATAACACCGGACGTATCCCGTTGGCCAGCAGCCATTCAATGATCGCTGCAGAACAGGGGGCGCAACATGTATGAAGCAGTAACATACCGCAAAGGTAGGAAACCTTTGGCGAAAAATTTGGTTTATTATGCGATTTGACCTACTTTTGCCGGCGTGTGCTTGCTCAACCACGTAAAAAACAAGAAAATATGCAGAAAACAATTACTGTTCCTTTCATGCTGCTCGGCATCCTGTTTAATGTGTGCTTAGTCGCTTCCAATCTGTTGGAGTCCAAAGTCATTCAGGTATGGGGCGTTACGGCCACCGCCGGATTGCTGGTTTTTCCCGTTTCATACATTATCAACGACTGTATCGCCGAAGTCTGGGGATATAAAAAGGCGCGCCTCATTATCTGGAGTGGGTTTGCCTCTAATTTCTTGGTCATCGGATTTTCCCAGTTGGCCGTCCTGCTTCCCGCCGCCCCTTTCTGGGAGGGGGAAGAGGGATTTAATTTTGTCTTCAATATGGCGCCGCGTATTGCCGTAGCCAGCTTGATCGCCTTTCTTGCCGGCTCATTCCTCAACGCCTATGTGATGAGTAAAATGAAGGTTGCATCCGGCGGGAAACATTTCTCGCTCCGCGCTATCGCGTCGACCTTGGCCGGTGAGAGCGTGGATTCCCTGATCTTTTTTCCGGTAGCGTTCATCGGATTGATCCCACCGGAAGAGTTGTTGTTGATGATCGGGACGCAAGCCGTCCTGAAATCCTTGTATGAGGTACTGATACTGCCCGTCACCATCCGCGTTGTCAAACACATCAAGAAAATTGACGGAAACGATGTCTACGACATGGATACATCATATAATCCGTTAAGGGTACGGGATATATAATGCCGGGCGCCGAAGCGCCGGTTGAATATTTTATCAATCTTTTTGGAGAATCATTTTTATCTTGTATATTTGCGACCGAAGTATAAACCCTATTGTTTCATTATTTAATAGTTAATCTTATGCCACTTAAAAAATTTGTTTTAATCCCGTTACTCATTGGCGTGTTGGCATTTGCCATTCAGGTTGTTGACCAGTTGTTATCCCCTTCAATGCCTCCTGAGAATGTCGGTTTCAGTTGGATCTGTTTCCAGTCATGGGCGGTCTATTTCTTTGCCGGCGGGACAATTAAGGGAGGAATCAAATCCTTTATTGCCTATGCTGTAGGCATCGGCGCATCTATTTTGATTATGCTGATGGGAGGTTCGTTGGTCTCTTCGCTTGGTTTCTGTGCCGTACCGTTGGCCGTGGGTGTCATTGCCTGTGCCGTTATTTTCTTTGAAAGAAACGAATGGACGTCACTCATCCCAGCGCTTTTTATCGGAGCGGGCGCCTTTTTTGCCTTTATGAATTATGTTCCGGGCGCCACTTTTGGCAAGGCGGCATTCACCGAAATCGTGTATTGCCTGATAGGCTTGGTATTCGGCTACGTCACCGTAACCCTTCGTTCAGCCTACGAAAATAAGGTGAAGAAATAACCCCACAGGGAAATGGCGGCGATTGCTTGATTTTCACGCGATTACACAAAAGTGATACCCGTCATTGAGAATGCAGTGAAGCAATCCGGAAGTGCGACATATAGACACACCTGGATTGCTTCACCGCGTTTGCAGTGACGGGTGCATATACGTATGTATTTCAGGTGATTATGCGGTTTCCGCCGTTAGTTGTGAAAAAATAAAAACAGCCTCAAAATAGCCCCTCTATTTCCTTGTTTTTAATGCTAAAAACCGTTAATTTTTGACATTATGTCAAGTAAAAAGCTCATTTTACTATCTTTAACATCTTAAAAATGGAGCAAAAAAGAGCCACAAAAAGCCCTTTTATATAATATTATGCCTATTTTGAGGGGTGATTTACATTCGTTCACTAAAAACAGCAGCATCTTTTCCCGAAATGACGCTGATCATTTTCCAAAAACATGGCCGTGTTTTCCGGAAATCATAAGCATCATTTCCAAAAGTGCTGCCGAAGAATTTCCGGAATCAGTTAAGGTTGTGTAAGATTTCGTTAAATCAACATTTTTTATACCCTATTTTCTCTCTTTTTCTGCATCGAATGAAATTGACATATTGATGCTAATTTCGGTTAATTTGCAGACAAATGATATAAAAATAAGTCTATTGAGGCAACAAAACACCTTAAAACCATCAAATCGCCAACAAAATGTATTTTACAAACCCTCAAAATCTGCCATTTTTCACGTCCAAGGAGGGTTTTGCAGCCAAAAAAACGGTTTTCAGCGGGGGTATTTTTGACATTCTGCCATTTGGGTACCATACATCACTTTTTTAGCCTCTACTTTGTCAAATTGTCAACGGAAACAGGATTGAGACAAAATATGGAGCGTCATATTTATATGATGACAAAACATCGAACTTATTTGCCGGTTTAACGAAAAGGTTATACTTTTGCACGACTTTATATGCTCTTATCACTTAACAGATAAGGTAGAATACGCATAAGCCCCCGTAGTTCAATGGATAGAACGACGGTTTCCTAAACCGTAAATTTGGGTTCGATTCCCAGCGAGGGTACTAAAAAGCCGGCTTTTTCGAAGTTGGCTTTTTAGTTGCAAGTACAAAAATAAGTACATATATTTGCCATAAAATAATATTGGTTATGCAAACGGCAAGTTATACAGAATTGAGAAATAACCTTAAAAGCTATCGTGATGGGGTAATAAATGATGGCGAACCATTAATAGTTCATCGTTCAGGAAATGAGAGTGTTGTAGTAATCTCCTTAGACGAATACAACTCAATGAAAGAAACGGAGTATATAATGAGGTCACCCGCTATGATGGATATTATCCGGAAAGGCGAACAGGATATTAAAGATGGTAAGGGTATTGAATTTGATTTATAGGGAAACCGGAGCCATTAAAATATGAACTTGCGGGTAAATGGTCGAGACGAATTAATTCCGAACATAGAATAATATATTCTGTTATCGAGGATACGATAGCAATTTATATATTCTCTATGAGATATCACTATGGCTAAACAGTAAAATCCCTAACAGGGAAGAGATAAAAGCCTTATTTTCTGTGTTATTAAGAGGTAATGTCTTAAAAATTGTGTTTCTTTGCCTTTATGAGAAAAGAGCTATCAAATATCCGATACTATTTGGAGGAGCTTGCCCTTAATAATTCCGAGCCGGCTTTTAAAGCATTGTATTATACCTATTCCGACCGGATTATGCGATACATTTATATGTATGTGAAATCTCATGAAGTGGCGGAAGAACTCGTTTCCGACGTCTTTTTCGCCGTTTGGGAAAACCGGAAAAAGATACACGAAATAAACGATTTTAATGCATACCTTTACAGGATAGCTAAATTCAAAACGTTAAACCATTTAAGAATAAACCAGCCGGAATATAT
>JAISQD010000119.1 GCA_031274415.1 Tannerellaceae bacterium | reverse complement strand
ACAACATGGCAAAAAGATGGTGAATTAATGTCTTGGCTGAAAGATATGAGACTGAAATACTAATTTATTATGTAAAGTTTACTCTATGAAAAATATACTTTTATTGCTGATAATGAGGCATATTTGTGGGTAAACTTTACATAACTTAGGGCTTTACATAAGCTTTGTTATGTAAACCTTTACATAATAATAATTTTTGGATAATCTCCCTGTCTCGCATAAAGCGGATATAACTCTTTGCAATGCGTTCCTTTACGTCCAGAATGGACTGTATCTGTTCGCACAAATCCACGTAGGTACAATGTTTCTGCTTGCTGAAAATCGAACGTACAACTCCTGCCAGTTCCGTTTCTTTCCGTTTTTCCTTTTCTTCTTTGGGCTTTTCGCCGAGATACGTGTGCATTGCCTTTTCCCTGTCCCACGAAAATTGCACAAGTGGAACATCCAGCGGACTGCCGTCACGCACTTTCAAAGCCTTTACGACTGATATTTGCGGATTCTCGTCTTTTTCGATGGAGAGGATAGCCGCCGCTTTTCGCTGTAACTCACTGCCTAAATGACCTCTCAACTTCATTCCGTTGGGAATGAAATGCAACACACAAACGATGCAGGTTTGGTATATCCCCGCCAGGCGGTACAATTCATCTATCACGCCTACGCTTTCCGCTTCGTCGTTGGCGCAACGCACCAAATCGGCAATACCGTCAATCACAACCAGATGGATGCCACCATATTGATAATAGAACTTGTCCATACTTTGAATAATCGCCTGCAATCGTTCCTTGCGCGACATACTCGTTAAACAGTATGCCTTGAAATAATCGGGCATGGCGTTTAGTTTTCCGCGCTTTAACATGCCTGAAATGTTTTTGTAGAGTTGCGTTTCGGATTGCTCCGTATCGTAAAGTAACACGGCTTTATTCGCCGTATTGGGGTGAACCGATGTTCCCAGCGTGTCAATCGGAAGATTGGCGTTACGGACAGTTCCGGCAATCAGGCTTCCCACATAGTTACTTTTTCCCGTTCCTTCACCGCCCGTAACGCCGAACAGGTTTCCCTGTGTGCCAAGCGGAACATCATTAATCGAAATAATCATCTCCGCCTGAACCGGCGGGTTGTTGAAATCAATTTCGCATGGTTTTAAAATAGCCATTGTTTCACTGTATAAGTTGTCTAAAAATTCGAGAAATAACCGGATGAAGTTTTCGCGCGTTTTGCCGGACTTGAAATAATCCGATATGTCTTTCTCCTGTTTCGTTCCCGCAAGCGGTAAAACAAGCCGTTTAACGCCCAAATCCGACAATTGCTGCGCGTGTTTGAGCGAAGCATCCAAACCGGTTTTGTCCGTGTCATAAAGCAAAATAATATGCTTGAAACGGTACGAAAGTTTTTTGATGATGCTTTGCGGAATATTGGACGTTTCCGAATTGAAACAGATAGCGTGGAAGCCTTTTGCAACCAGCGACAAAACGTCTTTTTCGCCACCCGTAATAAAAAGTGTGTCGCCTTTGGCGGGCAGTTGTTCCAGTCCGAAACAGTAATTGTCGGGTAAAAGACCGCCGTACAGGAAACGGATTTCGGAAAACGGACGATAGATTTTCACGTGACGTTTGCCGGTATAGCCAAAAATAGGCTCGTTATCCAGCGCCGTAAAGGTAAACGGCTTGCCTTCGCTGTTTTCGCTCTTAAATTCCCGCAGGGAAAAAACTTTGTAGGCTTTCAATATTTCGGGCGTGATGCCGTATTGCAGCCAAAACTCCGTTTCTTTTTCCGAAAACAATTGCTGTACAATGGAATAGGGTTTTGCCTTTTTCGGGTTTTCAGGCTGTTGGGGTGATTCCTGTTTCCGGACAGGTTTCGGAGAGACGGATACAACAAACGACTGGTCATTTTCGTCCAGATACAGCGACAACTCGCGATTTATCGTTTTTAGAATCTCCACAAAATCAGCAGAATTACTGCAATTCAAGCCTTTTATCCAGCCGACCGTATCAAAGCAGTCGCCGCTGTATGTGTCGTTTCCGAAATCTTTCATCCGGTAACAGTCGTTCCGGCGGTCAAAATAAATATTGCACGACGCTTTGCGGTCTTCGTAAAGCGGGTTCAGGAAGTTACGCCCGACGCGCCACTGTCCCGGAATGTAGTGTTTGAAAACGTCCAAACCGTTATTTGTTCGTCTTAATATTTCGTCTTTGTTCAACATGAAGCCGGTGATTTTTAATTAAGTCCTGTAGATGTTCTTCGCTGCGGCGGATAATATTATCGTTCAGCAGGCGCTCAATTTCACTGATGCGATAGAAATTTTTCCCGCGTATCCGGGAAAAACTGATAGCGTTTGCCGTTCTCAGACGTTGCAGTGTCTTACTGCTGATTTTTAGGAAAGTACAAACTTCATAGCTATCCACCCAGCCGTCTTCGGGCTGTTCCTCCGCTTTGCTTTCAATCGCCTTTACAAACTTGGCAATCGTGTTGATTTTTGCCATTAACTCCCTGTAAACCTGCGAATCCATTGTAATAACTTCCATACCCGTAATTTTATGAATTAATTTTTCTGCAAAGTTCACAGGTTTTGAAGTATAAAATTGGCAAGTTGTCAGAAAAATCTGCTATTGGCCGTATATGGAAAATATGTAAACTTCTTTTATACAGCAAATTATAAAATAGAAAAACGACGCAAAGACGATTTTTTCCGGTAGAAATTGACAATATTTCATATATATCTGTTTTTTAACACATTAATATGCTCATAAAATGTTTTTCATGCATTTTCCCACAAAAAGGGACTGAAAGTGAAACAGAGTTGAAAAATACCGGAAGAAAAAAATCAGTACTAACGATTTTTTTGAGGGAGAGGGAGGAAAAGAGGAAAATGCCAAATTATAAAGGCAAATAATCCGTAAAGAAATTTTAGGACGAGACAAAAATTAGTGCAAGGTGCAAGCGCATACATATATATGTATGCTTGCACCTTGCACCAATGATAAAATATTGATAATCAAAACGAAAAAAAAATCTTGTTTTATTGAAAAAAACACCGTATCTTTGCTTTCGAGTTTTATGCAGACAAGGACAGGACAGAGGTAGTCAAAACAGATTTCCGAAACCGCTCCAAATCGTACCCCATAAGACGAAATTGGGATTTAACTTGCTGTTTTTCAATTAGTTACAACGAACTGTGTGTTCCTGTGTGTGTGTGTGTGTGTGTGTGTGTGTGTGTGTGTTACACAATTAATTGAGACACACAAGAAAAGCATGTTAAAAAAAGCTTTTAAGACAGATGAATAGACTATGTCAATATGTTCTTCCACACAAGACGAAATAAAGGGTAATTATTTTCTACGCACAAATATAAAACATATGATTAATATTCTATACTATTTTTTGTCTTTTTTCTGTTTCAAACCCGCAAATAATAACAAAAAGAAGAAGCGCCCTCACGAGTGCTTCCTCTTATTATGTTTACTGTTTACCGGCTGCCGCCTGTTCGTCCGCCGAAGCAAAAGAACGGGAGACATAGTCGAGTACTTTCTCCAGTTCGGCATTCGCATTGGAGGCGCGTTTATCCTTAAAGCCGGAATTTTAATAACCGGGCAAAGGCTTTCTGGAAATCATTTTCCAACTGCATATAATTATCAAGGCTGTCATATAGCGACGCGACTTCCACAAAATATTCAATCATTGATATTTCACCGGCGTTTAAAGCTGTGTATAAAAGGGAGAGGTTTTCCTTGTTCTTGAGCAGACGGCTGTATTCCGTCATCGACTCTTTCAGCGAAGTGGCTTGATGATACAGTTGATAGAGTTCTTTTTCTGTGGTGGTGGAAGCATTTTCGTATTTAAGTCCGGAATAGATGACCTCTGCTTTGGCTTTCCTGACATGGTGGCGATTGGAAAACAAAGGGATACTAACTCCGGCAATGAAACCGTTGAAGCGTTCGCCACCTGTTGTGGTGTTCAACCGGTAGCCAAGCGACAGGTCGGGCAGCCATTGCGACTTGTTGACGTTTAACGCCTGCCTGGCAACCGCCTCTTCGCTTTTCAGTGCAAGCAGCGACGGGTCAAGGGCAAAAGCGTCGCTACGGATCGCATCGAACGGAGGAAGCGTATCCAGATCGTCGTAAGCCAGTCCTGCGACGGGGATGCCGCCACCCCCGTTCAACGCTTCCAGCGCCTGTTGCTTTTGCACAATAGCGGCGGCATTGCGGCGGACTGCCGTTTTTACGTTGAGCAGCTCCAGATCAATTTTATTTGTTTCCAACACGTTGGCGTCTCCGTTTGACAGGCGGGTAGCGTACAGGCCAGCCAGTTTTTCCACATTCGAGAGGCGCTGGAGCAACAACTCTTTTTGTTTGTTCAGCAAAACCAGATCCAGACACAGCTCTTTCGCGTTCAGCAGGATTTGCTGGCGCAGTCCGGCTTGTTGATAGTCTAAGTTCGCCGCTTTCGTTTTCGCCAGTTTACCCCGTTGCGCATACACTGTCGGGAAATCAAAGGCTTGTGTCACTTCAAGCTCTCCCTGTATCCCCAGTCCCTCTTTATTCCCGTATTGATGGGTGTAAGAGACGGAAGGGTCGGGCAGGTTATTGTCCGCTTTGGCTTCCAATTTCCGGGAAACGGCTAACTGGCTGTTTCCCTGCAACTCCTTATTGTTCTCCTCGATCATCTGCAATACCTGCCCGATAGACAACGGCGACTGGCCATTGACAGAGGAAAACAGGCCGCCGACGATCAGGACGAACAAAATGGTTATCTTTTTCATCGTATTCATGCTTTTACTTTGTTTTTATTCATTAAGAGATACACAATGGGAATGACAAAGCCGTTCAGGAACGTAGAGGTCAACAATCCTCCGAGTATGACTATCGCCATCGGGCTTTGTATCTCGTTCCCCGGCAGAGCGCCTTTAAGCGCCAGCGGGATCAGGGCAAGGGCGGATGTCAGCGCCGTCATGACGATTGGGTTCAAACGGTCTAACGAGCCTTGGAAAATAGCCTCTTTCAGCTCCACTCCTTCGCTCAGCAGCTGTTTGTAGTGGCTGACCAGCAGCATCCCGTTACGTGTCGCTATCCCGAACAGGGAGATAAAGCCGATAATCGCCGGGATACTGATTTCGCCCCGTGTGAGCCAGAGGATGATGACCCCGCCGATCAGCGCCAGCGGAAGGTTGATCATGATCACCCCGCTCTCCTTTGCGTCCTTAAATTCGTGGAAGAGGAGGAGGAAAATAACGAGCAACGAGATCAGGGAGGTCAGCAGCAATGTCCGGCTGGCCGCCTGTTCGCTTTCGAACTGTCCGCCGTATTCGATATGGTATCCTTCGGGCAGTTCGACCTGTTCGCGGACAATCTGCCGGATATCGTTCACCACGCTGCGCAGGTCGCGTCCCGAGACGTTCGAGCTGATGACCAATTTGCGCTGTGCGTTTTCGCGGTTGATGGTATTCGAGCCTGTTGTCGAGCGGATATCGGCTATGTAGCTCAGCGGGATTTTTGTCCCTTTGGCGTCGATCATCAGGTTGCCGATCTCTTCGATTCCGGCACGGCTTTCGTTGGTCGCTTTCACGGTCAGGTCGAAATATTTCCCCTGGTCATAGACCTGGCTGACGTTTTCTCCGCCCAGCATGACATTGACATATTCTTCGAACTGCGGCAGTGTAATGCCGTATTTGGCGAGGAGTTCGCGGCGGGGGGTAATGGTCAGCTGGGGACGTTCGATCTGTTGTTCGACGTTCAGATCTACTACCCCTTCGACGTTTTGTATGGAGGCCTGTATTTTCTTACCTATCGTAAAGAGTTGGTTCAGGTCTGTCCCGAACAGTTTGATGGCGATATTGGCCTTCGTGCCTGAGAGCATAGCGTCGATACGGTGTGAGATAGGTTGGCCGATTTCGATATTCGCCCCGCTGATGACGGAGAGTTTCCTGCGCACGTCGTTCATGACCTCTTCGCGGCTCCGGCCGGCCAGGACAAAGGGGGCTTCGATCTCCGATTCGTTGATACCCAGCGCATGTTCGTCCAATTCGGCGCGCCCTGTTTTCCGGGCAACCGTCCGTATTTCGGGCACTTCCATGAGCAGCCGTTCGGCCTGACGGCCTATTTTGTCCGACTCTTCCAGCGATATCCCCGGCAATGTACTGACATTCACCGTAAACGACCCTTCGTTGAAAGGGGGGAGGAAGCTTCGTCCCAACGAGAAAAAGAGCGCCAGCGCACAGACAAACAGGCAAATGGTACTGCCCAATACCACCTTCTTATAGTCGAACGCTTTGCGAAGCAGAAAGCCATAGCCCCTTTTCAATGCGCGGGCGACGACCGATTCGCGAAACTCCTTTGTCCCCTTGTTTTTCCTGTCCAAGAGGTAACTGCACAATACCGGCGTCAGCGTCAGCGCTACTACTGTGGAGGCGAACAGCGCCACGATAAAAGCGATCCCCAGCGGCGCCAGCATCCGCCCTTCCATCCCGTCCAGAAAGAACAGGGGGACAAAGCTGACGACAATAATCAGGGTGGAGTTTAAGACCGGCATACGTACTTCGCGCGACGCTTCATAGACGACGTGCAAGGTCGAACGCTGCTCCCCTTCCGGCAATGCACTGTTTTCGCGCAACCGCTTAAACACATTCTCCACATCCACAATCGCATCATCCACCAGCGAACCGATGGAAATCGCCATCCCTCCCAAGCTCATCGTATTGAGCGTAAAGCCCATATAATACAAGGCCAGTATGGAGACAATCAGCGAGAGCGGCATGGCGATCAGGGAGATCACCGTCGTACGGACATTCATCAGGAATATAAACAGGACAATCACAACAAAGATGCTCCCCTCCAGAAGGCTACTCTTCACGTTGTTGATGGAGTTGTCGATGAAATCGCTCTGGAGGAAAATATCGCCGGATATCTTCACATCCGCCGGCAGGTTCTTTTGGATATCGGCAATGACGGCGTTCAGCTGGTTTGTCAGCTGGATAGTACTGGTTTCGGGCTGCTTGGTGACGGTAACGAGTACGGCCGGCTTTCCCCTTTCGGATGCCGTCCCGAGCTTGGGCGACTTGCTTCCGGCTTGCAGCGTGGCAATATCTTCCAGCAGGACGGGTGCGCCATTGACGGTTTTTATGACGCCTTTCGCCAGTTCGTTGACATCGGACGTCGAGAGTATCCCACGTATGATGTATTCGTTTCCGTACTGGTACAATACGCCGCCATTGGCATTGCGGTTCATGTTGCGTGCGGCATCCAGCACGTCGTCCAGCGTAATGCCGTAATGCCTCATCCGCGCGGGATCCAGCAGGATTTGGTATTCCTTTACGTCGCCGCCGATAACGGCTACCTGCGCGACGCCGCCGGTGGATAGCAGGCGCGGGCGGAGCGTCCAGTCGGCAAAGGTACGGAGGTCGAGAAGAGATGTCGAGTCGGCGGTCAGGCCCATAATCATAATCTCGCCCAGTATGGAGGACTGCGGCCCCAAGGTTGGCCGTCCGACGCTCTCGGGCAGGGATTCCGATACGATAGAGAGCTTTTCGGAAACAATCTGCCGTGCGCGGTAAATATCCATTCCCCAGTCAAATTCAACCCATACGACAGAGAATCCTGTCGTGGACGAAGAGCGGACGCGCCGGACGTTCATGGCGCCGTTTACCGCCGTTTCAACGGGGAACGAGACGAGGCGTTCCACCTCTTCGGGCGCCAGTCCGCTTGCTTCGGTCATAATGACGACGGTCGGCGCATTCAGGTCGGGGAAGACATCTATATCTGTCTGCTTTGCGGTATATGCCCCCCATATCATCAGGATGACGCCGCATACCAACACAACCAGCCGGTTGTGCAGGGCGTAGTGAATAATCTTATTCAACATGGCTGCTCCTTCCTTTAATGATGGGTATGCGCCGGCATGGCATTGGATGCCGTAGCCAGTTTCAGGTGATAGGCGGCTTCGGTGACCACGACGTCACCCTCCTGCAATCCGGACAGGATTTGTACCTCCATCCCGTTGTTTACACCCGTTTTTACCTCCTGCTTTTTATAACAGGTCTCATCCAGCTGCAGATAGACGGAGAAGATTCCCTGCTCTTCGATCAGGGAAGAGACCGGCACACTGACGGTATGGGGAAGGGAGGATGTCATCAGGTACACCTCTACGTAGGCGCCCGGAATGATCGACCCTTTGTTGTCGAACTCGAATGTGACGGGGAGGTAAAAGGAGTTCGCCTCCGATGACCGGGCATAGGAAAGGATGCGCCCGTTCAGGTCGGAGAGGCGGTATACGCGGTTGTCGTAAGGCGTCCTGAAATTGGCGGATTGGACAAGGGGCAGGCTGCCGTAGTATTTCTCCGAGACTTCCGCCCGGAGTACCAGGCGGCTGTTCTGTGAGATGGTGGCTAACGGTTGGCCGACCTCTACATAGTCGCCCTCTTTTACCTGCAGGTTTTTCAAGTATCCGCTGATCGGGGAGAGGACGGAAACGCCTCCGCCTTTGCGGTCTCCCCCAATGGCGTCGTAGGCCACTTTGGCCATTTCGTATTCAGAGGCTATCCGGTTAAATTCCTTTTCCGAGATGATCTTCTCTTTCACCAGCTCCCCTCCCCTTTCGTACTCTTTCTTTGCCTTTTCGTAGGCGACACGCGTACGAACCGATATGTCTCCTCCTTCTATGTTTCCCGTGACGAGCGACAGCACGGACTGTCCTTTCCGTACCGCCGATCCCTCGACGAATTTCGTTTGATTCAGCGTGACCACTCCCTGGACAGTAGCGACCAATGTCTTTTCGTCGCCTTGTGCGGAGAGGATACGTCCGCTTGTCTTGATGACCTGACTAAAGGCCTCCGGCCGGATAGTGATTGTCTTCAATCCGACAGCCGTTGCTTTTTCTTTCCCGAACTCAATCTCGTCGGGATGCCCCTCTTCTGCACTGTGACCGTGATCATGGTCGTGATCGTGCGTATCTCCCTCTTCGTGTTCATGTCCGCACTCATGTTCATGGTCGTGATCATGATCCGGCGTATCCGTATGATTGCTGCACGCAACAAACAGACAGGCAAAAAATGCCCAATATAAATATTTTTTTTTCATGTGAATATGTTATTAGTGATAAATAATAATGGATGATAAATGAGGCAGGCTCACTTACCAACGCTTACTTGTCTGTTATCAACCAATAACGGGGGGCGCTCTCAATCCGGTCGCGACAGGCGTCCACGTGCCGTGCAGCGACTCGACATAAACAGGATTTTCGGGGGGAAAGACCGGAGGAGTCATCCACAAATCCGGCGAATACATATAGGCGGCAATCGAAGGGAACGGTATCAGGTGCAACGTAATCCCATCCTGCTCCAGGTCATCATAAGAAACATTCGGATTAAAAACAAGGGTATGCCCTGTACATTCGCAATCGTAATGATGATCGTCACCTTCATCATGGCAGTCTCCTGCGTCAGACAAAAGAATACAGGGCGTACCATCTTCGTGATGATGATGGGGAATCACGACAGTCAGCAACAAGACAAAGCTTGACGCCAACATCAAAAGACGGATTATATGCCTGTTCTCTTTTCTCATCTCCGGCAAAGGTAGTGATTATTCTCCTACCAATCCATTCTTTTTTTATTCCCTGACGATTTTTTCGTTATTTTAATAGCCTTTCCGCTTAGTCGGTATCCGTCTACACCCGCCTCACTGTCCTCTCCCTGTTTCTCCGGTAGCAAGCAACCGGCTACTTGCTCCCTACGAACCGGCTACTTGCTACCGAAGAAAAAAGGAGAGGTAGCAGAAGGCATTGGAATTGTTTTGGCGGTTCGTTTTTATCCTGTATATTTATAGCGTTTTTTTCGAGGTGTATCACAAACATTAATTATAGATGACTGTATCATGAAATCATCAGATGACATTTCACGCCGCCTGTTTCTCAAACAGGCGCTTGCACTTTCAGCGACGACGGCTGTTCCGGCTTTTTGGACGCCGGTAAAGGGACGTACAATGCCGGCCTCCCCGTTTGTGTCGGCGAACGACAGGATCAACCTTGCCCTGATCGGCATCGGGAACAGGGGGGCTGATATTGCCCTGGATTTGTTCAATACAGGCCTGTGTAACATTGTCGCTTTATGCGATGTGGATATGGGAGCGGCGCATACGCAGAAGATTATGGAGAAATTCCCCGATGTCCCCCGATTCCAGGACTTCCGTAAGATGTTCGACAAGATGGCGGAGAAGATCGACGCCGTCACCGTCGGTGTGCCCGACCATGCGCATTTCCCGATTACTATGGAGGCAATGGCACACGGGAAGCATGTGTATGTCGAGAAACCAATGGCGCGTACGTTTAATGAAGTCGAGCTGATGATGAAAGGAGAGAAGAAATTCGGCGTCGTCACGCAGATGGGGAACCAGGGGCACTCGGAAGGGAACTATTTCCAGTTTAAAGCGTGGGTAGAGGCCGGTATCATAAAGGATGTGACGGCCGTTACGGCGCATATGAACAGTGCACGGCGCTGGCACGGATGGGATCCGAAGATCACCCGTTTCCCGCAGGGCGAACCCGTTCCTGCGACGTTGGATTGGGATACATGGTTGGGCGTGGTGAAGCATCACGATTATCATCACGACTTTATCAACGGCCAGTGGCGTTGCTGGTACGACTTCGGGATGGGGGCTTTGGGCGACTGGGGGGCGCATATCCTGGATACGGTACATCAGTTCCTTGATCTGGGGCTGCCGGTAGAGGTCAATCCGACCTACCTGAAAGATCATAACCCGTTCTTCTTCCCGATGTCGTCCACGATTCTTTTCCGTTTCCCCGAACGAACGAATATGCCGGCGCTGGATATTACGTGGTATGACGGGTTGGATAATATCCCTGCCGTCCCGGAAGGGTATGGCGTATCGGAGATAGACCCGGACATCCCGCCGGTAGCGGGAGGAAAGATCCAGCCGGCCACATTGAATCCCGGAAAAGAGCTGTACACAAAAACGCTGACCTTTAAAGGCGGCTCGCACGGCAGCACATTGTCTATTATCCCGGAAGAGAAGGCCCGTGAGATGGCTTCCCTGCTGCCGGAAATCCCCGAAAGCCCGTCCAACCATTATGCCAACTTCCTGCTCAGCTGTATGGGGAAAGAGAAACCCCGCTCCCCGTTCTCTGTCGCCGGCACGTTAAGCCAGGTCTTTTGCCTGGGGGTATTGAGCCAGCGGCTGGGGACAAAGTTGCTCTTCGACCGGACGACAAAACAGATCACAAACAACGCATTGGCCAACCAACTGCTGGTAGGCGAACCGCCGCGCAAAGGATGGGAAGCCTATTATACAATGGTATAAAGCGAGCATTTTGTGACGGGAATCATCGCTTTTTTTCCTATATTTGCAAGCCGCCTTAAATGAGCGGGAAATAAAAGTATATGAAATCCGAAGAGATAACAGAGAATAACGACCGGGAAGAGATACAAGCGACAGAGACGGAGCCGGCGGCTAATGAATCGCCGGTTCCAGAGGATGCACGGCCGGAGAATAAAGTAGCCGGAAAGGCGGATGGGCGGGTCACCCATCACCTTTCGGGCATGTATAAGGAATGGTTTCTTGATTACGCGTCATATGTCATCCTTGAACGCGCCGTCCCCCATATTAACGACGGGCTGAAACCTGTACAGCGCCGGATACTTCACTCCATGAGGCGGCTGGACGACGGGCGGTATAATAAGGTAGCCAATATCGTCGGGCATACCATGCAATTCCACCCGCATGGAGACGCCTCGATAGGCGATGCGCTGGTGCAGCTGGGACAAAAGGATCTGCTGATCGACTGCCAGGGAAACTGGGGGAATATACTGACCGGCGACGGGGCGGCCGCTCCCCGCTATATCGAGGCGCGCCTTTCCAAGTTCGCATTGGAAACGGTGTTTAATCCCAAGACAACGCTCTGGCAGCCTTCGTACGACGGGCGGAATAAAGAGCCTGTCACACTTCCCGTTAAGTTTCCCCTCTTATTGGCGCAAGGCGTGGAGGGGATCGCCGTTGGGCTGTCGTCCAAAATACTTCCGCACAACTTTAATGAATTGCTCGACGCCTCCGTTTCGTACCTGAAAGGAGACGGTTTTACGCTTTATCCGGACTTCCAGACGGGCGGATATGTCGACGTCGGCAAATACAATGACGGCGAGCGGGGCGGCTCGATAAAGGTACGCGCCAAGATCAGCAAGCTGGATAACCGGACACTTGTCATCAGTGAAATACCCTACGGGAAGACGACGTCGACGATTATCGACTCCATTCTCAAGGCAAACGACAAGGGAAAGATCAAGATAAAGAAAGTCGATGACAATACCGCCAGCCATGTGGAGATCTTAGTTCACCTGGCGCCCGGCGTATCGTCGGACAAAACGATCGATGCCCTGTATGCCTTTTCGGATTGTGAAATCAGCATCTCCCCCAACTGTTGTATTATTAAGGACAACAAGCCACACTTTTTGACGGTCAGCGACCTGCTCCGCCACTCGACAGACCATACGCTGGTCTTGCTGCGCACGGAGCTGGAGATCCAGAAAGCCGAGCAGGAAGAGACGCTGTTCTTCGCCTCGCTGGAAAAGATATTTATTGAAGAACGTATATATAAGGATAAGGAGTTTGAGAATGCAAAGGACATGGATCAGGCGGTTGCTCATATCGACCTGCGCCTCACGCCTTTCAAGGCACAGCTTGTCCGTGACGTGACACGCGATGATATTCTGCGGTTGATGGAGATCAAAGTCGGGCGTATCCTGAAATTCAACTCCGACCGGAGCAACGAACTGATTGCCCATACCAAGGAAGATATCCTGCGGATCGACCATCACCTGAGCCATATCGTGGAGTATACCATCGACTGGTTCGTCAAGCTGAAGGAAAAGTATGGGGCAAACTATCCGCGCCTGACGGAAATCCGCAATTTCGATACCATCGAAGCATCCAAAGTGGTTGAAGCAAACGAGAAACTGTATATCAACAAAGCGGAAGGGTTTATCGGCATGTCGTTGAAGAAGGACGAGTTTGTCTGTAACTGTTCGGATATGGATGATATCATTATCTTCTACCGGAGCGGACTGTACAAGGTGGTAAGGGTAGCGGATAAAATGTTTGTCGGCAAAGAGGTCATCTATATCAATGTCTTCAAACGGAATGATACCCGTACCATTTACAACGTGATCTATCGCGACGGGAAGATGGGTAAGAACTACATGAAACGTTTTGCCATAGTGGGCATCATGCGGGATAGGGAGTATGACCTGACGAGAGGGACGGAAGGCTCGCGTGTCATGTATTTCAGCGCCAACGCCAATGGCGAAGCCGAGACGGTAAAAGTCATCCTCAAACCAAAGCCCCGGCAGAAACTGTTGGTGTTTGAAAAAGACTTTAGCGAGATTGATATCAAGGTAAGGAGTTCGATCGGCATTCTGCTGACGAAAGCTGAAATACATAAAGTCTCCCTGAAACAAAAGGGAAGCTCTACGCTGGGCGGACGTCAGGTCTGGTTCGACTGGGATGTCCTGCGCCTGAATTATGACGGACGCGGGGATGAACTGGGAGAGTTCCAGAGCAACGACCTGATATTGGTTGTGCTGAGAAACGGCGACTTTTATACGACAACCTTCGACCTGAGCAACCATTATGAGGATAACATCCTGATGATTGAGAAATACAACCCGGAGAAGATATGGACAGCCGCCTTTTTAGATGCGGATCAGGGATTCCGTTACCTGAAACGCTTCCAGTTGGATGCCTCAAGCCGCCGGCAGAACTTCGTGAGCGATAATCCCGACAGTCGTTTATACCTGCTCACGGATGAAGCCTATCCGCGTATAGAGGTCGTCTTTGACGGAGAAGCCAGTGACAGTGAGTCGTTGATTATCGACGCTGAAGAATTTGTTGCAGTAAAAAGCTTTAAAGCAAAAGGAAAACGGATATCCACCGCCAACATCCGGACAATAAACGAGCTGGAGCCTGTCAAAGCCCCTTCTCCCGAGCCACCCCCGTCCGCACAAACTGAAGAAGAAGCAGAAACACAAGGAGAGGAAGAGCTGGAGGAAGGAGAACGGGAAGAAAGCCACTCGGATATCATAGACAAGATGACCGGACAAATGAAATTATTTGACGACTGACGGTATGGGGAAGATAATCGCTTTCATTCTACTGAACTTGTGTATGGTATGCCAGTCGGCGGGACAAGAGAATGACGAAGAAATACCCCGTTCGATGAATGAAGGCACATTGCTCGGGTTCGGTACGTCAAACATAAAAGACACCTATTTATCTCCTTTCAATTATAACGGCTGGGGAGCGCGTATCCTCAACGAACGCATGAAAACCATCAGCGCAGGGAAAGGACGTTACTCCCGACAGCAGATCATTAATGTGGATATCACGTCAACACGGAATCCCGCAGAAAATGTGAATGACTTCGGCACGTTTATTGATTACTCGCTGAGCTACCATTACAGGATCCCCTTCGGATCGTCCATTAAATTATTGGCCGGCCTTTCAACCCATCTTATGGGCGGTTTTATCTATAATACCCGGAACGGGAATAACCCGTTATCCGCCAAAGTCGATATTGATTTGGGGATTTCGATGATCATACTCTATGGATTGAAGGTAAAAGACCATCCGTTGACGTTGCGTTACCAGACGGAACTGCCGTTTGGCGGTCTCTTTTTCTCCCCGCCCTATGGCATTTCGTATTATGAGATGTTTAATGAAGGGAATACCTCTGATGTGATTGCCTTTAATTCTTTCCACAACAAGTTCGCAGTGAAGAATTACCTGACGGTCGATATCCCCATCCGCCACTTCACCCTTCGTCTCGGTTATTTGAACAGCCTATATTATTCGGAGACGAATGATATCAATACACATATGATTTCCCATTCTTTTATGATAGGCTGGGTGAAAGAGTTTATCGTGCTGGGTGGAAAACGGTCAAACAATAAAAGCAGGGTGAACAGTTCCTATTATTAAAATGGTAAACAGATGACTCGATATATTGCCTATATCATGTGTCCGGCGCTTCTCTGCCTGTATCTCACCGGATGTGATTTTGAGGATGAATACAATGTATCCCCCCGCCGGAACTTTGAATCGCTCTGGAAAATAATCGATGAAAACTACTGCTTTTTTGAATACAAGAATGTAAATTGGGATAATATATATAGCCGGTACAGTCCGGAAATTGAAGAACAGATGAGCGATTATGACCTGTTCCGGATAATGTCCGATATGCTCGACGAACTACAAGACGGACACGTCAATCTCTTGTCTTCTAATGTTGGCATATCCTCATATGACGGATGGCTCAATGGATATCCTTCCAATTTCAATACAGAGGTACTGCGTAATACCTATTGGTCGAGGTCTCAGAACTACAACGACATCGTCAAACATAACCGTATTGTCGACAATCAGATCGGTTACATCTATTACGGCAGTTTTAAGGAGAGTATCCTGGAAAAGGATTTGGATAATATCTTCAGTACCTTCAGCTACTGTAAAGGTATCATTATAGATGTGCGGGATAATGGAGGAGGATCGATCACCAATTCGGACAGGTTGGCTTCACGTTTCCTGAACGAGAAAACCCTGTGCGGATATATACGGCACAAAACAGGAAAAGGCCATGACGACTTTTCCGATCCGTATCCCATCTACCTGACGCCTTCACATGGCTATTTGTGGCTTAAACCCGTCATCGTCATTACCAACCGGAAATGTTACAGCGCAACGAACAACTTTGTCAGCAAAATGAAAGTCCTGCCGAGTGTCACCATACTGGGCGGCCGTACCGGCGGGGGAAGCGGTTTCCCCTTTACTTCTGAATTACCCAACGGTTGGAGCATCCGCTTCTCCACAAGCCCTATATTAGACGTAGACAAACAACACACCGAGTTTGGCATCGAACCGGATATCGAAGTCGATTTAACCGACGAAGACATAAAAGAAAACAAAGATACCCTCATCGAAGAGGCCGTCAGGATTCTTCTAAATTAACCACAAATTTGTACGGAATGAAAAAAACACTACCTTTGCAACGGAATTATGCGGCTGTGGTGTAATTGGTAGCCACGCCAGACTTAGGATCTGGTGCTTCACGGCGTGGGGGTTCGAGTCCCTTCAGCCGCACTTCCTTCCCCAACATAACTATACGGCACACGATGAACCTCAAAGACATAATCACCCACCCCGAAGGTCGCCGGCTTGAATTTAAGGCAACTCTTCCGGAACGTGCCGACTTGGCAAAGACCATCATCGCCTTTGCTAACGATGCCGGAGGCGACTTATATATCGGTGTTAAAAACGAACCGCGTGAAATTGTCGGATTGCCGGAAGACGACCTGATGGCTTTGGAAGAACAAGTCAGCAATGTCATTTTCGACCGTTGTTATCCGACGATCCTACCGTCTATCACATTTTTGACTGAAGACGATAAACTCCTGATAAAAGTTTCCATCTATCCCGGTAGTATGCCCCCTTATCACCTCAAAGACAAAGGAGCATTAAAGGGTACTTATATTCGTGTGGGTTCTACGAACCGTATGGCGGATGAAACGATCATTGCCGAATTGGAACGTAAGAAACGAAACATCTCTTTCGATAGCGAAATCGTACCGGAAAAGCCTGCTGCGGAATTGAATATCGAATCTTTTAAAGCGATATTCAAAGAGAAAACAGGAGAAACGCTTGATCAGCAGGCATTACATAAATTGGAACTTGTCAAAACCATTCAAGACACAACTTATCCTACGCATGCTTTGATTTTGTTTTCTGACGACTCCATTCGTAACACGTTATTCCATTATGCCAAAGTGGAGTGCGCCCGGTTTAAGGGAACACAATCGGAAGAATTTATCGACCAAAAAAGTATTTATTCCAATATATCCACGCAAGCGGAAGAAGCTTACAATTTTGTACTGCGCCATATCAATAAAGGGGCAACTGTACAAGGCGTTTATACCGTTTCACATTGGGAATATCCGATTACAGCCATAAGGGAAGTGATTCGGAATGCCGTTGTCCACAGAGATTATTCCCTTACAGGCAAAGATATAAAGGTTGCCATTTACGATGATATGGTTGAAATCACCAGCCCCGGACTATTGCCTCCCTCTATTGATTATTCAGCAATGGAAAGCCGTCAGAGCGACGCGAGAAATAAGGTGATTGCTCCGATTTTCAAACGTTTGGGTATTATTGACCAATGGGGTAACGGATTGAAACTGATCGCCGATGAACTAAAAGATTATACACAGATAGCTTTTCGTTGGAAAGAAGTAGGCTTATCATTTCAGATTCAGTTTGTGAAACTGGATTATGTAGCAGGGCAAGAGTTACAGCAAGAGTTACAGCAAGAGTTACAGCAAGAGTTACAGCAAGAGTTACAGCAAGAGTTACAGCAAGAGTTACAGCAAGAGTTACAGCAAGAGTTACAGCAAGAGTTA